>NZ_QULD01000001.1:0-546401 GCF_003481425.1 Blautia sp. OM06-15AC | reverse complement strand
AGGTATCCTCACCGATAAAAGAGGCGTCGCGGAACGCATACAGCACGTCCTTTTCCAGTCCCTTATCGTATGGCGGGTCCATAAAAATGCAGTCAAAAGGCTCCTGTCCCTGAAGCGACTGCAGAGCTGCATGCGCTTCCATGGGCAGGAGCACTGCCTGCTGTTCCAGCTTCGTAAATTTTAAATTCTGCCGGATACAGTCTGCTGCAGCTTTGTTCTGCTCTACGAACCACGCGCGCTCGGCGCCGCGGCTCAACGCCTCGATTCCGATCGCCCCGCTTCCGGCGAACAGATCGAGAAAACGCGCATCCGGCAGATACGGCTGAAGCATGTTAAATAAGGTTTCTTTGATCCGGTCCGTCGTCGGCCGGGTCTGTCTGCCGGGAACCGTCTTTAATGGAAGACTCCGGCATTTTCCTGCTATTACTCTCATGTTGGTCTTATTTTCGTCCTTACTGTTTTTGTTTGATGGATCAGTCGGCTTTCAACTGCTCTCTCCAGTCCAGATCTCCTCTTGCAAGTCCCAAAATCAGAGACTCCGCGGTTCCGATATTTGTTGCAATCGGGATATTGTACTGGTCGCAGGTACGGATAATTTTGTAGACATCCGGCTCTTTCGGATTGATCATCGTCGGATTGTAAAAGAAAATTACCATATCCATATCGCCGCGTTCAATCATCTCGGTAAACTGTTTGTCTCCGCCTACGCTTCCAGGCAGAAACTTGTGTACATGAAGGTTCGTCACCTCTTCAATCCGCCGTCCGGTGGTTCCGGTGGCGTACACCTCATGTTTCATGAGGATTCCCTTGTATGCAATACAGAAATCCTCGATCAGACTCTTCTTGCTGTTGTGTGCTATGATTCCAATATTCATTACTGCAAACCGCCCCTTCTCCTGTTTTTACTACCATGTACAGCAATTATAACAAATTTATTTTCAATACGCAATTCTTTTTGTGAATTTTTTACACAGTTTTTATATTTTTTTCTGCCGTTCCATTTTTCCTTCTTCTTTTACTTTCTCCGCTTTTCCGGAAAAAATACAGAATCTGGAAGTTTATTTTTGTTTTCTTTCCACATACTATGACCGTAGCAGAACAGATGAAAAACACATCCGGATCTGCTTCACAGCAGCTTTTAACAAGCACAAAGATAAAGGAGGGAATGAACATGGCGAATCGTTCATCGAATACCGCAGCAGTACCAGAAGCAAAAGGCGCTCTGGACAAATTCAAATTTGAGGTGGCAAGCGAACTCGGCGTGCCGCTCAGTGATGGCTACAACGGTAACCTGACTTCCAAACAGAATGGTTCTGTCGGAGGTTATATGGTCAAAAAGATGATTGAGCAGCAGGAACGCCAGATGTCCGGCGGTTCTTCTGGCCAGTACTAATCATCCCGGTATAACATCCTGATGCCGGAACAGGCATCAAAAAGCGTGAGCTCTTTTCTTTTCGGAAAAGCTCACGCTTTTTTCTTGCTCCTGCAGAGCTGGTACATAATACTTACAGATCAATGCTTCCGGTTACATCATCATTGATTACGTAGTAAGCAGTAAATTCCTCCGGTTTTACATAAACCTTCAGGCTCTTTAATTCTTCTGCTTTCTTGCCATATCCTTCGATCCAGATCTGCTGGATTCTCTCGTACAGATCTTTCTCCTTGATTTCTCTTCCGCCGAACTGCAGAATCATCTCCTGCTCCGCTTCTTTCTTTGCTGCTTTTGCAGGTGATTTTTTCTCTGCCGGCTTTTTCGCTGCTGCTGGTTTTTTCGGTGCAGCCGCTTTCTTTGTCGTTGTTTTCTTTGCTGTTGTGCGGGTTGTTTTTGCAGCTTTTGCTGCCGGTTTTTCTTCTGCTTTTGCAGGTGCTTCCTCTGCTGCTGCAGTTTCCTTTACAACTTCTTTTGCAACTTCTTTTACAGCTTCTTTCTCTGCTGCGGTTGTTTTTTCTGCTGCTTTGGTCTCTACTTTTACTGTCTCGTTCTCTGCTGTCTTAGCCTGGGCAGCTGGTTTTTTCTTTACCATATCTGTTTCCTCCCATTTGGACCGGCCCGGTATATTTTGGAAGAGCCGTCCTGCGAACTATCATTCAGGCGAACGCTTGACACTCACGGTCCGCACATTTTTTGATTCCTTGTTTATGATACATGAATTTTTTTGGCATTTCAAGTAATATCTGATTTCGCACGAATTTTCCACGAAATTGTACAGTCATTTTCCATACTATCCAATCAGGCTGTTACTTTTATCCGATTTTGCATTTTAAAGCCGGATTTTTTTGTAATTTTTCACAATCCAATGTCGTGGTTTTCCAGATCAAGATACGATTTCATTACCTTTTTCAGCAGTTCATGCTCCGGTTTTTCAAAATAAGGATCGTCGGCAAGCAGTTCTGAAGCCGCCTCACTCGCTTTCTGCAGGATATCGGCATCCCGGAAAATATCTGCCATCTGGAATTCCATATCCCCGCTCTGGCGCGTTCCCAGCAGATCGCCGCTGCCGCGCAGTTTCAAATCTTCCGAAGCAATATAAAACCCGTCGTTCGAATGGTTCAGGATTTCCAGACGTTTGGCGGTCTCCTGATCTTTGTTTCCGCGGATGAAAATACAGTAGGACTGATGCTCTCCTCTTCCGACACGTCCGCGGAGCTGATGGAGCTGTGCAAGGCCGAACCGTTCGGCATTTTCCACCATCATCACCGTCGCATTCGGCACGTTGACACCGACCTCCACGACTGTCGTCGAGACGAGTACCTGGATTTCTCCGCTGGCGAACCGCTCCATGATCTCGTTTTTCTGCGCCGCCTTCATCTGTCCGTGCAGCATCTCTACTGTGATGCCCGGCAGCTCTTTTTTCAGGAGCTGTGTATAGTCGGTGACGTTTTCCGCTTCCAGACCCTCGCTCTCCTCCACCATCGGGCAGATCACATACGCCTGACGGCCCAGTTCGACCTGACGCGTGATAAAGCGGTAAGCTTTTGGACGGTAAGACGTATCCACCACACAGTTTTTGATCGGCAGACGCTTCGCCGGAAGTTCATCAATCACAGAAATCGAAAGATCTCCGTACAGAATGATAGCCAGGGTTCTTGGAATCGGCGTTGCACTCATAACGAGAACATTCGGCGGTTCCCCTTTTTCAGCAAGTGCCGTTCTCTGCCGGACACCGAAGCGGTGCTGTTCGTCTGTGATGACAAGCGCCAGATTTTTGTACTGTACCTTTTCCTGAATCAGTGCATGTGTGCCGATCACCATTTTGCAGCTTCCGTCTTCCAGACTGGCATAGATTTCCCGGCGTTCTTTTGCTTTCGTGGATCCAGTCAGAAGGCGGGGATTGTATTCCGTCAGATTGTTTTCTTTCAACAGAGTGCAGAGCGATTCATAATGCTGCCGCGCCAGAACCTCCGTCGGAACCATCAGCGCCGATTGGTAGCCGTTCTCAGCTGTCATAATCATTGCAAGGAATGCCAGAATCGTCTTTCCGCTTCCGACATCTCCCTGTACCAGCCGCGCCATGCGGGTATGGCCTTTTAAGTCCCGCTCCAGTTCGCCCCACACGCGCATCTGTGCATTCGTGAGACGGTACGGCATATTTTCGATGACTTCCTCTGTCTTCCAGACGGCGCGGATCGGGAACACATTGGTAATTCCCTCCGTCTGCTCTTTTAACTGCCGCAGGGACAGGATGAAGAGAAAAAACTCTTCGAACACAATTCTGCGCCGCGCCGTTGCCAGATGCTCCTGGTCTTTTGGAAAATGAACCTCATGGAGGGCATAATTGATTTCACAGAGTTCATACCGGGCACGGATTTTCTCCGGCAGATAGTCCTGCGCAGGTGCGCATCGTTCCAGCACCTGTGCGACGGCCTTGCTCACCATCTTGTTCGTGAGACCGGCTGTCAGCCCATAAACCGGCTGAAGACTTGCCAGAAGCTCATGGTATGCGGCAGGAGTGAAGATTTCCGGCTGCTCCATCACGAGACGGCCTGATTTTTCCTGTATCTTTCCGCGGAAGATAAAAACACTGCCTTTCTTCAGCGTGCTCCGCAGAAACGGCATATTAAACCAGGTAAGCTGCAGCCGCACCGGCTCCTCGTAGAGTTCCAGGACAACGACGCTCTTTCTCTGGTTTCCTTTTACCGACGGACTGTGGACAATTCTTCCGTATACCGCATTCTTTTCCTCTTGTCTGCATTCGCGAAGGGGAACCGGCTCTGCATAGCAGTCATAATCTCTTGGATAATAATGCAGAAGCTGCTGCAAATTGTAGATTCCTACTTTTGCAAACAGCTTCTCCGTTTTTTCACCGATCCCCTTCAGTGTTGTCAGGGGTTCCGTATTCATATTTTTCTTTCCTTACTCTTATTCAACCGAAACGACACAGTAGTAAATCGGCTGTCCGCCATAGTTTACTTCCACATCGCAGTCCGGATATGCCTGCTCGATTTTTTCGCCAAGGCTTTCGGCATCTTCCTCACTCATATCTTCACCGTAGTAGATGCTGATCAGCTCGCTGTCCTCATCGACCATGGCGCGGATGGTTTCTTCTGCAACGGTAAGAATATCCTGTCCGACAGCGAGAAGTCCGTGATCGCCAAGTCCCATGATGTCGCCCTGATGGATCTCTTTCTCATCGATGTGGGTATCACGTACCGCGTACGTTACCTGACCGGTTTTCACCATCTGGATGCCCTCTGTCATGGCCTCCTCGTTCTCTTCTGCAGATTTCTCCGGCACATAGCTGATCATGGCTGTGATGCCCTGCGGAACGGTTTTGGTCGGAACAACGATGATATTTTTGTCCTCAGTCATGGCTTTTGCCTGATTTGCTGCGAGGATGATATTTTTGTTGTTCGGCAGAATAAAGATATTCTTTGCATTGACCTTCTCAATTGCAGTCAGCATATCCTCGGTGCTCGGGTTCATGGTCTGACCGCCCTCGATCAGGTAATCAACACCGAGTCCCTGGAAGATCTCTTTGATTCCCTCTCCGATGGACACGGCAATGAATCCGTTCTCCTTCGGCGGCTGTTTTGCTGCTTCTTTTCTCTTCTTATCTTCCTCTGCCTGCTGTGCTGCGATCTTTTCTGCGTTCTTGATCAGGCGCTCCTGATGCTCCTCACGCATGTTGTCGATCTTCATTCTGGTCAGCTGTCCGTACGTCAGCGCCTTGGAAATTGCTTTTCCAGGATCGTTGGTATGTACGTGTACCTTAACCAGCTCATCGTCTGCAACGAGAACGATCGAATCTCCGATTCCATTCAGGAAATCTTTGAATGCATAAACCGCTTCATCCGGAAGCGGGTTTTCCAGCATAATGATAAACTCGGTGCAGTAGCCGAATTTGATTTCTTTTTCTGTCTCTTTGGACGGTCTGACAAATTCTGTCTTTGCTTCCGGCATCTCGAAATTCAGATCAATCTCTTTCCCGAGGAACGCGTCATATGCGCCCTGCAGTACGGTTAAGAGACCCTGTCCGCCGGAATCCACAACGCCTGCCTCTTTTAATACCGGCAGCATCTCTGGTGTCTGGGAGAGCACGTACTCTGCATGCGCGAGAACGTCCTCGATGAATGCGTTCAGATCTTCGCTTTCCGGTGCAAGCTCTGCTGCTTTCTCTGCTGCTCCCTTTGCCACGGTCAGGATGGTACCTTCTTTTGGCTTCATAACGGCTTTGTATGCAGTCTCGACTGCTTTTTCCATTGCCTCTGCAAGAATCTCTGCATTCAGCTCTTGATAGTCGCGGATCTTCTTGGTAAAGCCACGAAGGAGCTGGGAAAGAATAACGCCAGAGTTACCTCTGGCACCGCGCAGAGAACCGGAAGAGATTGCCTTGGAAAGGTTGTACATGTTCACTTCTGTGAGCGAGTTTACTTCCTTGACTGCGGACATGATCGTCAGCGTCATGTTGGTACCTGTGTCGCCGTCCGGTACCGGGAACACGTTCAGCTCATTGATCCACTCTTTCTTTACTTCCAGATTTTTTGCACCAGCCAGAAACATTTTTGCCAGTAAGCCGGCATCAATTGTATTTGTAGCCACTTTCTTCATTTCCTCCTATTACCATCAGTCGATGACGCGAACGCCTTCAACCAGGATGTTGATTTTTTCAATTTCCATTCCGGTGAACTCTTCCACCTTGTATTTCACATTATTGATCAGGTTATCTGTTACGGCAGAAATACTGACTCCGTAAGAAACAATCACGTGGAAATCCAGGGAAATTTTATTTTCCGAAATCGATACATTGATTCCGTGTGTCAGACTCTCTTTTTTCAGAAGTTTGACCAGTCCATCTTTCATGTTTACCGCTGCCATTCCGACAATGCCGAAGCACTCCACAGCAACGCTGCCCGCATACAGGGCGATTACATCCGGATTGATTACGATTTCTCCCAAGCCTGTATTCATACGACCTTTCATGCCTTGTATCCTCCAATTCCATCATACTATTCAAAACACATGGAGACAGGAATAACTGACTCCACTCTACGATACATTATAACCGCTTTTCCGCAAAAAAGAAAGTTTAAAATGAAAAACCTTCAAAATTCATATAATTTTTTCATTTTTTACTTGCAAAACCGGTATAGATCTGTTAGAATGACTTATGTTGTGAGTCTAAAATGCGTTTTGACTCAAGTACGTATGTCAAGGAGGTGCAATCATGGCAAAGTGTGCAATTTGTGAGAAGGGTGCTCATTTCGGAAACAACGTAAGTCATTCACATAGAAGAAGCAATAAAATGTGGAAATCTAACGTAAAATCTGTCAAAGTTAAAGTTGACGGTGTACCGCAGAAAATGTACGTATGTACTTCCTGCTTAAGATCCGGAAAAGTAGAGCGTGCATAAGTTGAATGGTTAAAAGGCCTTTCCAGTCCGGGAAGGCTTTTTTGCTGTTCAAAAATAGAATTAAGATTTTAAAAAAAGTTCTGGTAAGAGCAAACAGGACATAAGTTTTCGCTTATGCCCTGTTGTGCTCTATTTTTTATATTTTAAAAGGGAGAAAAAAATAGCGTGGTCTCTTAAGCTGAACCTGCCAACGATCCATATGCTTAGCAAAAGAAAAAGAGCATCCTACCGAAACTTTCGTTCTGGTAAGACGCCCTCGTCTTGATCTATGATATTAGTATAGTTGGCTGATTCATTTAAGATGGACTTATTATAGCGCAGCTTTCTTCATTTTGCAAGTATTTCTCTGTACAAATCAGCCAGTTCATTTCCGATCTTTTTGTGCATCTTTCACTATTCCCCTGTATTGCAGAACAGATGATATCCCACGCACAGCAGCAGAGCGGCCGCAAGAACCGTAAGAAATGAGCTGCGGATCATCAGGCTGATGAGAAGCCCGACCCCCATCCAAAACAGCAGAAAACCTAAAATTCTGCACAAACGAGCTTACTCCTTATCCGCCTCTTGGTTTATTATATGCTCTACTTTCTCTGCGGTATACCCGTCCTCTTCCTTTTTGCCGGTAAAGCGGCTGATCAGATCCGGAGCCATGTCAATGATTTTGGTGACAGCATCCTGGTTTTTGATGTTGACCAGACGCGTTCCGTTTTTGCTGATGACAAGAACGGCGCTCGGAGAAATTTTTCCGCCCATACCGCCTCCTGCATTGTTCTTTGCATTTTCTGCGAATGCACCCGCTCCCACGCCGAAGGAAACGTCTACCAGCGGCAGAAGAATCGTATCATCAATGTGGATCGCCTCACCTACGACCGTCTTTGTTGTGATAAAGCTGTCCATTCCACGGAACAGTGCTTCTACGGTATTCTGAAATGTGTTGTCCTTTTCTGCCATCTTTTAGGCCTCCTTGTGTTTGAAATGTCGTATGGTTTTCCGAAGATTCTGATCCCGGAATAATCGAAGTGCAATGCCGGCTGCTGTCACAGCCTGAAAACTTCCTTTCATCCGGACATCGCCCTGGAGAATTTCCTGTTCGAAATCCGGCTGGATGGAAAGGTCTTTCGGCAGTTTTCCATAAATCATACCCAGAATGCCGAGTGTCTCTCCGGTCAGTGCCGGATCGTCAAATCCGAACCGGACTGTGCCGGTTACTTTTTTCGGTGCTGCTTTCTTCAGGAAATAAAGCACTTCTTTCTTTGCATGGAGCAGCGCCTCACGGAACATCTTCGAACGGAAGAATTTTTTCACACTCTCCCACTTTCTTTTTAACCGTCTGCCTGCCTGGATTTTCTGCTCCAGTTTTTCAAGCAGACGGAACGGAAGTTCCAACAGCCGGAAAGCTGTCTGCAGCAGACGGCTGGCAAGATTCAGCAGTTTTTCCGGAAGATATTCGATCCTTCCGAAAAACCGTTCCAGAATGCTTTTTTTCGGCGCATCCGGTTCCTGCTCTTGCTCTGGCTGCTCCTTCTGTGCTGTCACCTTCTGCTGTTTTTCTGTCTGGTCCGGTTCTTTCTGCTCTGCTGTTTTTTCTGCTTCCGGCGCATTTTCTGTCTCATTTTCCTCCGTCCGGGGCACGGACGCTTCTCCCCGGCGGATCTTTTTCAGCCGCCGTTTCCATGTTTCCAGTGATGCCCCGAAAAGCAGAATCTGCGCCTCCGGCTTCTGTTCCTCATACGAGGCCGTCAGCGCGACAGCTCCGAAAAGCCACGATACTCTTCCGCTCGCTTTTACGCAGGCAAATCCCTCTTCTTCTTTCAGAACCTGCGCCCGGTAGCAAAAAGGAAGAAACAGGACGGTGCAGACGATAAGAAGCACGAGAAACAGTAAAACAAGGAGTAAAATCCCCAGTGCCTTCAAAATCATGAATAGTATATGTATCATTCACATCCCTCAATCCGGTTCAGCAGCCATTCCCGGATTTTTACTTCTCCGGTTTCCCGATAAGTTTCCAATGCGATCGCCTCCACAAGCTCAAAAGCTTCCTCGCGCGACACGGCAAGTCCGACAATCATCGGACAGTTTCTCCGCACGGCCGGCTGCAAAAGCAGATCCGCCGGAATTACATCCAGATTGTTCTGCTGATTGGAAGGCAGTGTGAGGAGCCAGACTCCCGGAACTGCTTTTTTGTTCTCAATCCGGCGCATCCATTTTTTCTGTTTCTTTTTTGCAGTATCCCCGACGTACAGATTTTTATACCAGTTTACCATATTTTCCCTGAGCCTGTGGCTGAACCTTCCATAAATTTGCTCTCTTCAGTTCCAGATACTCCTGATAGGCCTTTTCCAGAATCTGCCGTTCATTGGAAAACTTCAGCAGATGATATGCTTCGTGATACTTGTAATAGCCCGAATCCACAAAGTATTCTTCTCTCTGTGGACGGCTGTAGTAGCCGGATGAGACCATCAGATACCAGTGCACCTCTTTTTCCACGGTGTCCTCCGGAATGCTGAAGCTGTACTGGCTTTTTCCCACGTACTTGATGATGGTGCCGTGTACGCCGGACTCCTCATATACCTCGCGGACAGCAGTCTGTTCATGGGTTTCTCCCGGCTCAACGGTTCCTTTCGGCAGAACCCAGCCTTCATATTTGTTGCGGTAGCTTTTGTAAAGCGTCAATATTTTTCCACGGTAGATTACGATACCTCCGCAGCTTACTGCTTCGATCATACGTTTTAAGCTCCTTCTGGCTTTTTCCATTCCCTGACAGCTCTTTTCTTCCCGCTTGCCGCCAGATCTTCTGTTAAAAAGTATACCTCTTTTCCCGCCCCCGCGCAACCTTAAAACCGCATCCTTTTTCTAACATTTTTCTAAAAATTCAGAAAACGCGCCCGAACCCATCCTTTCCGGTTCGAACGCGTTTTTTTCATCGTTTACTGCTGTGCATAATATGCTTCAATTACCTGTCTTGCAATCGGTACAGCGACTTCACTCGAATATCCGCCGTTTTCTGCCACAACAGCAATGACAATATCAGGATCATCCGCATTGGAGAATCCGACAAACCAGGAATGCGGTGTCTCTCCGTCGCTTCCGTGTTCTGCGGTTCCTGTTTTACCGGCGATATTGTACGGCAGATCCGAAAGTGAAACTGCAGTTCCGCTCTGGACAACGCCTTTCATCAGCTCTGTCAGCGTATTGGCTTCGCTCTCGGACATTACCGTGCCAAGAGACTCTTTGTAAAAGGTTTTGACTGCCTGTCCGTCCGCAGACACAATGTTGTCCACATAACGCGGTTTGATCATTTCTCCGTCATTTGCAACCGCGGAGGCGATCAGTGCCATCTCCATCGGTGTTACCAGCGTATCGCCCTGGCCAATGGAGGTCTGCATCACAAGAGCATCCGCCGTTGTCGAATCAAGGTCGAAAGAACTTTTGCTGGTCGGAAGCTCCAGATCCAGACGGCTGTTCAGATACAGGGAATCCGCCAGCGAGCGGAAGGCATCTTTATCCAGCCCAAGGCCAATCTGTGCAAAGGCAGAGTTGCACGAATGTGCAAACGCACCTGCAAAATCTTCCGGTCCATGCACTTCACCGCCGGAGCAGTGAATCGTATAGTTTCCTGCTGTCAGCTCACCGTCACAGTCGAACGAAAAACCGTCCAGTGTGCCGTTCTGACGGAGATACGCAAGCGAAGTAACAATCTTGAACGTAGATCCCGGCGGATATCTTCCCTGCAGACCGCGGTTCAGAAACACGCCGCTCTCATCGTCTGCGTTCAGTGCCTCCCAGTCCTCATCAATCGTATTAGGATTAAAAACCGGATTGCTCACATTGGCAAGTACACGGCCCGTTTTTGCCTCCAGCACGACAACTGCACCGCGGTATCCGTCCAGTGCATCGGCCGCGGCCTGCTGGAGTGTTGTATTCAGCGTTGTATAGAGACTGTCTCCCGGGTTCTTCGCATCGCTGAATTCATTCTTTACCTGCTTTAACTTACTTGTATGGGACTCCATCAGCATATAGTTGTAGGAAGATTCGAGGCCGCTGTTTCCTTTTCCCGTGTAGCCAACCACCTGCGCAAACAGGCTGCCGAACGGATACGTTCTTACCTCATCCCCGTTTTCATCTGTCGTCGTCTTTGCCAGTTCCTGGCCGTCCGCAGAATAGATTGTTCCGCGGATCACGCGCTCTGCATAGTTATTCTGTCTCGTATTGTAAGAACTATTCAGAAATTCTTCTTTCCGCACGACATTAAAGTAAACGAGATACGCGATCAGCCCAAGAAACATGGCCACGAACAGGAACGAAACGATCAGATACGGCCCTGCGCCGTTGTTTGCCGCCTTACCAGTGGAGGCTGTTCTCGGTCTGCTCTTCGATCCGCCGTTCGAATTCATCCGGCTGCTCGCGGTACTTCTGGCGGGTTCCCTGTCCGTCGTTCCGGCTGCCGCTCTTCTTTCGTCTTTCGGTCTCTTCGTCCGGGCGTCGTTTTTTCTTGGCGCCTGGGTCGTTTTTCTGCTGGTTTCGTTTCTTCTTGTTTTGTCTTTTCTCAAGCTCCTCACCTTCGTCTTCCCTTAAGATGTACAATCCCTGAATGATCGACAGCATCAGCACCGTGGAGAACATAGAGCTTCCTCCATAGCTGACCAGCGGCAGCGTGATACCTGTCATAGGAATAAATTTAATGGTTCCTCCGATGGTGAGGAACACCTGTGTCGCATATTCCGTTCCAAGACCCATGGCAATCAGTTTGTAGAACCGTTTGCTCATCTTCATGGAAATATTGATAATCAGAAGGAATGTGGACATGCACAGCAGAATCAGGCAGATTCCGAAGATAATGCCCATCTCCTCACAGATCGCACAGAAAATAAAGTCTTTCGTTGCAACCGGGATAATGTCAGGCCGTCCCTCGAAAAGGCCGGTTCCGAACCATCCGCCGGAGCACATGCCGAAGAGTCCCTGTGCTAACTGGCTGCTGATATCCCAGTTTCCGATCGGATCCTGCCAGAGTGCCACACGGTTCCGTACATGGGAAAACAGGAAATACGCCACAACGCAGGCGGCACTCATTCCCGCAAGTCCCAAAAGCGGATATCTGGCTTTTCTCGTTGCCACATAGATTACAACCACGTACGCCATAAAGAAGACGAACGCAGTTCCAAGGTCGGTGGATGCAACAAGGATCAGCACATGAACTGCCGCAACGACCGTTGCTTTCACAACGTTTCCAAAGGAATTATCCTCGCGCAGCATGCCTGCCATAAAGAACACGAGTGTGATCTTGGCAATCTCGGAGAGCTGGAACGTAATGCCGTGGATTTCGATCGACAGCTTCGCACCGCCGGAAGTAAAGCCAAGCACCATAACGACGGAAAGCATGGCAATTCCGAGCACAGCGTAAATCCAGGTCAGATTTTTCAGAAACTTGCCCTTTCGGACAATGACCGGAATGATGAAGCAGAGCAGTGTGGATGCCGCCAGAATTTTGTACTGGGACATCGCCTTTGACACGCTCAGTCTCGTCAGAATAATCATGCTGATCGAGAGCAGCATACACATGTTGTTTACCAGGATCATCGATGCCTTCCGGTAAATCAGGCGGTACAGGATCTGTACGCCCAGGATATACGCCATCGTGAGCAGAAACATCTGAATCGTTGATACTTCGCCTTCCTGCAGGAACATCACGAAGAAACAGATGAAATTCATCAGAATGATCATGATGATCTGCCGCATCAGAATGTAATGGCGCTCATCCTCATCCCGCTCTTTGAGTGCAGCAAACGACTGCACGGTAAAACAGATCATGAGGAAGGTAATCACATATTTTGATAACTGAACAATGGTATTTTCCATAAATTCCCCTTATTTTTTCTCACCGTTTACTCTACTTTCCGGCGGAAATGGCCTTTGGTATATTCCTGTTCGGCCGGAACTGCGATTCCTTTACAGTACGTTCCAGCAAACGCAGCGGCGATTTCTTTTGTCTCCTCCAGTGTCTCGATGGTAAAATTCAGCCGCACCGCAGCCGGATGCATGGACCGGATCTCATCGGCTTCTTTTACCAGGCCGAGCGGAAGGCTGTTGTAGATCACACTGTAGCACGAGGTGCAGTAACTCTTCACTGGGAAGTATTTTCCCATCCGGTCTTTTAAGCGTACCAGAGAATAACTGTGATTGCAGCCGTTCAGGTTCTTCTGGACACACTGGGCGGAAACCATCATCGGAAGGTAGCCGTAGACCACCATTTCGCTGTTCGTATTGTCACGTTTTCCGATTTCCCGCTCGTTCAGCTCATACGGAACGGTATCACGCTGCACGCCCTGCTCCTGCCAGAATGCCTGCGCACGGCTGTTGTACGTGTAAACGCTGTAATCGAGCCGGATATCCTTTTCCATTCCCATCTCTTTCAAAAACGAAAAGCTTTCGAGATTACGGATCAGGAAACCGCCAAGACCGATCTCCTTCAGACAGCGGAACGTGTCGCGGTATTCCTTCAGATCGCCTTCACGCACAACGTGCGGCAGCATCAGATAAACCTGTTTTCCCAGTTCTTTCGCCTGCAGGATGCCTTTTTCCGCCTGCTCTTCGAAGATTTCCCGTTTGAAGCATCCCATGCCGGCGTAGATCGTCGTGATCTCCGGAATCTCGAGCAGTGCATTCCACTGGGCTCTCGTCTCGGCAGATGCGGTCAGCTCCATTTTCTTTTCTGCCCTGCTCTCCTGATCCGGTTTTCCAGATGCTTTTGCTTCCTGTTCCGGCTTTTCCGCTGCTTTTCTGCGGTATGGCTCTGTCATCTCTTTCACCAGCTGGTCCGAAACGCCTCTCCGCAGTTCGTTTAACGTCTGCATCGGCACGAAACAGTTGTCATCCATACAGACATCGAGTTCTTTGAAATAGAATGGTGTCTCGCCTGTCTTTTCCAGCTGTGTTTTTACACGTTCCTCGGTCAGCGGCTGCTTCTTTGCCGGTTCTACCATGCCCGCCTCTGCTGTTACGCTGTATTTTCCGCTTTCTGCACTTAAGAACGCCGGCTGGCCCGGATACAGGGTCAGAAAGCCGGAAATCGGCTCTTTTGCCTCAGTCTCGATATAATCTCTCTGGATCTCATAAAAGAGCTGCTCATTTCTGCGCTGTTTCTTTTTATTTTCCTGCTCTTTTTCGTTCTTCAGCGCCATCATATCGCGTCCGTTTCTTACGGTATAATAGCTTTTGTTGAAACCGTCACGGTTATACAGCTCATACAGCTTTTTCATGTCCTCCGGCAGAACGTGGAAACGGGACGGCTTTTTCTCGTACAGATCGAGGTATTTGCGGTAAATGCTGACAACGCCCGCTGTATACTCCGGCTTTTTCATTCTGCCTTCGATTTTGAGGGACATAATCCCGGATTTTACAATCTCCGGCAGCAGTTCTACCGTACACATATCCTTCGGGCTTAACGGATAGCGGTCGCCCGGCTCCCCCATGCGGTGGTTGTCTTTATCGTACGCTTCGTACGGCAGACGGCACGGCTGCGCGCATCTTCCGCGGTTTCCGCTTCTTCCGCCGATCAGGCTGGAAAAAAGGCACTGTCCCGAATAGCAGTAGCAGAGCGCCCCGTGGACGAAGCATTCAATTTCAAGGTTGGTCGTCCGGTGGATTTTCTGGATCTCCGCAAACGAAAGCTCACGGGCCGGTACCACACGCGTTGCGCCAAGGCTTTCCAGGAAACGCGCTCCCGCAGATCCTGTCACTGTCATCTGTGTGCTCGCATGAATGTCGAGATCCGGGAACCAGGAGCGGACCGCCTTTAAAACGCCCATATCCTGGACAATCACGGCATCCATTCCCTGCTCATAGTACGGACGCAGATACGGATACAGTTTCTCTTCCAGTTCCTCCTCTTTTAAGAGGGTGTTGACCGTCAGATACAGTTTCCGGTTCCGCAGATGGACGTAATCGATGGCTGAGAGAATCTCCTGCTCATCCAGATTTTTTGCATACGCTCTTGCGCCGAATGCGGCTCCGCCGAGATAGACGGCATCCGCACCGGCGGAAACCGCTGCTTTTAACGCTTCCATCGAACCGGCTGGTGCTAATAATTCTGTCTTCATCTTTATCTCCTAAAAACGGGCGATTACCTGTTCCGCAATCCCCCGTTTTTCCTTCTTTTACGCTTTTAATAAATCTTCCAGATCCTTATTTGCCTTATCAAGCTGCCGCTGCAGTTCTTCCATCTCGCCGCGCACATGTTCCAGCTCGATTCGTTTCTCTTCCAGCTCTTTTTTCAGATCGCCAGCCTGGATTTCCGCTGCAATCAGATCGTGCTTCATATCGTAGGTTTCCCGGTCTTTGGCTTCCATATCCTCTTCGAGGGTATCTACCTGGCTTTTTGCTTTGAAATAGTCGTCTGCAATGTTCAGTGCAAGCAGTGTGTGCTTCGTATCCACCGACAGGCGGTTGTATCCGGCTGACTGGGAAAGTTCGCTGATCTTCTGATTCAGATAAGCAGCTACTTTCTGCAGATATTCCGGGCTCTCATAGCCTCCCAGTGTGATAATTTTTCCATCTATTAAAACCTGTGTTGTATTTTTTACAGCCATTCTTTTGCTTTTCCTCCACTGAATTTAACCGGACCAAACTCCCGGCTAATATAACCTATCATATACCGAAAATGGAAGAAAAACAACCTTTTTCTGCAAAAAGCGACAGAAAATGAAAGATTCAGGGCTTTTACTCTTCGATCTTACGCGGTGCCTCCAGCCCCAGGTGGTGCCAGGCAAATTCCGTTGCCACTCTTCCGCGCGGAGTGCGGTTGATAAATCCGGATTTGATCAGAAACGGCTCGTAGACATCCTCGATGGTGCCGGCATCTTCTCCAATCGATGCTGCCAGGGTATCGAGTCCCACCGGACCGCCCTGGAACTTTTCCATAATGGTGGTAAGAAGCAGCCGGTCAGTCTGATCCAGTCCGTAACGGTCTACTTCCAGCAGATCGAGAGCAAACGATGCGACCTCTTTTGTGATTCTTCCATCGTATTTCACCTGGGCAAAGTCGCGGACACGCTTTAAAATCCGGTTTGCCAGGCGCGGTGTTCCCCTGGAACGGCGCGCCATCTCAAGCGCTCCCTGTGGATCCACCTCCACATTCAGTACTTTTGAGGAGTGCAGGATAATGTTGGCCAATTCTTCCTCCGTGTAAAATTCCAGATGGTGGATGACACCGAACCGGTCGCGGAGCGGAGCAGTCAAAAGACCTGCACGCGTTGTTGCGCCGACCAGCGTAAACTTCGGCAGATCCAGGCGGATCGAGCGCGCCGAAGAGCCTTTTCCGATCATGATATCAATCGCAAAATCCTCCATCGCTGGGTAAAGAACCTCCTCGACCTGGCGGTTCAGGCGGTGGATCTCATCAACAAACAGGACGTCGCCCTCCTGCAGATTGTTGAGGATCGCTGCCATCTCACCCGGTTTTTCGATCGCCGGGCCGCTCGTTACCTTCATATGGGTTCCCATCTCATTTGCAATGATGCCCGCCAGCGTTGTTTTTCCAAGTCCCGGAGGGCCGTAAAACAGCACATGATCGAGAACATCACTTCGCTGTTTTGCTGCTTCAATATATACTTTCAGGTTCTTTTTCGTCTTTTCCTGTCCGATGTAGTCGTCCAGGTGCTGGGGACGGAGCGAACCTTCGATTTTCACGTCCTCCTCGAGAACGTCAGTTGTGATAATTCTTCTTTCCATCGTTATAAGGTTTCCTTCTTCCACAATTTAGGACCATCTGCTAAAACATATGCTTCAATGCCGCTTTCAGCACAGCCTCGCTGTCCATGCCTTCGGTGATTTCGACTTTCTTTACTGCCTGCAGTGCTTCCGTTCCGGAGTAGCCAAGCGCAGTCAGCGCCTGTACCGCATCCTGGAAGGCATCCGGTTCGCCTGCCTGCCGTACCGCCGCAGCCGCCTGATTTCCTGCCAGCTTCTGCTCGAACGCTTCCTGCAGGTCGAATTTGTCTTTTAATTCCAGAATCAGCTTCTGCGCGGTCTTCTTTCCGATGCCCGGTGTTTTGGCAATCGCCTGGACATCTTCCGAGAGGACGGCAAAGCGCAGATTGTCTGCAGTAAGCGTGGACAGCACCGCAAGCGCCGCTTTTGGTCCGATGCCGCTTACGCCGATCAGCATACGGTATATTTCAAGATCTTCACGGGACAGAAAGCCGAATAGGGAAATTCCGTCTTCCCGCACACTCATATGGGTATATATCTTTAACTCTTCTCCCTCCCGGATGCCTGCGTCGAACATACTCGCTGGAATATTCAGCTCATAGCCGATTCCATGGCTTTCGAGAATCATTTTTCCTTCCGAAAGAGAATCTACAGTTCCTTTGATAAATGCAATCATGTTTTTCCTCCAAAGCGCCGTTTTCTTTTTTCGAAAGCGAACGCACATTCTATTATAGCAGAACTTTTCTCATCACGCAACGATTAGTCGCTGTCTTTCTTGCATGTCAGATTTTTTCGTCTTATAATATCTTTAGATTCAAAAAAGTTTTTCAAAGGAGACAAAAAACCTTATGCAGATCATAGATTCTACCCCCGCTGCTCTCTCTGCCAATCTTCAGATGTATCTGAGAAACGGCGATGTCTTTTTCGATATTGAGACGACCGGCCTTTCCTGGCGTACCTCGCATCTCTATCTGATTGGTGCCCTGTTCTTTGACCCGGCCGCGGATGCTTTCACACTGCGCCAGTGGTTTCTTGATCGACCGACCGAAGAAAAAGAGATGCTTGTCTCTTTTTTCACGTTTCTTTCCGACGTGAAGCAGCTGGTGCATTTTAATGGAACGACATTTGATCTTCCTTACCTCACACACAAAGCACTGTTTTATCAGATGGAAGATCCGCTTTCGTCAATCGCATCCCTGGATCTTTATCAGGCACTCCGCCCGTTTCAGTCAATCCTGGGACTTTCTTCAATGAAACAGAAAAATATGGAACAGTATCTCTCATTCCCACGGAAGGATCAGCTTAACGGAAAACAGTTGATTTCTGTTTACCACGACTATCTTCAGACACTGGATGAAAAGAAACTGGAACTGCTTTTCCTTCACAATTATGAGGATGTCCTCGGCATGGGTTCTGTTCTGGAACTGCTCTCGCTTCCTGCCCTGTTTCACGGCGATTTTTCTGTCCAGTCGTGTCGTTTTACCGGACAGACACTGGAAGTTTCACTGCAGCCCGAGCGGGAAGTTCCGGTTTTCCTCTCCCGTGTCTGCGCGGATGGTTCTCTTACAGCCTTTGGTTCACGGGTTTCTCTCTCCCTGCAGACGCATACGGCGGAGCTGAAATATTTCTTCCCGGACTATAAGAATTACTATTATCTTCCGCTGGAGGATCAGGCTGTTCACAAGAGCGTTGGCGCGTTTGTCGATCCGGAACACCGTCAGAAAGCAAAGGCTGCCAACTGCTATCAGCGGCGGACCGGTACATTTCTTCCGCAGCAGAAAGAGTTTTTCACCCCGGCCTTCCGCGAGAATTTCAAAAGCCGCCCTTACTATTTTGAGTGGTCCGATGCCTTTTTTTCGCAGGAAGATCTCCTGAAAGAGTATCTCTGCTCCGAGCTTCAGCTCTTTTTCAAAGACGATAGCAAAACCAGAAAATAAAACAGCCGTACACGTTTTTGCATGCACGGCCGTTTTTCCGGGACTGTCCTTTCCAAGCAGTCCTTTATTTTTTCTCTTCTGCCTTTTTTTCTTCCTTTTTCAGAGAAGCATGATGCGTTCCCTGCAGATGCGGATAGGCGCGCAGATAACGTTTCGTTGTCAGGCGCATCAGCCAGTTGGTCGGAAGCTGCGGTTTTGTCATCTGGTCAAAGCGCTCCAGCAGCTCTTTAAGATCCGGCATCTTATCACTGCGCACATCAAATCCAAGTGCCGCAAACCGTTCTTTCTGCTCTGCTCCGAACTCGGTCAGGCGTTCCTTCTGCTCTGCTCCGAACTCTATCAGGCGGTTCTTCGACTCGGAAAGCGGATTTCTTCTTCCCTCGGCTTCTTTCCGCTCCTTCTCCAGCTTCTGCATCTGCTCCATTGCCTCAGACAGTGTCTGGCGCTTCTCGGCCAGATATTCTTTCATCTTATCTCTGGAATACTCTGCACGATACTGCTGTACTTTCGCATTCATCTCCTCGGCAAGCTGGTTAAAGCGGGATTTCTGCAGATATTTCAGAAATTCTCCCCACGTTTTCTCCAGACTGCGCATCTTCTGTCCCAGCTGGAATGCTGCGGCTGCGGAAAATCCAAAATCTACCAGATAGCAGACGGTAACAACGGAAACAATGATCTCTCCTGTAGTATCCGAAACAAGATTCACTACTTTCACGGCAATCGGCTGCAGAATATAGAACAGCCCCAGTGTAAAGAATCCCCAGGCAATCGAACTGCTGAGGCAGATCTTTCCCTGAAAATTAAACTTCTGATTGCTGTAGTCCCACCAGTGCGCATGAAAAATGGTCTCCATCAGCACGCCGGTTACATATTCCAGAACCGTCGCTACAATGACACCTCCGAAATACAGTGCCCAGACGTTCGCTTCAAACGGGCGCAGGATCAAGTATACCATAACAGCGCCGGTGCCGTACAGTGTCAGCAGCGGACCATTGACAAAACCACGGTTGACCAGTTTTTTCTGCCGGATCGATACATAGGAACTCTCCCAGATCCATCCGCAGAAGCTGTACAGCCAGAACCATGCTAGAACGTGGTACAGATCCACACCCAGAATCTTCATCTCCCACATAAACTTTCATCCCCTTTTTCTTTTCTGGTGCTAAAAACAGGATGATAAGAAAATACCGCAGGCAACAGGTTTCCTGTCTGTTCAGGAAACCCGGTTGTCTACGGCATTCTAATCATCCAACTGCAGCACCTGCAAGTTAAATTATTCTTACTCTTCTACTGGCTCTTCGTTTTCCAGAGCTTTCATGCTCAGAGAGATTTTTTTGTCTTCCTCGTTGAAATCAACTACTTTTGCAGTGATTTCCTGTCCGATTTTCAGTGCATCAGACGGTTTCTCAACATGCTCTCTGGAAATCTGGGAAACATGAAGCAGAGCATCTACGCCCGGCTCAAGCTCAACGAATGCACCAAAGTCAGTCATACGGGCAACACAGCCTTCTACTACATTGCCTACAGCGTATTTATCAGCAGCGTTCAGCCACGGATTCTCTTCCGGGAATTTTAAGGAAAGAGCGATCTTGTCGCCGTTGATGTCTTTGATCAGAACTTTTACAGTCTCACCAACTTTGAATACTTTTTTCGGGTTCTCTACGCGGCCCCAGGACATCTCAGAGATGTGAAGCAGTCCGTCAGCTCCGCCCAGATCGATGAATGCGCCGAAATCGGTAACATTCTTAACAGTTCCCTCTACAACATCGCCAACTGCGATGCGTGCGAACAGTTCTTCCTGCAGTTTCTTCTTCTCAGCAACGATGAGCTGTTTGCGGTCACCGATGATGCGTCTTCTTCTCGGGTTGAACTCGGTAATAACGAATTCAATTTCCTGATCTGCATATTTAGACAGATCTTTTTCATATACATCAGATACAAGGCTGGCCGGAATGAATACTCTGGTCTCCTCAACAACTACGGATAATCCTCCGTTCAGTACCTGTGTTACTTTTGCTTTCAGAACTTCATGATTCTCGAATGCTTCCTCGAGTCTCTTGTTGCCTTTTTCAGCAGCAAGTCTCTTGTAAGTAAGAAGGACCTGTCCCTCTCCATCATTTACTTTCAGAACTTTGACTTCCATTTTGTCACCTGGCTGTGCAACGGTGTGAAGATTGATGGAAGAATCGTTGGAATATTCGTTTTTGGTAAGAATACCATCGGCTTTGTATCCGATATTCAGGATAATCTGATCGTCTTTGACATCGATTACAGTACCCTCAACGACTTCTCCGTTTCTGATT
Organism: Blautia sp. OM06-15AC; assembly: GCF_003481425.1. Taxonomy (NCBI): domain Bacteria; kingdom Bacillati; phylum Bacillota; class Clostridia; order Lachnospirales; family Lachnospiraceae; genus Blautia; species Blautia sp. OM06-15AC. The sequence continues at coordinate 525,605 of NZ_QULD01000001.1, read as the reverse complement.
GTTTTAAATGATTCATCCAGCATTTGTTCAAAACTCATTTCTGACATTTTTTGAACCTCCTCAATTATTTTATTCGGGGTGGATGCCCCAGCTGTAATACCTACGCGACCAAATGATTGAAAAGGCTTAGATTCCAAATCAACGAGTGTCTCTATAAAGTAAGTATTTTTACATTCTTCTTTACATATCTCATACAGCTTTTGCGTGTTTGAACTATGTCTGCCTCCCACGACAAACATGGCATCAACCTTCCTGGCAATTGCTCTCGCTTCCGTCTGTCTTTCCTCGGTAGCGTTGCAGATAGTCTTTAAAACAGTACTATCATAACTCTTTTTCAAAAAAATTTCAACTAAATCTTTAAATTTGTTGTAATTAAATGTCGTCTGTGCCACAATAGATATTGGTTTTCCATTTTCGGGCACAAAACTTTCCGCTTCTTCGGCGGTATGCATCACGGTAACCGGACCGCTCGCCCATCCCATGATGCCCTGTACCTCCGGATGATCCGCGCTTCCGATGATGACGACGTGGCGGCCTTTTCTGCCCTCCTCGTCCACAATCCGGTGGATCTTCTTGACAAACGGGCACGTCGCATCTACAATCTTCATGCCGCGCGCTTCGATCTTTTCACAGACATCCCGCGACACGCCATGCGACCTGATCACAACGGTTCCGCCGGAAAGCCCCTCTAGTTCATCTTCCGAATGGATCACCTGCACGCCGCGGTTTTCGAGATCCTCCACAACCTGTTCGTTGTGAATAATCGGCCCGAAGGTGTAGACCGGCTTTTCACCGCTCTCAATTTCACGGTATACCGTATCGACCGCCCGTTTGACGCCGAAGCAGAAGCCTGCACTTTTTGCAACAGTTACTTCCATCTGTTTTTCTTCTCCTCTTTTCTCTGCCGCGTTTACATGCGCTCGCGGGCAAGGCTTAAGATCTTTTCCACAACCTCATCGATCGTCATTTCAGAGCTGTCAACGAGTACGGCGTCTTCTGCCTGTACCAGCGGGGAATGCTCTCTGTGCATGTCCTGATAATCACGCTCATTGATATCTTCCTCGATTTTCGCAAGATCGGCTGTCTGTCCCTTTTCGGTCAGCTCTTTCCAGCGGCGCAGTGCGCGGACATGGGCACTTGCTGTCAGATAGACTTTCAACGGTGCGTTCGGCAGAACGGCAGTTCCGATATCGCGGCCGTCCATCACAAGATCCGTATTCTCCGCCATCTCCTGCTGCAGCTCCACGAGTTTTTTCCGTACTTCCAGATAGGCGCTTGTCGCGGATGCCATCTTTCCAGCCTCCTCGGTGCGCAGTCTTCCGGTGACATTGACGCCGTTTAAATAAACCTGCTGCTCTCCGTTTTCGTAGGAAATGGAAATTTTCACATCTTTGCAGGCTGCCTCAATTTTTTCCTGCTCTTCCGGTGCAATGCCAAGATCTGAAAAATAGATGCCCATGGCACGGTACATTGCTCCTGTATCAACGTAGACAAACGAAAGCTCCTTTGCCACACGTTTTGCGATTGTACTTTTGCCAGCGCCTGCCGGTCCGTCAATTGCAAGATTAAATCTCATCTTCTCTCTTCCTCCTGAAAATTCTAAAATCTGTGATCCATATTTTATTCCTGTTCTTCCTTTGCCCGGATCTCTTCGGCTGCAGCGTGGGCACTTGCCCAGGCAATCTGCAGATTGAAGCCGCCGGTCAGTGCATCGAGATCGAGCACTTCTCCTACGAAGTACAGACCTTCTTTTTTCTTTGCCTCCATCGTGCCCGGACGGATCTCTTTCACGGAAACACCACCCTGTGTGATAATTGCTTCACGGAAACCCCGTGTTCCGGTTACTGTAAACGGGAAATGCGTGATCAGCTCTTCAAAGTGCTGACGCTCCGCTTTCGATACGGCATTGACCTGTTTGTACGGGTCGATCCCGCCAAGAGAGAGCATCACCGGAAGCAGTTTCGCCGGGAACAGACTGTTGATCACGTTGCGGAACTGTTTGTTCCGGTTTTCCTCAAATTCACGCAGGATCCGCGCATCCAGCTGTTCTTCCGTGAGTGCCGGCTTCAGGTTCAGATATCCTTTCAGCGGCTGCTGTTCCAGTGCTTTTCCGATGTAGGAGCTCGCAGAAAGCCCCAGCGGGCCGGAAATTCCGAAATGTGTAAACAGCATCTCGCCGAATCCATCGAACAGCGTCTTTTTGCCGTTTTTAATCGTCATCGTCACATTTTTCAGGGAGAGTCCCTGCAGCTCACGGATGTACGCTTCCTCTGTTTCCAGCGGCACCAGCGCCGGGCGGAGCGGAGTGACGGCAAGTCCTGCCTTTTCTGCGAAACGGTAGCCGTCTCCATCCGACCCCGTCGTCTGGTACGACATACCGCCGGTTGCGACAACGACATCATTGTAAAAAAGCTCTTTCCCGTTTTCCAGGCGGATTCCTTTCACGCGGTCTCCTTCGAAAAGAAGCTCTTTTACTTTTGTATTCTTATGCACCTGCACATTTTTCCGTTTCAGTTCCGTCTCCAGCGCGCGGATAATATCCGAGGAGTGATCTGACTCCGGGAAGACACGGTTTCCGCGCTCCACTTTTAAGCGGACACCTGCCGCTTCGAAAAACTCCTGCACCTGGGCGCTGTCAAAGCTGTAGGCGGAGCTGTACAGAAATTTCGGGTTTGTCACCACATTCGTGAAGAACTCTTCTGTCGGGCAGTCGTTTGTCACATTGCAGCGGCCCTTTCCTGTGATAAACAGCTTCTTTCCCAGCTTTTCATTTTTTTCATAGAGATGAATCTCTGTCTTTTCGCCGGCGGCAAGCACGGCGGTCATCATTCCGGCGGCGCCTCCGCCGATTACTGCTGCTTTTCTCATGCTTTCTCCTTTACCGGCAGAGCTGCCTTTTTTCCGCCCATGGGACGTGCATCGTCCAGCCCGTTGATTTCATCGTTGCTGTAAACCTGGTACTCATCCCACAGTTTTTCCATGCTCTCAAGTGTCTTTTTCACATCCGCCTGGCGTTTCATGCAGAGCGCCACGACAAGCGCATTGATTACACTCAAAGGGGCCACCAGAGAATCAACGATCGATGCCATATCGCTCTTGGCAATCAGCGTACAGGCTGCATAAACATTCATCGGTGAATGCACACTGTCTGTGATCGTAATCACCTTCGCTTTGCGGCTGTTCGCAAATTCCAGTGCCTTCATCGTACGCATCGAATACCGCGGGAAGCTGATGCCGATCACCACATCATCCTCCGTGATGCGGATCATCTGCTCGAAAATCTCGCTGGAACTGTTTGTCTGTACCTGGCGCACATCCGGGAAAATCATATGGAAATAGAACGCCAGAAAGCTCGCAAGCGGCGCGCAGCTCCGAATGCCGACAATGTAAATTGTCCGCGCAGAAAGAATCGTATCCGCAGCGCGCTCAAAGGCGCTCCGGTCCACTTCTTCCAGCGTCATCTTGATTTTTTCAATATCCGACTGCAGGACGGTCTCCAGAATTTCTCCCTGCGGCACGCGGCCATACGTAAACTGCATCCGCTGCACTGAATTCAGACGATTCATCACCATCTCCTCCAGTGCGCGCTGGAACTCCGGATATCCCGCGTAGCCAAGCTGCATCGCAAAGCGAACCGTTGTCGATTCGCTGACGCCGACCTGCTGTCCCAGGCGCGCTGCCGTCATCGATACGGCCTGGTCATAATGTGCCGTAATAAAATCTGCCAGCCTCTTCTGTCCTTTGCTCAACTTTCCGTAATTTTGATTCAGACGAATGAGGAGATTCTCGTTCGCTGCCTTCTGCTCTTCTGAAGAAGACTGTTCTTTTTCTTTTTTCATGTTATTTTCTTCCTGATTTGTTTTTCCGATCTGCAAATGCCGTTCGGCATCCACATTTTTTCTTTTGGGGGCATCCTGATTCTTTTTCGGACACACCTCGATCTTTTGAATTATAACACGAATAAATTACTGACGCAATGGCTGAAAAGCTGAAAAGGAAAGCCGGTGTTCTGCATTCCCTTTTTACGGGGAACACAGAACACCGGCTGATTTTTTTACTCAGATTTTATTTAGACCGGATATGCGCCGTCTTTTTTGTCAGCGGCTGCCGGATCTACTTTTGTCTGCTGCGCTTCACGATATTTGAAGAAGTCTACAGCTACCTGCGGGAACAGAGCGTAGGTTAATACATCCTCATCCTGCTGTTTCCACTGCTCGATCTCTTTCTCCAGTTTCGGAAGCTCCGGCTCAAGCAGGTCTGCGTAGCGGCAGGTGATCGGCTCGGTATCGCCGATGCATTTCTTCTGTACTTCCGGATTGAACGGTTTTACAGTTGCACCGTATTTTCCGGCAAGAACGTCTTTTGTCTCTTTCGTTACCATCTTGTAACGCTCGCCCATCAGGACATTGAATACAGCCTGGGTACCAACGATCTGGGAAGACGGAGTAACCAGCGGGCACTCGCCGAGGTCTTTTCTTACGCGCGGTACTTCTTCGAGTACATCGTAGTATTTGTCCTCTGCGTGCTGCTCTTTTAACTGGCTTGTCAGGTTGGAGAGCATACCGCCCGGTACCTGATACAGAAGAGTCTTGATATTTACGCCAAGGTTCTTCGGATTTAAGAGGCCTGTATCGAGCGCTTCGTCTCTCATCGGACGGAAGTAATCTGCGATCTCAGCCAGTTTGTTCTGATCCAGACCAGTATCGTATGGAGTGCCTTTGAAGGTTTCAACCATAACCTCAGTTGCCGGCTGTGAAGTACCCATAGCGAATGGAGACATTGCGGTATCGATGATATCAACACCAGCCTCTACTGCTTTCAGGTACGTCATGGATGCAACACCGGAAGTATAGTGGGTGTGCAGCTGAATCGGAAGATCGGTTGCTTCTTTCAGCGCGGTTACCAGCTCAGTTGCCTTGTACGGAACGAGCAGGCCTGCCATATCTTTAATACAGATGGAATCTGCACCCATCTCTTCGATTCTCTTTGCCATGGTGGTCCAGTAATCCAGGGTGTAAGCATCTCCTAAAGTATAGGAAAGTGCTACCTGTGCGTGGCCTTTTTCTTTGTTTGCTGCGCTGACAGCGGTCTGCAGGTTGCGCAGATCGTTCATACAGTCAAAAATACGGATGATGTCGATTCCGTTTGCAATGGATTTCTGTACGAAATACTCTACTACGTCGTCTGCGTACGGACGATATCCCAGGATATTCTGTCCACGGAACAGCATCTGCAGTTTTGTATTTTTGAATCCGTCACGGAGTTTTCTCAGTCTCATCCATGGATCTTCATGCAGAAAACGTAAGGAAGCATCGAAAGTTGCACCTCCCCAACACTCTACTGCGTGATATCCGACTTTATCCATTTTATCGATGATCGGAAGCATCTGTTCTGTTGTCATTCTCGTCGCGATCAGGGACTGATGTGCATCACGCAGAACAGTTTCCATAATCTTGACAGGTTTCTTTTCTACTGCCATTTCTATCCTCCTAAATGAAGTGTTTTTCACTTGTGTTTGTCTCAAGAAGTTATACACCAAAGATCGCCATGAAGGTACCGGCCGCTACGGCTGTACCGATAACACCGGCTACATTCGGTCCCATTGCATGCATCAGCAGGAAGTTCGTCGGATCTGCCTCCGCACCGACTTTCTGGGATACACGGGCTGCCATAGGTACCGCAGATACACCTGCAGAACCGATCAGCGGGTTGATTCTTCCGTGGGTTGCCTTGCACAGTACCTTTCCTAACAGGACACCGCCTGCGGTACCGAATACGAATGCGATCAGACCCAGGGCAACGATCTTTAAGGTGCTGACATTTAAGAATGCCTCAGCACTTGTGGATGCACCAACGGAAGTACCAAGAAGGATAACTACAATGTACATCATGGCATTGGAAGCTGTCTCCTGGAGCTGTTTTACAACGCCGCACTCACGGAACAGGTTACCAAGCATCAGCATACCTACCAGCGGAGCGGTAGATGGAAGGATCATGCAGACAACGATGGTGATAACAATCGGGAACAGGATCTTCTCGAGTTTGGATACGGAACGAAGCTGCTCCATTTTGATTTTACGCTCTTTCTCTGTAGTCAGAAGCTTCATGACCGGCGGCTGGATGATCGGCACCAGTGACATATAGGAATATGCTGCTACGGCGATCGGTCCCATCAGATGCTGCTGTCCGAGTTTATTCAGAAGGAAAATAGAAGTCGGGCCGTCGGCACCGCCGATGATGGAGATAGCAGCTGCCTCTCTTCCATTGAATCCCATGAAAATAGCGAAGAAGTATGCCAGATAGATACCAAGCTGTGCTGCTGCACCCATGATAAAGCTGATCGGGTTTGCAATCAGCGGACCGAAGTCTGTCATCGCACCTACACCCATGAAGATCAGGGACGGAAGGATACTCCACTCGTCCAGAGTAAAGAAATAGTAGAACAGACCGCCCGCATGCTCAAGACCCTGTACGTCGGTATAAGGCTCAGCCATGATGTCCGGGTAAATGTTTACAAGCAGCATACCGAATGCGATCGGTACAAGAAGCAACGGCTCAAATTCATGCTTAATCGCAAGATACAAGAAGAAGCAAGCCACTGCGATCATAACGTAATTGCCCCAGTCCAGATTAAAAAACGCCGTCTGGTGAAGCAGGTTGTTTAAAGTTTCAGTAATCATTTTTTCACCTCCGGTTTTTTCTTACAACGGGCATTAGTTCATGGTTGCAAGAACGTCACCGGATTCTACTGCATCGCCTACTGCTACATTGATGGTTGCTACTGTGCCATCCTGCGGTGCTACAACCGGGATTTCCATCTTCATGGCTTCCAGTACAAGAACAGCATCTCCTGCTTTTACAGCGGTGCCTGCTGCTGCTTCGATTTTGCAGATTTTACCAGGTACAGAAGCAGTAACCTCTACGCTGCCTGCTGCGCCTGCCGGAGCTGCTGCTTTCGGTGCTGCCGGTGCTGCTTTTGGTGCCGGAGCTGCTTTTGCTGCGCTGACAACTGGAGCTGCGCCTGCTGTGGTTCCTTCTTCTACAGTTACGTTATATACATTTCCGTTTACGGTAATGGTGTAGTTTTTCATTGAAAATTTCCTCCTTAAGCTCTTTTGCCTTTTCTGCGGATCGGACGTGCAACATAAGCATCTCCGGATGCAGAAGCCATATCTTCTTCATACATGGCGATTGCAGCTGTAATAACAGCCTGCAGCTCCATATCGTCTGCTTGCGGTGCTGTCTCTTCAACAACCGGTGCTGCGACAGCCTTCGGTGCTTCCTGTACAGGTGCTGCCGGTGCTTTTTTCTTCTTCTTGTCTCCCAAAATGTAATCAAACGAAGAAATAACGAAAATCAGGAAAATCAGCATAACAAATACGGTACCGATTCCGATGATGGTGTTCATGCCGGCCTGGCCGATCAGAACGCCCTTTGACTCCTCAACGGTGATGGTGAGGTCGGTCGGAACTGGTGTTCCGGTGCTGATGTTCCAGAATACGCGGACAATACCAGGATTTTTTTCAAATTCACCCGGAATTGTGCAGGTTACAAAATCTCCGTCTACTTCGAGAGTACCGTCTTCCAGGCTTTTTACCTCTCCGAGGTCAGCCTTTGCCTCTTCCCATGCCTCAGCTGCTCTTGCATAGAACTGCTGGTCGGAAGCTTCCATATTGGCAAGATCGTCATCGCTGTAGGTCATCAGGCTCTGTCCTACCCACTGAACACTGGAGGAGAGCAGAGAATCTACCGTAGATGCCTCAACCGGTGAATAAGCCGGTGTAGATGCCGCATCCGCAAAAACAGGAGCTACGGTCACAACCATGGTGCAGGCTGCGGTAAGGACGAGACTTACTAATTTTTTCCAGTTCTTTCTCATCGTATGCCACCTTCCTTAGACTGTTCCGTGTTTTCTGTCCGGTCTGTCTTCTCTCTTGGTATACAGCATCTCGAATGCGCCGATAACATATTTTCTGGTGTCTTCCGGCTCGATGATGGTGTCCACATAGCCTCTTCTGGCTGCGGAAGTTACATTGTTCTGAAGGGTTGCATATTCAGCTGCTTTCTCGTTGATGGTAGCAGCGTCAGATCCTTCGTACATGATCTTTGCCGCAGATTTTGCATCCATCATTCCGATTTCTGCGTTCGGCCATGCAAATACCATGTCTGCTCCGATGGATTTGCTGTTCATGACAACGTATGCGCTTCCGTATGCTTTGCCGACAACAACGTTTACTTTCGGAACGGTTGCGTTTGCGAAAGCTGCGGTCAGGGCTGCTGCGTTCTTAGCCATGGTTCTCTCAGAGCATTTGGTTGCCTTGAATCCGGTTACGTTTGTGATGGTAAGTACCGGGATGCAGAAAGCATCGCAGAAGTTTACGAAATCTGCTGCTTTTTTGGCTCCTCTTGCGCTTAAGGTTCCATCCATTTTTTCTTTTACGGTTCCGTCCTCGCCGTAGATTTCAGAGCGGTTTGCAACTGCTCCTACGGTTGCTCCGTTTAACTGGATGAATGCGGTTACAACATCTTTTCCGTAAGCGGCTTTGGTCTCAAAATAGATGCCGTTGTCGCTGAGCTGGGAAAGAAGGATTCCGGTATCGCCTGCGCAGTTTGCAAGGTCTGCACATGCACGGTTCAGATCATCCTCGCACTCGGTGTATGCTTCGTCCTCGTTGTTTGCCGGAAGCATAGATACCAGGTTTCTGATCTGTCCGAGGATTTCTTCCTCGGTTCCAGCAAAGTCAACAAGACCTGCTTCTTCGCCCTGGAAATCTGCGGATGCGGTATCACATTTGGATACGTGGTTTCCGTCCAGTGCGTTCGGGGAGTTTACGAAAAGTTTTCCGTTTTTAGACTCCATGAACGTGAAGTCTGTCATAGCCGGGATGAGTGCCATACCGCCGCCGCAGGTACCAAATACTGCTGTGATCTGTGGAATCACGCCGGATGCCATTGCCTGCGCCATATAGATTTCGCCGAAACCGTTCAGAGCATCAGTTGCCTCCTGCAGACGCATACCGGCACAGTCTACCAGTCCGATGACCGGAGCACCTGTTTTCTGTGCAAACTCATACAGTCTCGCGATTTTTTTTGCATGCATTTCGCCGATGGTACCGCCCATCACAGACGCATCCTGGCTGTATACGTATACCAGGCTGCCGTTGATCACACCGTAACCAGTAATTACACCATCGGATGGTGTCTCCATGCCGGCCATGTTGAAATCTGTGCTTCTGGCAGTAACCTGTCCGCCGATTTCCACAAAGCTGTTTTCATCCAGCAAAGAGGCGATTCTTGTGCTCGCTAAACTTTGTGCTGTGTTACTCATTCTTCAAACCTCCATCTTTCTATTTTCATTATAAAATTTTAAACAAATTTTATACAAGTCTATCATATCTGTTTTTTCGTTTTTTTTCAATACTTTTTCTCACCTTTTTGACAGAAAATAGACAGAAAAATTTCAGATTTTTCCTATTATAAATAGAAGGTCAAACTTGATTTTTCCCGGCCTTTCCTTTTTCAAAAAGTCCTGTTTTCTTTCCGCATCGTACAAAAAAGCCGCCCGGCGGCGGCTTTTCTTACACGTTTTTCCTTCGGTTTAATATAGTTCAATGTGAACCGGAATTCCATTCTCATACTGCATCGCCGGTTCGCCAAGAATCAGCGGACGAAGATACGCCATCATCTCCTCGGTCACATCATGACCATCTTCTGTAATCCAGGAAAGCGGCACTTTCTTTTCTTTATTTGCCACTTCCGATACCGGAACGGAGGTATACTCCACGCGGTAAGGATCCGCGGAGATTCTTCGGATCGATGCCATCTGTCCTCCCTGTTTTTCCAGTGCACACTGGCAGGCTTTCATGCCGAGCATACGGGACTCCTCAAGATCGGTCGCACTCGCAAGATGAGCCGCGCACCGCTGCATCAGGTTCAGTTCAATCGATCTTACCTTACAGCCGATACGGTCACGCACCAGCTCTTCGAGTACTTTTGCAGAACCTGCAATGTAGCTGTGCCCAAACTGATCCTGTGTATCGCTCTGCACCTGCTCAGAAACATAGCGGCCCTCGCTGTCATGGATGCCCTCGCTGATTGCAACCAGAACACTGTCCTTCTGTTCCAGTTTTTCCTGCACATCCTTTAAAAACTGTTCGGTGTCAAAGACCGGCTCGCAAAGATAGATCAGGCTCGGCCCTTCTCCGCCGTTGACACGGGACAGTGCAGACGCTGCCGTCAGCCATCCTGCGTTTCTTCCCATGACCTCCACGATGGTCACAGCCTTCTTTTCATATACATGGCAGTCTCTCTCCAGCTCTGCAAAGGTTGCTGCCAGATATTTTGCCGCAGATCCAAAGCCCGGGCAGTGATCCGTTTCGACAAGATCATTGTCAATCGTCTTTGGCGCCCCGACAACAAACACATCGTCCACACCGTTTTCTTTGCAGTACTTTGACATCTTGTCTACGGTATCCATCGAATCATTTCCGCCGATATAAATAAAATAACGGATCTCATGTCTGCGAAAAATTTGAAGTATTTCTTCAAAATCCTCCTTGTTTTCTTCCGGATCGCCCAGTTTATAACGACAGGAGCCAAGCGCTGCTGCGGGGGTCTGCATCAGAAGAGAGATTTTTTCTGCTGAATCCAGTTTTTTTCCAAGATCAAGAAATTTTTCTGCAAGCACGCCTTCAATTCCATTTACTGCACCATAAATATGATCTACTTTTCCAGACAGCACTGCGCAGGAGACAACTCCTGCCACCGTTGCATTGATTGCCGCGGTCGGGCCGCCAGACTGCGCTACTAACAGATTTCGCATATGATTTTCCTCCATCTATTCCCACTACTTTCTAAAAGTTTTTCACGAAATCACTTTCGCTTCGTCCTATAGCGTACCATATTTTTTTTCTTCCGTACACCCTGTTTTGCGTTTCCGGGAAAAGCCTGTAGACTTTCACAACGGATTGCAAAGTTTTTCGTTTTTTTCTTGCAGGATTGCCCTTAAAAAGCTATAATAGAAGCAATGTCCACGAAAAGGACGCAGAAAAATATACGTTTCATCAACAAAAAAACTGGAGGTTTTTTTCATGCAGACCAAGCAAGATGGCCGTCTCGGCACCGAAAAAATCGGGAAACTGATGCTCGAACTGGCCCTTCCCTCTGTCCTCGCACAGATTGTAAATGTACTATATAACATTGTAGACCGCATTTATATCGGCCGGATTCCTGATGTTGGTTCCCTGGCACTGACCGGTGTCGGCGTCACGTTTCCGATTATCACAATCATCTCCGCCTTTGCCGGATTCGCAAGTGGAGGCGGTGCTCCTCTTGCCGCCATCGCACTCGGACAGAAAAACCGGGACCGCGCAGAAAAAATTCTTGGAAGCTCCACTTCCCTGCTGCTCTTTTTCTCCGTGTGTCTGATGGCGTTTTTCTTTTTCTTTCAGACACCGCTTCTGTACCTCTTTGGTGCAAGCAGCAACACAATCCGATACGCTTCCACGTATATTTCCATTTATCTTGTCGGAACCGTATTTGTCGAGCTGGCTGTCGGATTGAATACTTTTATCAGCTGTCAGGGACACGCACGCACGGCCATGTGCTCCGTTCTCATTGGCGCTGTTATCAACATTGGTCTTGACCCGGTTTTCATCTTCGTTCTTCATATGGGTGTTTCCGGGGCCGCACTTGCTACCATTCTCTCCCAGGCTTTAAGTGCTGCATGGGTTCTTCGGTTTCTTACCTCAAAAAAATCAGGTGTCCGCCTTTCTCTTCGCACCATGAAACCGGATTTTTCCATTTTAGGCTCTGTCATGGCACTCGGCATCTCACCATTTATCATGTCTGCAACGGAAAGTGCCATCACAATCGTCATGAACCACGGGCTGCAGACGTACGGCGGCGACCTCTATGTCGGCTCGATGACAATTCTCCAGTCGGTGCTGCAGCTGATTTTCGTACCGGTCAACGGCTTTACGAACGGTGTACAGCCGATCATCAGCTACAACTTTGGTGCAGGCCAGTTTGACCGTGTCCGCCAGACAATCCGGCGCATGATCGCCATTACTTTTACTGCCGCTTTCGTCTACGTTGTATTCGCAATGCTTCGTCCGGCTCTTTTTGCCGGTCTTTTCACGACTGACCCGGAACTGATTGTCATCGTAGAGAAGGTACTTCCGGTTTACATTGCCGGCATGGCAATTTTCGGACTGCAGAGCGGCGTACAGAGTTCCTTCCTCGGTCTTGGCCAGGCGAAGATTTCTCTTTTTATTGCACTGCTTCGAAAAGTCATCCTTCTGATTCCGCTTGCACTCATTCTGCCGCATTTCTTCGGTGTCATGGGCGTTTACTATGCAGAACCGATCGCTGATGTATGTTCTGTTATCACTGCCGTTACGCTGTTTCTCTGCAATATCCGGAAAATTCTTTCAACGGAAACACTTGCAAAAGTAACTCATACCGAAGAGTGACAAAAGAGGCGCTCTGCGACCTTTTCCATGCACCACCCATAATCAATTTTCTCGATCGTTTCGGCTGCATAGACGGGATATTCCGCGAGAAGAATCCCGTCGATCGAATACGTAACCGAACCGACCTTTTCTCCTTTCTTTACCGGGGCTTTCAAAAGCTCCGGTAAAAAAATGTCTTTTTCCGGTATTTCTGTCTCTTTCAGAAGAGCGGGAAGCGAGCGCGCCGGATCAAGCGCCGGACTTGTAAGGGTAAGGCGGGCGCTGCTTTTTACCTGCAGCATCCCGTCGTAAACACCGTCTGCTACTTCAATCTGCCCTGGGTTCCAGCTATGGTCCAGCACGTCACGATACATATACGATTCCAGCCCGTAGTTTAAAAGCTTTGCGGCATCCGCCCATTTATAGTTTTTATGGCTGGGCCATCCGCATGCAAGCAACGACACAATCAGACGCTTTCCATCCCGCTCCAGCGCACCGGTATAACAGTAACCGGCTTTTGCCGTGAAGCCGGTTTTTCCCGAAACAGCTCCATCCATCTGATCCAGCAGTGCGTTGTGATTATAGCAGTTGAACATGTTTTTCTTTTCCAGATCCCAGAAGGTATAGGACCGCGTCTGCGTCACTGCGAGAAACTGGGCGGCTTTCGGTGAAATCCAGACACAGTATCGCATGATCCGTGCCAGATCAGCTGCTGTCGTGTGGTGATCTCCGCCTGCGTCAGAAGCATCGAGACCGTTCGGCGTCACAAAATGCGTATCCGTACAGCCGATTGCTGCGGCTTTTTCATTCATAAGCGATGCAAATTCCTCTACACTTCCGCCGATGGTCTCTGCAATCATTACCGCCGCGTCGTTATGCGATTCCAGCATCAGGGAATACAGAAGATCGCCAAGCAGAAACTGTTCTCCCTCCCGCACACCGAGATGTACTTTCGGCGCTGCGGCTGCTTTAGCCGATGCAGTTGCGACCGTCTGCTCTTGTCCGTTTTCCAGTGCCAGAATGCATGTCATGATTTTCGTTGTGCTCGCCATTGCCATAGGATCTGTCTCGCGTTTTCCGAACAGCACACGGCCGGTATCGCCATCCATCAGGCATGCCGCCGTTGCAAACAGCTGATTCGGCTCGCTCTCCTGCTCTGTCGCAGTCACGGACACACTTCCCAAAAACAGAAGCAGGATTCCCAGGAAAAAACCTGTCTTGTTTCTTCTTTTTCTGTTCAAAATCAGATCCCCCTTGTGTTTTTTCTCTTTAAAAATGGAAAAGCCGGACGCTCTTTTGGGACCGGCTTTTTGTCTGCTTCTTCTTCATTATATGAGGTTTCCTGCAAAATCATGGTAAAATTTCACAAAGTTATTGACACTGCGATCCATATCATGTATAATTCCCCGTGTTTGTATAGAATTACTAAACTTTTTGTTTATTTTTACTGAGATTTCCTGAGAATCCGTATTCAGCAAAAGGATCCCGGGAAAGACTTTGGATGCAGAAAGGATTTTTTATGGAAATCGGAAAAAAAATCAGGGAACTGCGGATGTGGAAAGGGCTGACGCAGGAGGAACTGGCAGATCGGAGCGAGCTGTCAAAGGGATTTATTTCCCAGCTTGAAAACGATGTGACCTCTCCCTCGATCGCCACGCTGGTTGATGTTCTTACCTGCCTTGGAACGGATCTAAAAACGTTTTTCGGCGAAGAGCAGGACAATCAGGTTGTCTTTTGCGAAGAAGATTACTTTGTAAAGACCGCTGAAGCGCAGGGCAACGAGATCGCATGGATCGTTCCGAATGCACAGAAAAACAGGATGGAGCCAATCCGGCTGACGCTGCAAAGCGGCGCGTGCACCGAGATTGATTCACCGCATGAAGGCGAGGAATTCGGCTATGTACTTTCCGGCCGTATTCTCCTTCATCTTGGAGATGAATGCCACAAAGTGAAGAAAGGGGAAAGCTTCTACTATCCCGCTTCCTGTAATCACTATCTGGAAAATCCGGGTAAAACACCGGCCATCATTCTCTGGGTCAGTTCACCGCCTTATTTTTAGATTTTTTACACCGCGTGATTTTCACGAGAAACGGTGTTCCAAATTTCACAACCCGAAAGGAGCATATTACACATGAGTACCAAATTACTTGATCTGGTCAACATCACAAAATCGTACGACGGAGTTACCATTCTGGATGATCTGAATCTTTATATCCGTGAAAACGAATTTCTTACCCTCCTTGGCCCGAGCGGCTGCGGAAAAACAACCACATTACGTATCCTCGGCGGTTTTGAGACACCGGATGCCGGAAAGGTTTTATTTAACGGACAGGATATCACCCAGCTTCCGCCGAACAAACGCCAGTTAAATACGGTGTTCCAGAAATATGCTCTTTTCACGCATATGACAATTGCGGAAAACATTGCTTTCGGGCTGAAAATCAAAGGAAAATCCAAAGCATATATCGATGACAAAATCAAATACGCATTAAAACTTGTTAACCTTGAGGGTTACGAAAACCGCTCCCCGGCGCTTCTCTCCGGCGGCCAGCAGCAGCGAATCGCCATTGCGCGCGCGATTGTCAACGAACCAAAAGTTCTGCTTCTGGATGAGCCGCTCGGCGCACTTGACTTAAAGCTCCGTCAGGATATGCAGTACGAGTTGATCCGTCTGAAAAACGAGCTTGGTATCACCTTTGTCTATGTCACCCATGATCAGGAAGAGGCGCTTACTATGTCGGACACGATTGTTGTCATGAACCAGGGTTATATCCAGCAGATCGGCACACCGGAAGACATCTACAATGAGCCGCAGAACGCATTCGTTGCAGACTTCATCGGTGACAGCAACATTCTCGACGGCATCATGATTGAGGACCGTCTCGTCGAGATTCTCGGTGCGAAGTTCGAGTGCGTTGATGTCGGATTCGGCAAAAACAAACCGATCGACGTTGTGATCCGCCCGGAGGATATTGATCTTGTGAAGCCGGAGGAAGGTACCATCCGCGGACGTGTCACCCATCTGATTTTCAAAGGTGTTCACTATGAGATGGAGGTTACGGTGAACGGCTTTGAGCTTCTCGTTCACTCTACCGATCTGTTCCCGGTCGGACAGGAAGTCGGCATTCACGTCGATCCGTTCGATATCCAGATTATGAACAAACCGGAATCCGAAGATGAGGAGGCGGCAGCCATTGAAGAGTAATAAATTAAAGAAATGGCTGGCAGCACCGTATGCCGTCTGGGCTGCCGGTTTCATCATCATCCCGCTGATCCTGATTCTCTACTATGCGTTCACCGGGGAAGAAGGCGGCTTTACCCTTTCGAATTTCGCCTACGTTGCGACGAAGGAAAACATCAAGGCACTCGGCCTGGCGCTGTGGCTGTCGCTTCTTAGCACCGCGCTCTGTCTTTTGCTTGCCTATCCGCTTGCCATGATTCTGGCAAACCGGAATGTCAATCAGACCAGCTTTATTGTGCTGATCTTCATTCTCCCGATGTGGATGAATTTTCTGCTCCGTACGCTTGCATGGCAGACACTGCTTGAGAAAAACGGCGTCATCAACAGCATCCTCGCGTTTTTCCATCTGCCCGGCATTTCTATCATCAATACACCGGGAGCGATCATTCTCGGTATGGTGTACAACTTCCTGCCGTTTATGGTTCTGCCGATCTACAATGTTCTGATTAAGATCGACCGTGATGTCATCAACGCAGCAAGGGACCTCGGAGCAAACAGTGTGCAGACGTTTCTGAAAGTAACGCTGCCGCTCACCACGCCGGGTATCGTAAGCGGTATTACCATGGTATTCATCCCGGCGCTTACAACCTTTGTTATTTCCGACCTGCTCGGCGGAAGCAAGATCCTTCTGATCGGAAACGTCATCGAGCAGGAGTTCAAACAGACCAACAACTGGAATGCCGGAAGTGCACTCTCCACAGTCCTGATGATTTTCATCATCCTGTCGATGGTTCTGATGAACAAATACGATAAAGACGGGGAGGGAACGGCATTTTGAGAAAGAAACTGGAAAAAATTTACATGGCGCTCATCTTTATTCTTCTGTATGCGCCGATTGTCACCCTTGTGGTGCTCTCCTTTAATGCATCAAAAACGCGTGCCAAATGGGGCGGCTTTACGCTGCACTGGTACCGTTCACTGTTTGCCAATACAGAGATCATGAACGCGCTGTATACAACGTTAATCATTGCGCTTCTTGCCTCTGCGATTGCAACCATCCTTGGAACGCTTGCGTGCATCGGCATCAACAGCATGTCAAAAAAAAGCCGGACGCTTTTCATGGGTATTACGAACATCCCGATGCTGAACGGTGAGATCGTTATGGGAATCTCGCTGATGCTGCTCTTTATCATCTGCCGCATTCAGCTTGGATTCGGCACGATTCTGATGGCGCATATCACGTTCAATGTTCCTTATGTTATTTTGAGCGTTATGCCGAAATTAAAGCAGACGAACAAATCAACGTACGAGGCAGCCCTCGACCTTGGCGCTTCCCCTCTGTACGCGTTTTGGAAAGTCATCTTCCCGGACATCATGCCAGGCGTTGTTTCGGGCTTTCTGCTCTCCTTTACGATGTCCCTCGATGATTTCGTTATCACCTACTTCACCAAGGGACCGGGCGTTGATACGCTCTCCACAAAGATTTATGCCGAAGTCCGCAAGGGAATCAAGCCGGAGATGTACTCGCTCTCCACGATTCTTTTTGTTACCGTACTGCTTCTGCTGCTCCTTGTGAATGTGAATCCTTCTCCGAAGGAAGAAAAAGAGGAGGCAAAAGAGCGCGAGGCTATGGCGAAGAAGGGCATCCGTTTCCGCATCACGAAACGTGTGGTCTTCCGCCGGATTCTTCCGATCGCCATGGTGCTTGTCATCGGCGGCGGCGGTATTTACTACGGAAGCCAGAATGCTTCAGCCGGCGGCTCCCAGCAGCTGATTGTGTACAACTGGGGCGAATATATGGATTCTGATGTCATCGATATCTTTGAGGAAGAAACCGGTATCCACGTTGTTTACGAGGAGTATGAGACGAACGAAATCATGTATCCGAAGATCAAATCCGGTGCGATTTCCTACGATCTTGTCTGCCCGTCCGACTATATGATTCAGAAGATGATCCAGAACGATCTGCTGCAGCCGATCAACTTTGACCATATTCCGAACGCTTCCAACATTGGAGATATGTACTACGAGACTTCCGAGCAGTTCGACCCGGGCAATCTCTACTCGATCCCGTACTGCTGGGGAACAGTTGGTATTCTGTACAACAAAAAAATGGTAACCGAGCCGATCGACTCCTGGTCTGTTCTGTGGGATACCAATTACCGCGACAGCATTCTGATGCAGGACAGCGTGCGCGATGCGTTTGCTGTTGCTTTAAAGGATCTGGGATACTCCTTAAACTCCACCAATATCAAGGAGCTGACGGAGGCGAAGGATCTGCTTGTGACACAAAAACCTCTCGTGCAGGCGTACGTTGTGGATCAGGTGCGTGACAAGATGATCGGAAATGAGGCGGCTATCGGCGTTATTTACTCCGGTGAAGCTATCTACACGAAGCGTGAAAACCCGGATCTGGAATACGTTGTTCCAAAAGAAGGCTCTAACGTCTGGATCGATTCCTGGTGCATTCCAAAAGATGCGCAGCATGTCGAGAACGCAGAGAAATTCCTGAATTTCCTCTGCCGGCCGGACATCGCACTGAAAAACTTTGAGTATATTACCTACTCTACGCCGAATGATGCGGCGCGTGAACTGATTGAGGATGACGATATCCGAAACAGTGAAATCGCCTTCCCGGATGAGGAAACGCTTGCACGGTGCGAAACCTTTACGTATCTTGGCGATGATGCCGATGAGGTTTACAACCAGCTGTGGCGTGAAGTAAAATCAAATTAAAGATCTGCTTTCGGACAAAAAAAGATCCCGGTCAGGAATTCTTAGGAAAGATTCCTGCCGGGATTTTTCTATTCTTACTGTTGCTCTCAAAAGTCTGTTTTAATCAAAATTGTGGTCAAAGCGCGGAGAAAGCGTTCCGTTTCCATGGAGCACTTCATCCAGCTTTACAAGCTCCTGCGGCGCCTCTGCAAGCGCTCTTTCGTACAGGTGGACAAGATTCCGTGTGCCCGCTTCGCATTCCTTCTGAGGCCTTCCAGGCATCACACGGCCGCCCATCGAATCGTAGCAGCCGACCAGTTTCATCACTCCAAGAAGAAGGCTTCTTACCGCACTGCTGCGGCAGATCGTGATTCTCGTCCAGAGCTTCATGCCCTTCAGGCATTCGACAATTTCTGTTTCCCCGATTTCCGGAAAACAGCGGTGGATGACCTTGTTGCCGTCGGTGTGCGGGCAGATCGGCGATGCCGGACGGTATACGAGCGGATCGAGGCCGTCCTCCAGCATGAAGTACTGGTCAAGGCTCGTCTCAATCTTTGCATGGGAAATTCCAGTGTGATCCACAAATTTCCCGATATACGGATGACACGTCGAATCGAGAAGGTAATGGCAGGCAAAGCCTAACAGATACGCTTCCATCGCCTCTGACGGGCTCTGCTGATACTTTTTCACCTCATCCTCGAACAGAACGGAAGCCGTCTGCTCATGCAGAAGCGTTCCGTAATCAGACACACGGTTTTTCGAGAACGGATGGTAATAAAAGAAGATATCCGGCCCGTGCAGTCCGATCAGATACAATTTTTTGTTTTCTCGAATGATCTTTTTCAAATTTGCCGGAAGCTGTTCATAGACTTCTCTTCCGAACCTGTCGTGTGCGTACGTAGTAGGCATATCGGTATCTCCCTTCTTTTTTCTCCTGCCGGATCAGACATCCAGCTTGATCTGCATTTCCTCTTCCACTTCTGCGCGGAAGTCCTCCATCTTGACCGGACTGATCTCCGGCAGATTGTCGGTGGAATCGACGCCGAAGTTCCGCAGGAATTCTTCGGTCGTGCCGAACACAATCGGGCGGCCCGGCGCGTCGAGGCGGCCAAGCTCCTGCACCAGATTGTACTCCACCAGTTTGTTGACCGCGTGATCGCTCTTGACGCCGCGGATCTTGTCGATCTCCTGCTTCGTGACCGGCTGCTTGTAGGCAATGATCGAGAGAGTCTCCATCATGACGTCGGTCAGAACCGCCTTCTTCGGCTGCATGGCGATGTTGACAAGATAATCATAATATTCCTGTTTCGTGCACATCTGATACGCATTTTCAAGCTCCACGATGTGGATGCCGCGGTCTTTCGTATTATATTTTTCCATCATATGGTTCAGAATCCTGCGGGTCGTCTCCGTGTCATGGCCGATCGCTTTTGCAATCCTTCCCAGCTCCACGGAATCTCCCATCGCAAAAAGGACTGCCTCGATGGCTGCTTCCGCCTCCTCGACCGAAGAGGGGCGTCTTGCCTCACCCAGGGCAGTTTCTTTATTCCTGTTCTGTTCTTCCATCTGTCTTGTCCTCACTGTCTGTCTCGTCTGTATACGGCACAACTACGGTGTCTTCATCCTCCAGGGATTCAATCAGGATATCCCCGAAAAGCTCCTCCTGGCTGATCCGGATTTTGCCGGTTTTCATCAGCTCCAGGATTGCAAGGAAGGTGACAATCACATGCACCTTGCCCGGCTGGGATTCCAAAAGGTCGCGGAAGCTGAAGCGGCGTTTTTTAACAGCAAACTGCTCGACATACGTCATCTTGTCCGGCAGGCTGACCTCTTCTTTTTCGATCTTTCCGAACTTGCTTCGGATCGGGTCGATCTTGTCCTCCTGGCGCTTTAAAATCATTTTATAGATCGTATGGAGCTTCGCGAGAGAAATCTGCGAGAGAAGCTCGGAGGTGTCGACCGGCGTCCTGTACTCCAGCACTTCTCTTGGAAGCGTCGGCTCCTTGTACACGGAACGGCTCGCCTCGTTCATGCGGTCACGCAGCTCGTACGACATGTACTTGTACATTTTGTACTCTAAAAGCTGCTGCACCAGCTCGGCTCTCGGGTCCTCTTCCTCGCCTTCCTCATTCACTTCTTTTGGAAGCAGCATGCGGCATTTGATATCCAGAAGCGTCGCCGCCATGACCATGAACTCGCTCATGATGTCGAGGTCTTCCCGCTCCATCTGATGAATGTATTCCAGATACTGGTCCGTAATCTCTACAATGGGGATATCGTAAATATCTATTTTATTTTTATCGATCAGGTGAAGAAGAAGGTCCAGCGGTCCTTCAAACACCGGAAGCTTTACTGGTATCGCCATGTGCTCTGTTCTCCCTTACGGTTTCCCGATATCTGTAATAATCAATTCTCTTCTGTTCCAGATGCGGACCGGAATGGTGTGTTCGCCCGTTCCTGCACTGATGATCTGGCAGGTGCCGCCCGTCAGGAACAGCCCGCGGCAGTTTTTCGAAAAAAGGCGGAAATCCGGCGTCACAAGCCCCCGGTGCGCGCCAAGGCCCACCACGCCGCCGTGATAATGGCCGGAAAGCGTCAGATCGGCTCCATATGATGCATAGGAGCTGCGGTAGGCAGGGTGATGCGCCAGCAGAATGCCGTAGCGCGCCGGATCCGGTTTTCCAAGGTGGTCCGTCAGTTCCGAAACCGGCAGCGGTCCGCGGTAAAAGCGGTTGTAATAGGTGCGGTCCATGGCATAGCCGTAGATCCGGACCGGACAGCCGCTGATGGTAAGATCCGCCGTCTCATTTTCCAGATAGCAGATTCCTGCCTTTTTCAGGCGCTCCCGGAGCTTTTCATACAGATCGCCGTACTGTTCCGGATACAGCTTCAGACGGTATTCGTGGTTTCCGCAGCCATAGATTACCTGGTATTCCTCCGCAAGACGTTCCGCGAAACTCAGACCCGGGTCGAGGTTCTCCCCCGGCTTTGCCACAATCTGGTCCCCGCCGATGATGACAAGATCCGGAGCCGCCTCATCGATGACTGCCTTTAACACCGTGTTGTCCGGGCCGAACTCCATATTGTGAAGATCACTGATAAACGCCAGACGAAAACCGTTTCCTACCGGAAATTTTCCGTTTGACGAAAGTTTGTAATAGGTCGTTGTAAATTTTCTCATACCGTTCATTATACTTGATTTTTCGGTGTATGACAACCCGTTTTCCCTGCTGTTTATAAGCCCAGTGCCTGTTTTGCCAGCTGATCGGCTTTTTCGTTGTAGGTGACGCCGGTGTGGCCCTTTACTTTGCAGAAACGGATCGCAACTTTGGCCGATGCCAGATCGTAAAAATTCCGGTAATCGATGGTTCCCTGTTTTTTCGCCTGCCATTCTCTCGTACACCAGCTTGCGATTCCCTGGTAATCGTGATAGATGGCCAGCTCCGGAATATCATGTGTCAGGCAGTAAGCCATGGCCAGCTCTGCGCCCTTGATCTCGCCTGCTACATTCCGCATGGAGACGAGATCCGGGTCGCTGTATTCTTCTGCAAGATTCAACTCTTTTCCGTCCAGGAAGAGGACCACACCGCAGGAGAACTTTCCGAGCGCATGCTGATAGCTTCCATCCACGTATGCGACGGCGCTCCTGCCGACACCGGCGTATTCCGGGTCTTCGCATGGTTTTTCCGCCAGAATCAGGTGTTCCCAGTCCCAAGAAGAAGGATCGGGTGCTGCCGTGCTCTGTACTGCCTTTCGTTCCGGGGCAGCGAAATACGTTCCTTTTGTTTCCCGCAGCAATGGTTCCGGCATTTTACCGCCGCCCAGAAAGGCCTCTGCCTCCTCCAGACGCTCAAATCCCTTGTAAATTGCGCCAGGATAACCGTGTACCTGCGCTTTGCACGCATCCCATGTCCGGTAGATGCCCGGAACCTTTCCCTGTTTTACCGCATAGTAATTTTTCTTTGCCATGTTTTTCTCCTTTTCGCGCATGATACTCCGGCTTTATGCCGTCCCAAGAAAATATTGTTTCATCGTACATCCGAACAGGTCCCACATGCCGGCTCTTGCCACGTCTGCTCCATATAAAATCGCAACGGAACCAAGTTCCTCACCGTCTGCTTTGTAAACAACTCTTCCGGCACACTCGCCTTTCTGGATAGGGGCCTGCACCTCTTCCGGCAGTTCCATCGTTTTTTCCACTTCACCAATCACCGTCCCGCCCGTCGTAAGATAGCGGAATTCTTCCGCATATTCCAGTTCTGCCGTATCCTGCTTTCCGTAAACAACCGAAAGTTCCGGCAGGGGATCGCGTTCCCGGTCTATGTAGATGCTGCAGGACGAAAACCCATACTGGAACAGTGACGCTGCATCTGCAAACCGCACCTTGTAGTCCGGTGCTCCCATCACGACTGCCAGCATCGTCAGATCATTTTTCTTCGCCACTGCCGAGACGCAGTACTTCGCCTTCGAGGTGCTTCCTGTTTTCAGTCCCACACAGCCCTCATAGCCGCGGATCAGCTTATTTGTATTGGTGAGGGTGAATGGTTTGCTTCCCTTCTGTGTGACATGCGTAATCTCTTCCATCCAGATAGAGGAATAGTTCAGGATCTGCGGAAAGCGCTCGATCAGCTCCCGAGACATTTTCGCCACATCTGCCGCTGTCGTGTAATGGCCGTCGGAATCCGTGAGGCCGCAGCAGTCCTCAAACTTCGTGTCGTTCATGCCGAGTTCTTTTGCTTTCTGGTTCATCCGGCTGACAAACTCGCTTTCTGTCCCCGCAATATGCTCTGCCATCGCTACAGATGCATCGTTTCCCGAAGCAACGACAATACACTTGATCATCGTCTCAACGGTCTGCTTTTCGCCCTCTTCCAGAAAAACCTGGGACCCGCCCATACTTCTGGCGTGCGCACTCGTCGTCACTTCGTCGGTCAGCTGGAGCGTCCCTTTTTCGAGCTCTTCAAAAATCAGCAGCAGCGTCATGATTTTTGTGATGCTCGCCGGGCTTCGCTGTTCCGACGCATTTTTCTCGTACAGAACAGTTCCGGTCTGTGCCTCCATCAAAAGAACAGACGGCGAAGCCAGCCCAAGGTCCGTTGTCATCTCCGGTGCTGTCTCCTCCGTCTCCTCCGTCTCTTCTGTTTTCTGTTCCGTTGTTTCGTTCTGCTGCTTGTCGGAAGATTCTCCATTCTGCTCTGCCGCAGTCACTTTCAAGGGCGCTGCAAGAAGCGCCAGGATCATCAGCAGGCTCCAGACGATATTTCGTGTTCTTCTCTTCATATTCCCCCGAAACATCTGCTCTTTCTTCCCTACAGGCTATGCAGACGACCGCAGAACTATGCTGTCTGTTCCGTTTACAGCAGCGGTGCCAGAAACTTCAGCGCACCGCGGAGTGCACGGACTGCAAAATTTTTCTTTCGGCAGTAGTCCATATTGATCTGCTCACACTGTTCAAACGTGATCAGCGCATCCTCTTTTACCTGGGCAACCGCACTGCTGCCGTACATCCAGACACCGCACTCAAAATGCAGGTACATGCTCCGGTAATCCATGTTGATCGTTCCGACCGTCGCAACTTCATCATCACAGACAAAGCTCTTGGAATGGATAAAGCCTGGCGTATACTGGTAAATCTGAACGCCGGATTCCAGCAGGATCTCGTAATTGGCCTGCGTCAGAATATAGACAATCTTCTTATCCGGGATGCCCGGCGTTACAATCCGCACATCGACTCCGCGCTTTGCCGCCATGCAGAGAGCGGTCAGCGTCTCGTTGTCCGGAATCAGATACGGGGTAAAAATATAAAGATATTTTTTCGCCTGTGAAATAATGTTCAGATAAACATGCTCGCCTACTGTCTCTCCATCCAGCGGGGAATCGCCGTACGGCTGCACAAAACCGTCTTTTTTAAACGCTTCCTCGTGATAGATTTCCGGCCGGTATGATTCGAAATCGCATTCCATACCGGTGATTGTGCTCCACATCTGCAGAAACATCACCGTAAAACTCCATACCGCCTCACCATGCAGACAGATTCCGGAATCCTTCCAGTGGCCGAACCGCTCCTTGCGGTTAATGTATTCGTCCGCAAGATTAATGCCGCCCGTGAAAGCCGTATGACCGTCGATCACGGCAATTTTCCGGTGGTCACGGTTATTTAAAATGACATTCAGCACCGGTCGGAACTGATTGAACGCCGCACACTTGATGCCCATCTGCTGCAGCGATTTATAATACTGATACGGCAGTGTCGTCACGCAGCCGAAATCATCGTAAATCAGCCGCACATCCACACCGGCGGCCGCTTTTTCCTTCAGAATCTCCAGCACCGTATCCCACAGATACCCCTCGCTGATGATGAAATATTCCATAAAAATGTAGTGTTCTGCCTTTTTGAGTTCCTCAATAAAGTGCTCAAACCATACATCTCCCAGCGGGTAATACTCTGTTTCTGTATTTTCATAAACAGGATAATGCGCATAATTGGTCAGATAGGAAGACTGCCCCGCTGCCAGGATATTTTCTTCCTCGAGCTTTTTACGCGTCTCTTCTTCCTCTCCAAGAACGCCTCCCTGCGAAAGCAGAACTGTATCGTAATGTGTACGGAATTTTCTTGCCACACTGGAATGGCCGAGAATGCCGTACAGGCAGATTCCGGTTACCGGAAGCGCCAGGATACAGACTGCCCACATCAGTTTGTAGCCGGGATTCATTTTCGGATTATTGATAATCGAAAGCACTGCAATCAGGGAAAGAATCGTGACCGCATAGTTGATGTAGACAGATTTTTCATTTAGCTGCATCACAATTCCGGCCAGCCAGCAAAATTCCAGAAGAAGTGCAACACCGATAATGACCATACGGCTGGTAAGCAGCTTCAGAATCTTTTTCACGATACGAAACAGCTTGTTTGCTATTTTGTACAAAATTCTCATTTGTCACCGCCTTGCTGTTTTGTCAAAACCTGCGACTTTAAGTTACAAGTATAAAAATCCCCGGCAAAACAGATCGCCGGGGATTTTTTGCACATTAATTATACTTACGTTTTCTGGCAGCTTCAGATTTCTTTTTACGACGAACACTTGGTTTCTCGTAATGCTCTCTTTTACGAATCTCCTGCTGAATGCCAGCTTTTGCACAGCTACGCTTAAATCTGCGTAAAGCGCTGTCCAACGTTTCGTTTTCTTTAACGATTACATTTGACATAGTCTCACACCTAACCTCCCTCCAGTTGTAGATTGTGCATAATACAACTGTATGGGTATTTTTTGCACTGTTCTTATTATACCAGAAAAATCTCGTACGTCAACAAGTTTTTTCATTTTTTTGCAAAATTTTTCCCTGCCGCCTGCCTGGCTCCTTTTTCTGCCCTGCAGGCGGCAGGATTTTGTGCTGTTTTTCCTGCTTATTGTTATGCGATCTGGCCTTCCAGTACCTCGGCAGCTTTTGCAACTGCTTCGTTGATCTTCTCCGGATTCTTTCCGCCGGCCTGTGCCATGTTCGGACGTCCACCGCCGCCGCCGCCGACAACGGCTGCCACTTCTTTGATCAGTTTTCCGGCATGTGCACCTTTCTTCATCGCATCATCGGTTACCATGGCAAGAAGGCTTACTTTGCCGTCCTTTGCAGATGCCAGAACAACAACGCCGCTTCCCAGTTTTTCTTTCAGCTGGTCGCCAAGGTCACGCAGTCCGTTCATATCGACATCCGGTACGGATGCAGCGAGAAGTTTTACACCTTTGACTTCGGTGACTTTATCCATAACATCGCCGAGCGCTTCTTTTGCCAGTTTGCTCTTTAAGGACTCATTCTCTGCCTGGAGTGCTTTTGCCTCTGCCTGCAGATGAGCGATCTTCTCGAGGAGATCCGCCGGTGTTGTCTTTAAGAGAGCTGCTGCCTCATGCATTTTCTCTTCCTGTGCTTTATAGTATGCAGTAACAGACGGTCCGGTCAGAGCTTCGATTCTGCGGACACCTGCTGCGACGCCTGCCTCAGAAACAAGTTTGAACAGTCCGATTTCAGCGGTATTCTTTACATGGGTACCGCCGCAGAGCTCTTTGGAGAAGTCTCCCATGGAAACGACACGTACTTTGTCGCCGTATTTCTCACCGAACAGAGCCATCGCGCCGGATTTCTTTGCTTCCTCAGTATCCATGATGTCGGTTACAACCGGGATCTGCTCCTGAATCTTTTCATTTACCAGATTCTCAACTTTTTCCAGTTCTTCCGGTGTCATAGCCTGGAAGTGGGCAAAGTCGAAACGGAGTCTGGTCGGGGTTACGAGAGAACCTTTCTGCTCTACGTGTGCACCGAGAACAGTCTTTAATGCCTTCTGCAGAAGGTGTGTTGCGCTGTGGTTCTTCTCGATATTTTTTCTTGCCTCTTCGTTGACCTGAAGTGTAACTTCCTCGCCGTTTGAAATCATACCGGATTTCATGACACCGACGTGACCGTATTTTCCGCCGCGGAGTTTGATGGTATCTTCTACTTCGAATACACCATTTGCTCCTTTGATGATACCGCAGTCGCCTTCCTGACCGCCCATGGTAGCGTAGAACGGAGTTTTCTCTACGAAAATGGTTCCCTTCTGGCCTTCCATCAGAGATTCTGCAATCTCAGTCTCTGTCGTCAGAACGGTTACTTTGGAGGTATCCTCCAGATGATCGTATCCGGTAAACTCAGTTGTTACGGACGGGTCGATCTCATCGTAAACGGTTGCATCAGCACCCATGTAGTTTGTTACTTCACGGCTCGATCTTGCACGCTCTCTCTGCTCTTCCATTGCTGCATGGAAACCGTCCTCGTCGATGCCGTAGCCCTTCTCCTCGAGGATCTCTTTGGTCAGATCCAGCGGGAATCCGTAGGTATCGTACAGTTTGAATGCATCCTGTCCGTCCAGAACTTTTTTGCCTTCGCTCTGCATTTTTTCTTCGAACTCGGAGAGGATATGAAGTCCCTGGTCGATGGTTTTGTTGAACTGGGTCTCCTCGTTGTTCAGAACGTTGAAGATGAAATCTTTTTTCTCTTCAAGTTCCGGATATCCGTCTTTGGAGCCTTCGATTACGCTTGCGGAAAGGCGGGCAAGGAACAGTCCGTCAATGCCAAGCAGACGGCCATGACGTGCTGCACGGCGGATCAGACGGCGCAGTACGTAGCCTCTTCCTTCGTTGGTCGGCATGATTCCATCGGAAATCATGAATGTTGCGGAACGGATATGGTCTGTGATAAGGCGGATGGAAACATCGGTCTCATGATCTTTATCATACTCTTTTCCGGAGATTTCGCATACTTTGTTGCGGAGTGCCTGAATGGTGTCGACATCGAAGATGGAATCTACATCCTGTACGACAACGGCCAAACGCTCAAGTCCCATACCGGTATCAATGTTCTTCTGGATCAGGTCGGTGTAGTGGCCCTCGCCGTCGTTGTTGAACTGGCTGAATACGTTGTTCCATACTTCCATGTAACGGTCACACTCGCAGCCAACGGTACATCCCGGTTTGCCGCAGCCGTATTTTTCTCCGCGGTCATAATAAATCTCAGAACACGGACCGCACGGACCTGCGCCATGCTCCCAGAAGTTGTCCTCTTTTCCAAAACGGAAAATACGGTCTGCCGGGATGCCGATCTCTTTGTTCCAGATATCAAATGCTTCATCATCGTCCTGATAGATGGATGGGTACAGACGATTCGGATCGAGCCCTACTACCTGTGTTAAAAACTCCCAGGACCATGCGATTGCTTCGTGTTTGAAATAATCACCGAAGGAAAAGTTTCCGAGCATCTCAAAGAAGGTGCCGTGACGGGCTGTTTTTCCTACATTTTCAATATCGCCGGTACGGATACATTTCTGGCATGTTGTTACTCTTCTTCTCGGCGGAATCTCTGCGCCTGTGAAGTAAGGTTTCAGCGGAGCCATACCGGAGTTGATCAGTAAAAGACTTTTATCGTTGTGTGGAATCAACGAAAAACTCTTCATAGCAAGATGTCCTTTGCTCTCGAAGAACTCAAGAAACATCTTTCGTAATTCGTTTACGCCATATTTTTCCATGACTGTTTGTCCTCCAAATAATTCAGTGTGTCCCGGAATTTCTTCCGGGAATCCATTCTTTTATAATAGCACACTTAATTATTTAACGCAAATTTTTTTGAAATTCTTCTTTCCTTTTTTCAGAACGATACCGTCCTCGCCGAAGGCTGCTTTTTCTACGGCATATTTCGGATCTGTAATTTTCTCACCGTCTACGGATACACCGCCCTGCTCTACGGCACGGCGTCCTTCGTTTCTGGTCTTTGCAAGCTCTGCTTTGACAAGAAGGGTTACGATATCGATTTTATCGTCCGTGAAATCCTCTGCAGAAAGTTCACTGGTCGGCATATGCTCGGAGCTTCCGGTAGAGAATACGGCACGTGCGCCTTCCTGCGCTTTCTTTGCTTCTTCCTCGCCGTGTACCATGGAGGTCAGCTCATAGGCCAGGATCTCTTTTGCCTCGTTCAGCTTGCTTCCTTCCCAGGAATCCATCTCGTCGATCTGCTCCAGCGGCAGGAAGGTCAGCATACGGATACATTTTAAGACGTCGGCATCGTCCACGTTTCTCCAGTACTGGTAGAAATCGAACGGGCTGGTCTTGTTCGGGTCAAGCCATACAGCGTTTCCTGCGGTTTTACCCATCTTCTTGCCCTGAGAGTCGGTCAGAAGGGTGATGGTCATTGCATAGGCATCTTTTCCAAGTTTACGGCGGATCAGTTCGGTTCCTCCCAGCATGTTGGACCACTGGTCATCGCCGCCGAACTGCATATTGCAGCCGTATTTCTGGAACATGTGATAGAAGTCGTAGCTCTGCATAATCATATAGTTGAACTCCAGGAAGGAAAGACCTTTTTCCATACGCTGTTTGTAGCACTCTGCACGGAGCATGTTGTTGACGCTGAAGCATGCACCTACCTCACGGAGCAGTTCTACATAGTTCAGGTTCAGCAGCCAGTCTGCGTTGTTGAGCATCATAGCTTTTCCCTCGCCGAACTCGATGAAACGCTCCATCTGACGTTTGAAGCACTCTGCGTTGTGGTCGATCTCCTCGCGGGTCAGCATTTTTCTCATATCGGTTCTTCCGGACGGGTCACCGATCATGGTGGTGCCGCCGCCGATCAGGGCGATCGGTTTGTTTCCTGCCATCTGCATCCGTTTCATCAGGGTCAGTGCCATGAAGTGACCTGCGGTCAGACTGTCTGCGGTGCAGTCGAATCCGATATAGAACGTTGCTTTTCCATTGTTTACCAGGTCTCTGATTTCATCTTCGTCGGTTACCTGTGCCAGAAGGCCTCTGGCGATCAGTTCGTCATAAATCTGCATTTTGTTTTTCTCCTTTTTTCGGTTGACTTTCGGGTATGTGTTACCGTCTGGGACCAAAGTTTTTTATACAAAAAGACTCCCGTCCTTTCCGATTCAAAGGACGAGAGCCCGTATCTCCCGTGTTACCACCTTACTTCACAGCTGTCTCACGGCAGCTGCCTTTGTCGGTATCCAAAACCTCTGAATACCCTGACGCTGTAACGTTCGTCTCTTACGTCGCAGCCTACTAAAAACGTGCATCATAGTTCTTCTGCCGCCCGTTTTATTCGGTGCGCAACTCCAGGATGTATTCGAATCGTACAGAACCTGCATGCGCCTCTCATCTGCCGGCTGCTTTCTGTCCGCGTTTTTGTACGTCTACTTGTTCCCTTCCAAGCCTTTTTCCATGTTCCATAGTATAAACGGTGATTCGAAATCTGTCAAGACTTCTGCTTTCCGTTTTTTCATCTATTTTTAATATCCGCGGTCCTGATCCATCATATACAGGAGTGCGTTGCAGATGCACGCCGCGATATTGCTGCCGCCTTTTCGTCCGCGTGCCACGATATACGGGATATTGGTCTGCATAATCAGTTCTTTGGACTGTACCACATTGACAAAGCCGACCGGAACTCCGATGATCAGCGCCGGTTTTATTTTTCCTTCCCCGATCAGTTCATAGAGGCGGACCAGTGCCGTCGGCGCATTTCCAACCGCAATAATCAGCTTTTTATCCAGCTCCGCCGCTTTTTCCATGCAGGCTGCCGCGCGGGTGCTTCCGGTTTCTTTTGCTCTTGCCGCAACATCTTCGTCTGACATAAAGCAGAGCGCTTCACCGCCGTGGCGCGCAAGCACCTTTTTGTTGATGCCGGATCTTGCCATCTGCGTATCCGTCACAATGCAGGCTCCCTCCCGGATCGCCTCGATGCCTTTTGCCACCGCATGCTCCGAAAAGCAGAGATTATCCGCATAATCAAAATCCGCACTTGTGTGGATACACCGCTTTACAACCAGTTCCTGATCCTCTGGAAACGTTCTTCCGTTTAATTCTTCCGTGATAATTTCAAAGCTTCTCTTTTCAATCTCGTGCGGGCTTACCTGCTCCAGTTCTATCTTCATCTTTATGCCCCTTCTTCCAGAATTTGATAAATCTTCTTCATGTCGAGATGCTCGCGCAGCGCATCTGCGAGAATATCGTACTGTGTCTCTTTGAATGTCTGGTAATCGACACCGTGAATCTGCTCCATGGCAATTCCCTTATTCTTTGCAAGTGCTTCCACGATCCGCTCGGCAACTTCTTCTTTGTCGAAAATGCCGTGCACATACGTACCGTACACATTTCCTTTCTGTGCACCGTCCAGCTTATCCGAATCAGCACGGTTCTGATCATCGATGAACGTGAATGCTTCTGTTTCTTCTTTCCGCACCGTTTCTCCCATATGGATTTCATAGCCCTCGATCCGGGTTCTCTCGATCCCGGCAAGAACGCCTTCTGTTTTTCCAAAAGCGCCCTCCGCGCGGGTTCTCGTCTTCTCACCGGCAAATACGGTATCCATCGGCAGGAGTCCCATTCCTTTGATCGTTCCGCCGGCTTCGACATGCAGCGGATCGCTCAGCGTATCTCCGAGCATCTGGAAGCCGCCGCAGACACCGAAAATTACTTTTCCGGCCGCAGCCGCCTTCAGTACGGCCGCTTCCAGACCATTCTGACGCATCCAGAGCAGATCCTCCATCGTGTTTTTCGTTCCAGGAAGCAGAATCATATCCGGATTTTTCAGTTCGGAGACAGAGCTTACGTAGCGGAGTGATACGCCTTCGATCCGCTCGAACGGGTTGAAATCGGTGAAGTTTGAAATACGCGGGAGACGGATGACCGCAAGGTCAATGAGACCGATCTCCTCTTTTCTGGTGAATCGCTCGGTCAGACTGTCCTCGTCTTCCACTTCGATGTGGAGATACGGCGCCACGCCGACCACCGGGATGTGTGTTTTTTCTTCCAGCATCACAACGCCCGGGTCCAGGATGGTTTTGTCCCCGCGGAATTTGTTGATAATCAGACCCTTGATGCGGTCGCGCTCATCCGGCTCTAAAAGCTCTACGGTACCGTAAAGCTGAGCAAAAACGCCGCCGCGGTCAATATCTCCGACGAGGAGCACCGGTGCATCCACAAGCTTTGCCATTCCCATATTGACGATATCATCGGCTTTCAGGTTGATCTCCGCCGGACTTCCGGCTCCCTCGATCACAATGATATCATACTGTTCTTCCAGTGCATGGTACGCTTTCATGATGTCCGGGATCAGCTCTTTTTTGTGGGAAAAATATTCCCGCGCACTCATGTTTCCCAGTACCTCACCGTTTACAATCACCTGCGAACCGGTGTCATTCGTCGGCTTTAACAGAATCGGGTTCATCAAAACGGACGGTTCGATCCCGGCCGCTTCCGCCTGCATGACCTGTGCACGTCCCATCTCAAGGCCTTCTCTCGTAATAAACGAATTCAGCGCCATATTCTGTGATTTGAACGGCGCTACACGGTATCCGTCCTGATGGAAAATCCGGCATAAGCCCGCCGCAAGCAGACTCTTTCCCGCATTTGACATCGTTCCCTGTATCATAATTACTTTCGCCATCGTTTTTCCTCCTAAAACCACTGCAGAATCTGTGAAACGGCTTCTGTCAGAATCTGGTTTTCTTCATGTGTGCGTACGGCTGCACGGTAATATCCGTCGGCAAGGCCCGGGTAGTTGGAACAGTCGCGGATCAGAATGCCGCCTTTTTCCAGCCGTGCGGCAAGTCCTTTCGGTCCCTCAAAGAACAGATAATTTGCACAGGAATCCCATACGGTAAGACCTGCTTTTTCCAGTTCTGCTTTCATCCAGGCGCGTTCTTTTCCGATCAGTTCCCGTGCTTCTTTGACGTAAGCATCCTCGTTCAGGGCGGCAAGGCCTGCCATCTGCGCCGGAGTCGAAACATTCCACGACTGCATGCTGCGGCTGATCCGATCCAGCAGATCCTCGTCGCTGCAGAGCAGATAGCCAAGACGCAGGCCCGGCATTGCGTAAATCTTTGTGAACGCACGCAGAATCAGCAGATTCGGATATTCGTCCAGTTTTCCCTGCATCGTCACTTTTTCCGGCTCCGGCAGAAATTCTATGAAACACTCATCCAGCACCAGATAGATGTTACGCTCCCGGCAGTTATCCAGGATCTTTAAAAGAAGCTCCTGCGGAATCGTAAGGCCGGTTGGATTATTTGGATTACATAAAAAAACAAGATCCAGATCGTCGGTCAGATCATCGCAGAAATCGTCCTGTAAAAGAAAGCCTTTTTCCTTTTGCAGCGGATACATACGGATAAAACACCCTGCCGCTGAAAGTGCTGCTTCATACTCTGCAAATCCCGGCGCTGCAATCAGCGCTTTTTTCGGGCGGAGAGCCTGTGTCAGGGCAAAAATAAGCTCCGCGGCGCCGTTTGCAAACAGGATATTTTCTTCTGGAAGCTGCTCCTTTTCCGACAGTGCCCGGGTCAGGTCCCGGCACAGTGCGTCAGGATACTGTTCCACCGATTCCGCGCTCTTTCTCACCGCCTCTTTCACACTTTCCGGAGCTCCAAGAGGATTGACATTCACAGAAAAATCGACTCTGCATTTTTTCGTGTAAATGTCTCCTCCATGTGGATTTTGTCTCATACCATATGCCTTCCTTTCTCTTTTCCGTTGTGTTTCTATCTTCTCTTTTTACAGAAATAAAAAGAGCGCGCGGATTCCCGCAAAGAACACCAGTCCGAGGAACGAGGTCAGATACATCAAATGATTTGCTCTTTTGATATCTTCCGCCTCGACCGGGCGGATGTCATCGCCGATCGTTGGTTTCTTTACGACTTTGCCGAAATACACGGCATCTCCGGCAAGCTGTACTTCCAGCGCCCCTGCCATAACTGCTTCTGTCTGCGCAGAATTTGGGCTGGCGTGGCAGTAACGGTCGCGTTTGTAAATTTTTTCTGCATTTTTCCAGTTCATGCGCTCGCATGCAGACGCAAGAATCATCAGCCATGCGCTGATTCTCGCCGGTATGTAATTGACGACATCGTCCAGCTTTGCCGCACACCGTCCAAAATACAGATATTTGTCATTTTTGTATCCCACCATGGAATCCATGGTATTGATGGACTTATACAGAAAGCCTAATGCCGGTCCGCCGAGGGCAAGAAAGAGGAGCGGTGCAATGACACCGTCCGACGTATTCTCCGCGATCGTTTCCACGGCAGCTTTCGTCACTCCTGTTTCCGAAAGATTTTTCGTATCACGTCCTACGATCATGGAAACCGCATAGCGCGCCCCCGGAAGATCGTTTTCTTTTAATTTCTGATAGACCTTCATGCTCTCATCCTTCAGGCATTTCGTTGCCGGAATCTGCCAGCACCAGAGAACCTCCAGAAGGAAGCCGATGACCGGATGAATTTTAAATGCCGCAAAGAGCAGCAGTGCCGGAACACCGTATCCCGCCAGACAGACGAGGATCACGAGAAAAACTCCTCCGGCAAGCTCTCCCTTTGGCGTTTTCGGAAATACCTTCCGCAGCCATTTTTCCAGCAGGGCAATGAGATTTCCGATCACACGGATCGGATGGTACAAAAAGGAGGGATCTCCAAGCAGCAGGTCCAATCCATAGCCCACAATCAGGGCTGCTAATGCTGTTTTCATCTTGTTTTCTCCTGTTCTTTCCGGTAAGAAACACACTGCTCCAGAAATTCCAGTGCGAGGTGCGGACTTGCCATATAGTAAAGATGCGGGAATCCCGCCATCATCCGTTTTGTCGCATGAATGCATTCCCAGTTCCGCTTCCGCAGCGGTTTTGCCGCATGCCATGCACTTCCGCAATCTGTGCTGTCAAAGTAATGGAACTCATGGCCGCGCACCGGATTTCCGCCGTTCCGAAAGGTATCTTTCGTGTTTGGCGTGAGGGTGATATAGCCGAATCTTCCCAGCTTTTTTGTCCGGTAAACATTTCCCGGAACAGCCTGTACCATAGGATACACATTTCCATCCATATCCTCCATGGATTCTGACAGGTACATATAACCGCCGCATTCTGCAAGAACCGGCATTCCCTGACGGATGTTATCGCGGATCTTCGTTCTCATGGTCTGGTTTTCCGAAAGCTCTTCTGCGTGCAGCTCCGGGTAGCCGCCGCAGAACAGAAATCCGTCTGTATTCTTTGGCGGCTCCGCATCGGAAAGCGGCGAAAAATATTCGATTTTGGCTCCAAGTGACGCGAGAAGCTCCAGATTATCCCGATAAAAGAAACAAAATGCTTCATCCTTTGCAACGGCAAGAATCGGCTTCGCAACACGCACCTTGGCGGCTACTTCGCTTTCTGTCACCTTACGCAGGACTTCCGGCATTTTTCCCGAGAGCTCTTCTGCCCCTTCTGCAATCGCAAGAATTTTTTCAAAATCCAGTGTCTTCTGCAGTGTTTCTGCAAGCAGATTGACCTGCTCCTGCAGATTTTCCACCTCATCCGGCATCACAAGGCCGAGGTGGCGGCTTTCTAAGTGGCATTCCTTCAGTTCCGGCACAAAGCCGACACAGGAAATGCCAAGTTCTTTTTCCGCCATCGGCGCGATCTCCCGGTACAGCATCTCTGACATCCGGTTAAAGATTACACCGGCGATCCGGCTGTCCTCTTTGTACTGCAGGTATCCCTTGATAAAGGCAAGCGCTGAAACGCTCATGCCTTTGGCATCGACAACCAGAAGAACCGGCGTTTTTGTCATACCGGCGAGATCGTAGGCGCTGCCTTTGGTAGAAATTCCGCCAAGACCGTCGTAATACCCCATAACGCCTTCCAATACGGAAATGTCATGACCCGCTGCATGTTTGCAGAACAGATACTGTGTTGTTTCTTCCTCTGTGAAAAACGGATCCAGATTACACGACGGGGCGCCGATTACCTGTTCGTGAAACATCGGATCGATATAATCCGGGCCGCATTTAAACGCTGCGGGCTGCTTTCCCATCTGCTGCAGTGCACGGAGCAGTCCGCAGGTGATCATCGTTTTCCCGCTTCCGCTCCTTCCTGCTGCCAGCATGATTCTTGGTGCTTTCATTCTTTGGCACCTCCCTGGGCTGTAAAGATATAAACCGGATTCTGGGCAATCATCAGATGGCTTCTTCCGGCCTTTTTCGCATTGGAAGCCTGCAGGCAGACGATTTCCGGCTCTTCAAACGCAAGTTTTTTGAAACACGATGCTGCCTCCGCTAATGTTTCCACGGTTACTGTATTTAATACCACGCGGATGTTCGGATTCTTCCGCAGGAGCAGTTCCAGAATCTCTTTTAAGTTTCCGGCAGACCCGCCGATAAATGCATGCGTCGGAACCGGGAGTGCTTCGAGTGCTTCCGGTGCAGTTCCCTCAATAATTTCCAGATGATCCACTGCAAATTTCTTTTTATTTTCCTGCAGAAGTGCAACGGCTGCCGGATTTTTTTCTATCGCATATACCTTTCCCTGTGCTGCACGAAGCGCCATCTCAATCGAAACAGAACCTGTGCCCGATCCAATATCATAGACAACAGAATTCGAAGAAAGCTGCAGATGAGAAAGAGATGCATTGCGCACTTCCCGCTTGGTCATCGGTACTTTGTCACGCAGAAATACTTCATCTGCCATGCCGGCTGTAAACTCCGGTTCCGGATTCGGGTTTTCAAACAGAAGAACCGCAAGCGGAGCAAACTCCATTTTAGCAAGTTCGAATGGGGTTCCTGTCACAATCTGTTCTTCCGGATACGACAGATCCGTTCCCACATGCAGCACAATCTGCTCCCAGCCGTACGAACTTAACGTCTGGCAGATTTCCCTGACACTGCCCTTTCCGCCGGCGATCGCCAGAGTTTTCCGGTTTCGGCGGACCGTCTCCAGAAAGTTGCAGTGCTGCCCGTGCAGGCTCACAAATGCTGCATCCTCCCAGGACACTCCGATTTTGGCACAGAAATAAACCAGCGAAGAAATTCCCGGCTCTACACGGACAGAAAAATCCGCATCTTCCGCAAGGACGGCCTGAAGTTTCTTTGCTCCGCTGTAAAAGCCGACATCACCCGACTGCAGAAGAACAATCTTTTCATATTCCGGGTGCGCCTTCAGATACTCGTAAATCTTTTCCGGGCTGTATTCTGCAAGCATTGGCTTCTGATATTTTTCTACTGCTTTTGTCATGCGTCCCGCACCGATCAGCACATCCGCCTGCTCACACGCGTCTACGAGCGCCAGCGTCATCTGTGCTTCTGCACCAGGTCCGATTCCGGCGATCACGACGTCCCGTTTCACGGACAGATCAAATTTTTCAACGAGATACCGCTTGACCTCGTCCTCCGAGAGTCCTTCTTCCTCTTTCGGACGGCCGATCAGAACGACACGGACACCGGCCTTTTTGGCTGCCTCAATTTTTTCTTCAAAGCCGCCGTTTCTTCCGGATTCCTTCGTTACCATCCATTCGGCATGGAACGACTGCAGCATTGCAACGTTCATGTCCATAGAAAACGGTCCCTGCATGCCTATGGTATGTGCGGCATCAAATCCAAGTTCCGCGCAGGATGCAATTACGCCTGGCAACGGCAGCACCCGGGCATACACACGGTTTTTATAATCCGGAAGCTCTGCAAATTTTGCGAGTTCCTTGCTTCCTGTTGTCACCAGAATCTTTCCCTCTGTGCCCGCCAGATACGATACCGCTTCTTCTGTCGTATCGACCATGACGCAGGATGGATCTGCCGCAAGCGACGGCCGCAGCAGCCGAAGATACGTTTTTCCTGCTTTTTCACATGCAGACCGGATATTTTCCGACACAAGATCGGCATACGGATGGGTTGCATCGATAACCATTTCCGGCTGTTCTTCGCCAAAAAGCTGTTCCATCTCTTCTTCTGTCAGTCTTCCGCTTCGAACCGTCAGGGCACCGCCCTCCTCGATCCGGCACTTGCCGTATTCTGTCGCCGTACAGGCAAGGGATGCAATCTCATATTTCTTCAGAAAACTGCAGATTTCCCGGCCTTCCGTCGTTCCGGCAAAGACGATTACTTTATTCATAGCGATATCCCCTCGGCGTTACCATGTGATCCCGGATTTCCTTTGTCTGACTGTTTCCGATAAATACCGTCGTAAACATATCCACTTTTGTATTGCGAAGTTCTGCAAGCGTCATGGTCCGGCTCGTCTCCCCGTCTCTTCCGATCTGGCTTACGATTCCGCAGACGGTTTCCGGCGCTTTGTAACGAAGCATCAGATCACACGCTTTTTCCAGATAATCCGCTCTCTTATGGCTTCCCGGGTTATAAAGACAGATGACAAAATCCGCTTCCGATGCCAGCAGAAGACGTTTTTCAATTTTCTCCCACGGTGTCAGAAGATCGCTCAGGCTGATCAGGGCGAAATCGTGGATCAACGGTGCACCAAGAACGGCAGCGCCTCCCGTTGCGGCGGTCACGCCTGGAATTACCTTAATTTCAATATCAGGCCATTCTTCCGAAAGCTCATACATCAGACCTGCCATACCGTAAACGCCGGCATCTCCGCTGCAGATCATAGCAACCTGTTTTCCCTCTGCCGCAGTTTCAAATGCCAGACGGCAGCGCTCCACCTCTTTCCGCATCGGCGTCGTCAGAAATTCTTTTCCTGCAAAATGTTCTTTTACCAGATCCACATAGACGGTATAGCCGATGATCACATCGCAGTTCCGCAGCGCATCC
Organism: Blautia sp. OM06-15AC; assembly: GCF_003481425.1. Lineage (NCBI taxonomy): Bacteria > Bacillati > Bacillota > Clostridia > Lachnospirales > Lachnospiraceae > Blautia > Blautia sp. OM06-15AC. The sequence continues at coordinate 487,179 of NZ_QULD01000001.1, read as the reverse complement.
GCCGCCTCGATCGTCATTTTTTCATATGCTCCGGGGCCGATGCCCACGACAAAAATTGTACTCAAAATACTGCCCTCCAGTCCGCCGCAGCCAGTGCAACTGTTACACCGTCCGCTGCCTTTTTTTTCTTTATCAGTCTGCCGCCGGCGAGAACTGCGCTGCGCTCACAGACATTGTCAATTCCTGTAATCTTCTTCACAAACGGAGACGGCGTAAATTCCCCCTCCGCCGTTTCCAGTTCTTCTGCAGAAAAGGTCCGGTACTGCCAGCCATACTTTTCCACCAGCTGCAGAATTCCCGGCTCCTGCGCTTTCAGATCAATACTTGCCGCCTGTCGAACTGCTTTTGGAGAAATCCCGGCCGCCGCAAGTGCCGCAAGAACCTTTTCTTCAATCCGGCCGGCCGGTGTATTCTTCTTACAGCCGATGCCGACGGTGATCACCTTCGGGATCAGGTGAAGTGTTCTCTCATATGGCGAATCCTCTTCCGATGTGGTAATGCAGATTCCCATCGACGGTTTTGCCACCTCTTCCGGGATCAGTTCCTCCGGTTTTGTTCCCTTCACCGGAAAACGGCTGCAGAATCCAACCGTTTTTCCGTCCACCAGAAGCGCCGCTGCCTCTTTTGCCAGCTCCATCTCACAAATTTCACAATGATTTTTTACAGCAAAGACATCGACCGCAAACTTGTGATTGACATCCGTTGCCGTTGTAATGACCGGAACCGCACCCGTTACAGCTGCAACTTCTTCCGTCAGCTCGTTTGCTCCGCCGATATGGCCGGAAAGTAATGAAATCACAAACTTTCCCTGTTCATCCATACACAGAACCGCCGGATCTGTCTTTTTACTTTTCACGTACGGTGCAATACTGCGCACCGCAATCCCGCACGCCCCGATAAACAAAATCGCATCCATTTTCTGAAACATACGCTCTGTCCATGCAGGAAGCGACGGTGCAATCGCAGGAATTCCCGCTTCTTTCCCGTACTTTTCCAGTGCATATCCTTCACAGCTGTGTTTTTTCAGTGCCGCACAGAGTTTTTGATTCCAGACGCATCCGTTTCTTGTAAAACTTGCTATGGCTATTTTCATCTTATTTTTCTGCCTCTCGGAATTCGGTGGTAAACGTCGGATTGTACAGATCACTTCTGCGGTAATTTCCCTGGGAAACGGCATTTCCGATGATCATCAGCGCTGTCTTGGTGATCTGGTTCTTTTTCGCCGTCTCGGCAAGTGTTCCAACGGTGCAGACGAACGTCTTCTCCTCCGGCCAGGTTGCTTTGTAAACGATCGCTGCCGGAGTATCTGCCGTATAGCCGCCTGCAATCAGCTCACGGGAAAGTTCCTCTAAGAGTCCCGTGCTTAAGAATACAACCATCGTTGCCTGATGTGCCGCAAAAGACGCAATGCTCTCCCGCTCCGGAACCGGTGTTCTTCCGGCCATTCTGGTGATGACAACACTCTGGGAGATATCCGGCAGCGTATATTCCATTTCAAGGGCAGCAGCCGCTCCGCAGAAAGAGCTGACACCCGGACAGTCATCGTGAGCGATTCCAAGGGCATCGAGCGCATCAATCTGTTCGCGGATTGCACCGTACAGGCACGGATCTCCCGTGTGGAGTCTTGCCACAGTCTGACCTTTGCTTTCGGCCTCTTTCATAACATCAATCACCTGCTCCAGCGTCATGGTTGCACTGTTATATACCACACAGCCCTCTTTTTTCAGATCCAGTAGTTCCGGATTGACAAGAGAACCTGCATAAATGATAATGTCCGCCTCACCAAGCAGCTTCTGTCCTCTTACCGTAATCAGATCCGGGGCTCCGGGGCCCGCTCCAATAAAATGTACCATCTATTTTTTCCTCTTTTCTTTTACAATAATCAGTGAATAGTAACTTGCCTGGTCCGGGATTTCTTCCGCGCTGAAATACTTCTGTTCCGTATCCATGCCGCAGTTTTCTACCATCACCGCCCGGCAGTTCTTTTCCTTCAGGAACTGTTTCACAGCCGGCATCTTTTTACCCGCTTTCATCAGAACCTTTGTTCCTGAAAGTTCCAGTGCATCTTCAATCTGATAAGACGCCGGAATCACATGCAGTTCTTCGGAATTTTCCACCAGTCCCTCGGAAAGAGATGCTGCTGCCGCGCAGAACGATGTAACACCGCTTACAATTCTCGCATCGTAACCGTCTTCCAGTACCCGTCTGTGTACATAAAGGTAGGTAGAATACACGGTTGGATCTCCGAGTGTCAGAAATACTACGTTTTTTCCTGCATCCAGCAGCTCCTCTATTTTTTCTGCACCGCGCCGGTGATTTTCCTCCAGTTCTTTGGCATTCTTTGTCATCGGCATTGGAATAGCAACGAGCTCTTTTTCCGCCAGTTCCGGCACTGCCTGAACAGCAATCTGGTAGGCAATGCTCTCTTCCGGTTTCTCTCCTGGTACTGCAATCGTATCATTTTCCCAGATCAGACGGACGGCCTTTAACGTCATAAGCTCCGGGTCTCCCGGTCCGATTCCTGTTCCAAATAAAATTCCTGTCATTTTGTTTTTACTCTTTTCTGTTTTCTTTTTCTTCCTGCTCCCGCAGGCGCTCCAGAAGTTCTCCCGCTCCCGGGGTTTCCCCAAGCAGGCCCTCATTGCTTGAAAAAACAATCGCCTCCGTCTGCACTCTGCCCTCAATATGGTAATTCATGTAAAAAGCAATTTTTTCTGTCACTTTTTCCATGGTCTCTTTCAGGCATCCTGCTTCCTTTAAAATCTGCACCGCTTCTTCCGTCGTTCCGGTCTCCAGCAGTTTTTTTGCCAGTGCAAGATCCGCCCCTGCACGCACCGCCTGCGCCGTAAGAAGCTCCGCACGGCAGTCTGCCTCGTGGGAATGGGTATTCATAATTCCGCCGGACACCTTGACAAATTTTCCAAGATGTGCCACAAAAAGGATGGCGTCAAAGCCGAGCTCAGCTGCAAATTCCAGTGTTTTTCCGACGTAATTACTGCACTTAACGGAATGGTCTGCACGGACCCACGGATACGTTTTTAAGAAGTCCTGTCCGTAATTTCCCGGTGTCACCAGAAGGACGCGGTCACCCTGTGCTTTCCGCATTTCCATCTCGACGCGGATCGTGGAAATCAGCGCCTCCTCGCTCATCGGCACTACAATCCCGCTCGTTCCAAGGATTGAAATGCCGCCGGTGATGCCAAGTCTCGGATTGAATGTATGCTTTGCCAGTTCTTCCCCTTCCGGTACGGAGATGATAACCTGCAGTGCGCGGAAATCATCGAGTTTTTTCTGAATCTCCTCCACATTCTCGCGGATCATCTGGCGCGGTACATGGTTGATCGCCGCGTTTCCGACCGGCTGATCCAGCCCCGGCTTTGTCACACGCCCGACGCCGAATCCTCCATCGATTACAATTCCCTCTTCTGTTCCAAACGTCACTTCCGCGTAAATCAATGCTTTATCTGTCACATCCGGATCATCCCCGCCGTCTTTTCGGACGGCACAGCTTACTTTTTCGGCACTTCTCCGGATATCCAGCAATTCCAGATTCAGAACAATGCCCTTTGGCGTATGGATTTTCACTTCCTGTATTTCTTTCCCGGAAAGCAGCATAAACGCCGCTCCCCGCGCTGCCGCTGCAGCGCAGGAACCCGTCGTATATCCCATGCGGAGTTTCTTGCTGCCGCGCATAATATATGCATCTTCCAAGCCTGTCCTGCTCATGTTTTTCTCCTTAACAGATCCGGCGGTTTTTCTGCCAGATCACGCGATCTGTTTTATCATAACACACAATGAAAAAATGCTGAACCATTTTCGCATATTTTTTCAAAAAAGATCAATTTTTCCCGGCTGTTTTTCTATCTCAGAAACTTATTCTTTTCCCAGCTTCCTGTTGTTTCAAACTCCGCAGCTCTTCTTTCTGCCTGTTTTACAATTTTTTCATCAATTCCCATATTTCCAAGCAGCGCAATCGCATTCTTTCCTCTTGCCGGCCCCTGTTCCAGGCGATACGGGAAGGAAATACTCTGCGCGGTAATCTGCTCTTCAAAATGATAATTGGTATAGAGATCTTCCAGCAGATACGTCAGTTCAGTATCATGTGTTGCTGCAAGACAGAGCACATTTGCACGGCGCAGGGCAGCAAGCACACTCTCTGACGCTGCAATCCGCTCCGTCGTGTTTGTTCCCCGCAGCACCTCATCAATGACGCACAGAAGCGGTGTTTTTTCCCGGCTTGCCTCCAGAATCCGTTTTAAAGATTTTGCTTCCACAACAAAGTAACTCTCTCCCTGTGCCAGATTATCGCGGAGTGCCATGGATGTCATGATCCGGCACACAACACCGCGGTACCGCTTCGAAAGACTCGTGTTCAGTGCCTGCGCCAGAATCGCATTCACTGCCATGTTTTTCATAAATGTGGATTTTCCCGACGCATTCGAGCCGGTCAGCAGAATTCCGCCCTCCGCATACAAACTGTTTGCCACCGGATGTGTCAGAAGCGGATGATAAAGCTCCTCCACATCGATCCGACAGCCCGCCTTTTTCTCATCCAGGAATTCCGGCCGGCAGTAATACGAAAGGCTCTCCCGGTACGATGCTGCAGACAGTGCAAAGTCCAGGAGTCCAAGATCCTCTGCCATCTGCAGAATCGCTTTTTCATACGATTTCACTCCGGAAACAACCGAAGAATACTCGATCAGATCCAGCAGAAAGAACGTATGAAAGTATGCAAAAATCATGTTTGCTGCACCGCCCTGCGATTCTTTCGTATTCACAAGTGTTCTGCATTTTCTTGTAATCGGACGGAGTTGTTTTTCCTGTTCTTCCAGACGCTTCTGATACATTTCCAGTCCGGAAATTTTTTCTTTTCCAAGTTCCCTGGCTGTCCGCTGCAGCCGCAGGATACAGCCAAACGCTTTTAATGCACTCTCCAGCTTTTTGCTCTCCCTTCCATGCATCAGTCCGTTGCCGACCATAGAAGCAAACAGAACAGCCACACCCAGCGGAGGCAGTACAAACAGCAGTCCAATTCCAAGCACAGCAATACCGGCCATCAGAAGATATTTCCCCTTCTCTCCAGGCTCCGCCTCCATCAGTACGGCTATTTCTTCTGTCGGCGGATTCATCTTTTCTTTTCCCATCAAAAGAAGTGCTTTCTGCACTGCTTCTCTGGCTTTTTGGTTCTCTGCAAAAAGCTTCATCAGCCGTTCCCGCTCTTCCCTGATTTCTGTTGTTGTGACCGGCATCCGAAGCGCCGTGTACAGATATTCTTCCCCGCACACCGACACTGTGTGGTCGACTGTGTCAAAAACCGCATCGAGATCCAGGTCATTCCAGGTAATCGCGTCCACGCAGAAGTTTTCCCCTGCTTTTCGTCTCAGACACGCTTCCAGTTTTTCTTTCTTTTCCCGTGCCGTCCGTTTCTCCTGCTTTTTTCCCCATTTCTTCCGCAGTTGTACCAGCTTCTTTTCCTGTTCATTTCTGTTATTCTGTACCATCCAAACTCCCAGCAGTATCAGAACAACAAAAATTCCTGCTGCCGTGTACAGTTCTTTCATGTCTTATCGCCATCCTTTTTCCTGCTCTGTATCATAAGTCTTTTGATTCTGTCTTATTCTAGCACAGAACCCTCTTCCCTTCCAGATTTTGTTGCAAAAATCATCTCCACCGCCGCATGTACAGCCAGTCTCTGTGAACTGCTGCCGTCACCAATGCAGGTGGAAAGGGTAAGTATCTTTTGAACTTTCTTTTCCTCACCGCTGCCAAAGATAATGCTGTTTTCTTTTCTTTCCTGTACCCATGCATTCCAGTCCGCATCGCTCCATGCTCCCAGCCGGTAAACATCACTTTTGGCATCCGTCTCCTCCACACTCCAAATACGGCACTGCCATGCTTCACCCGGCAAATACAGGTACAGATACGGAAATTCCTGTTCCCACGACGCCTCACGATACTTTTTCAATCCTCCGAACATCGTTCCATCCCGCATATTATGCCCATATAAAATCGTGTGACGTTCAGAAAAATCCTCTGGTGTATCACACGGTGCAAAAATACTGCCGTAAATCCGCTCCCTGCAAAACGCATCGTGTGTCAGATAATATGCGTTATCCTGCCCGTGCGCAACCGGAACATCTAAGGCGCAGCCCGGAATCCAGAGCCACGCGCAGATTTCTCTATTTTTTGATCGAAGTCCTGTAAAATCAATTGTCCGAAACAGATTTTGATCTGTACTGCCCGGTTCCTGCTCCTGCACTTCTTCGCTTTTTTCGTTTTCCTCTTTGTTCTCTTCTTTTTCTTCTCTGACATACATCTCCACCGCTTCTTCCTGTTCTTTTCGAATCTGCCGGCTTACCTGAATCTGCGGCAGATACCAGAAAAAAAGCGCCGCCAATGTCAGAACTGCAATCCCTCTTCTTTTTCTGCTGATTTTTTCTCTCTCCATTTTGTTTTCATTCCACCACCCGAACCGATGGTGGAATGTTTTTCCGTTTTGTTATTCAACCGGAATCCGGTTTTTTACAATACTGTTGTGTCCATAATCATCCCAGCGGTATTTCTGATTTTCAAATACAACCTCACTTTCTTTGGGATGTCCGCAAAGATTTACCGATACCGAAAAGACGCGCGCAGGATCTTTTCCATATGCCGGCTCTTCTAGTTTTTTCACGGTAACATTCTTCGTACCTGTCACCTGCATAAGCGAATACCGCAGCACCTTCTTCTCCTGTACCCGGTAATCGTTTCCTGCCGGAATTCCCCGGATCTGTACCGACTGTTCCGTGTAGCCGTCCTGATCTGTCGTTTTCTCCACCTGTGTTTTTGTAAACGTAAGATAGCATTGGTATGTATGTTCTTTTCCATACAGATCCTTTCCCTTCACGGAAAACAGAAACGTTGGATTTCCATGCGCCCATGTAATCTCATCCGCCTTAATCTTCTTTGTAATCGTCAAGGTTTCACATGCAAGATCCTTCATCGTCACGGTCTGCACTTCCTGTTTTGCCTCCAGCACAAACGAAACCGGTTCTGCCGCAAGGTATCCATCCGGCGCGGCCTCCTCCACAAGGACATAAGAACCCGGCTTTAATTTTTCCAGTTCATGCGGGCCGCTTCCTCCTGAAATCCAGCTGTCCACACGGTTTCCATCCATATCTTTTAATACCAGCTTTGCGCCGGAAATTCGTTTTCCGCTCTCTGCATCTATTTTTTCAATTGTCAGATGTGTTCCATCATTTTCGACCGTCACCGACAGTTCCGATTTACCGTCAATTTTTCCGTTTTCTACCACAAATTCCCGGCATGTGCTGTCCAGCAGAAAGCCCTCCGGAGATGCTGTCTCCTGATAGTACCAGACACCGTCCAAAAGTCCCGTCAGCTCAATTTTTCCATTTGCATCCGTCTTTTTTGTCTCATCAAAACTTCCATCTTTCGTCCAGATATGAAAGGCTGCTCCCTGAAGCACTTTTCCGTCTCCCTGACTTACTTTCTGCAGAACAAAACGGTTCTTCCAGTTTGTAAACGTCAGTGTGATCTGTGCGTTTTGTTCCCCGATCGTTATTTTCTTTTCCGTCGGATCCAGCACATATCCATTTGGAGCCGCCGTTTCCCGCACAAGATACGTTCCGTACTCCAGCCCGTTTTTGAACGCCTCTCCATTTTCATCCGTTTTCAGCACAGCTGCTACCGCCTGATCCGGAAACAGCACTGTTCCGTTTACCGTTGTAATTGCTCCGCTCGCAATCACCTGATATGTTGCACCAGAAAGTACTTTCCCTGAGTTTTCTTCCGTCTTTTTTATCTTCAGTGAGCCTGTTTTTCTTGTGTTTTCTGCCTCCAGATGGATCGTCTGCATGCCTTCCTTGTCAATGGAAAATTCCTGCTCCCAGCTTCCTGCATAACCAGCTGGATTCTTTGTCTCCACAACACGGAATTTTCCATTTTCACTGTCTGTATCCAGAATTCCCTCCAGCAGATAAGAACCCGTTTTTTTCACCCAGTTCATCTTTTTGAATTCACTCCAGGTGTTGTTTTTCCAGCGGTACACGGTAAATTCTGCACCCGAAAGAGCTTCTTTTGTCTCTGCATCCATTTTTTTCACTACAAGATCTCCTACTTTCGACAGATGACAGGGAACGTTCGCTGTGTAACCAAATTCCGAAGTATTCCACGGCACAACAGTTATTCCCGTTTCACGGGATGCTCCATGCCAGTTGTTGTACGTACTGGAAGTATCGTTTACAAAATTATCCGGCCATTTTTTCGGTGCTTTCACTCCGCCGCCGGGACCAGTTACCGCGTCGTTAGTGCCTCCATCATAGAAAATCATCGTCTGGGAATTTCCTTCAAAGGTAACTGTAACCCAGCCTTCCGAATTTTCCGGAGTTGTTCCACCGTCCGGCTCAGAGCCGCGTCTTGCCGACCAGATCGCTTCTGTTCTGGCATCGTAGACGATTCTGGCATCTGCCTCCTTCGTCAGATAGATATGTTCTGTCTCATCAGCCAGATAAAAGCCCTGCTTAAAGTCCAGATCTGAAAGTGTAAAATATCCTTTCACATTCAGCGGATTTCCTTTACTGTCGTAATAAGCAAACCGTACCTTGATCCAGAGCAGACCTTTAATATCAATGACCGGCTTATTGTGGTCAATCGCCACGACTACCGCATCCACGTCCTCATACCCTGATGGTACAACCGTGTTCTGCCAGTCTTCCAGCCAGATCCGCATCGTTACATTTTCCCCGTGGCACTCTCCAACATTCGTATATTCCGCATACATTTTTCCTTTTTTCGACTCCAGCGGCGTGAAGGAACGGAGATTACTCCATCCCTTCACATCGGCCGCCGGCCACCATGTGGAACAGCATTTCGAATGGCTCTCTCCGTTTTTGCAGAACAGATTGTCCCAGGTACTTCCATCTGTACTTCCAAAACGGATTTTTGTCTCACTTCCGATCAGCGGGGTAAAATCATATCGGCCGTCAATAACAGAGTCCGATGATACAACTTCTCCGATTCCGGCTTTCGAAAGAGAAGGAAGACTCGTAAGACTCGAAGCCAGAACATCTTCCCGAAAACAAAATCCCAACAACAGCAGAATTCCTGCGAGAAACCAGAAGCTTTTCTTTGCTCTTTTCATTCTTTCCTCCTTTCAGACCGGCCCGCGGCAAGAAACAGGAAGGCTCCTGTCACGGCAATTCCAATGGGGACCGCTGCTGACGGATCGCGCAGACCTGTTTTTGGCGCGCTGTGCCAGATAGAGGGGCCTTCTTCCTGCGGCAGATCTTCTCCTTCGACAGAAAAAATCCATTTTACCCCGCTTTTCCGAAGTGCCCATTCATTTCCAAGTTCTGACGGCACACGGATTGAAAAACAGATTTCTTTCCGTTCATCTGGACTGCATATTCCAAGACTTTTTGCTGCCCATAGTCCCTCACTCTCTAAATCACCTTCATAAATCACGCTGTCTCCCTCTCGTATTTCCAGTTTCACCTTGGAAAGCAGTTCTTTTTCTGCTTCACTGAGTTCTTCCGGAAGTTCCGTCCGCAGAAAAAATTCTGCACGGCTTGCTGTCGTGTTCACCAGTGTGAACGTATCTTCCCATTCATCTCCCGGCATCAGCACTGGAAAGTTCCGAAAGAAATTGTCGGGTGCCAAGATCAGATTCCGCGCTGCTCCTTCGTACGAAACGGTGAGGAAGCTCTGCTGCGAAACCTCCGAAACGGTATTATCCGCCTCGTGGACACACTGTTCTATTTCCAGTTCTTCTCCCCACGGAGCTTCTGCCGTAAAATCCGGCGTCACATTCGCTGCCTGTACGGCCTCCGCCTGGATTTCAACGGACAGCACCTGTCCCTCCGCCTCACTGGTCCACGCAGATGGAATGGTGATTGTACGGAAAAAATCGACAGATTCCTGCTTTCCCAGCACTTTTGGATAATAATAATACTCTCCTGCTTTCAGCCAGACGTCCTCGATTCCCCCAAGGTCCTCTTCCCCCAGACGGTAATCCTGCGTTTCTTCCTCATCAAACACAGGCTTTACCCGGACATAGCATGGTTCAGCATAATTGGTGATCCGCGGAATTTTTGAAATCACCTGGGAAGGCAGTACAATGCCGTTTTCCGGTCCCTCATACTTCTTTTCTCCATCCCCGTCTTCCTCATATTCCCAGATTCCAATATTTACATCTCCGACAGCTATTTTGTTAATGGTCTCAACACTGCTCCGGTAATATGCATACGTTCCGCTGATTCCCATCAGAAGACTTGCCGCCGCACATCCGATCCTGACGCGTTTTCCTTTCATGTCTGACCACCTCTCTCATAAGCATCCCATGCCTCCCGATAGCCGTGAAATACCATATTCCCCTTCTGGATCTGCACCGATTCCTCATAGACCGAAACCTCAAGTTCTTTCTGTTCCATTTCTTTTGCAACGCGGATTCCGGTAAACAATTCCGTCGTGCTTTCGCCTTCTGAAACCGGTTTTTTGTAATAATAGTAGTCATCTTCTCCTTTTACCCAGTTTTCCGTATCAAGTCCCTCAATCGCTTCAATTGGTTCACTGAATATAAGTGCCGCTCGAATATAGCAGGCAACGGAACCTTCATTTCTGATTTTTACTCTCTTTACCACACTTTTCCCTGGCGGTACGGGCGTCGGTGTCGGAAATTCTTCATCGATAGTACTTGTATTATGTCCGAACACCATACGATTCCAGACACTCTCGTGATCTGTAAAATACGCCGAAGTTCCCGGCAGCAGCCAAATGGCTGCCGCCATCGTACACCCGGCCGCACCCGCAAGGAAAAACAGCCGTTTCGTCTTTTTCTTCATCTTTTGTCCCCCAGAAAACTGCTTAAATTCCAGGTGCTTCTGTCTGTTCCGGCTCCGACTGCGGTGCCGTTACCTGCCCCTTCTGCCCATTATTCTGATTTACATACTTCTCCCAGGCCTTTGCTGCCCGCTCGGCAGCCGTACTTCCCTCACCGGTATTCAGCGCCTGGATTGCATAATAATTGATCGGAATATCGACCTCTTTTTCATCCAGCTGCCCTTCCACGATATTAGCTGCTGTCACGCTCGTAAATAAAGGATCCGTCGCTTTGCCAGCTGCGAGCACTTCATTGTAGAGATATGTATATACCATCGAATTGTTCTGTTTTTTCTTGTACATCAGCACCCATTTTTTCGAAAGCTGATTCATCGAAAACAGTTCCGTATCGACGGCTGCCCCGCCGTTTAAACGGTTTCCGGATGTATCTGCAACGATCACTTTTGCGATTGGTATGGAAACATCCATATAAACGTAAGAATCATTTTTACCTTTATTTTTGATACGCGGGTCCTTCGGAATCACCTGGGTCGGCACGATATGATTGGTCTTTCCGTCCGGATCTGGTGCGTACGATGGTTCATTTCCTTCGATATCTACTTTTCCCACAACAAACTGGTTCGTCACAGAATCCTTATCCGTCAGATACGCCAGTGTTCCGCCCGCTGCCAGGGCTCCTGTCAGAAGCAGTGATGCTGCCCAGAATACGATTTTCCGCTGTTTTTTCATAGATCAATTCCTCCTGTTTTCCTAAATAATTTTGCTAATTCTTTTTATAACTTGTTTTCCTGCATGATTTTTCTACCGTGCCAAAGCTGCCGGATTGTAAAAAGCATCACCGCTCCCACGGCCAGAAAAAAGAGTGTTCCTCTCTGCCGGAGCCAGACGATACCAAAGCCAAGCCAGGGAAGAGCTACGATCACATTCCCGATCACCTGTTTTTCCAAAACGATGCCTGCATCTTCCTCCGCGTTGGCATCCCCCTTAGTACAGTATCCTTCCTCGCTCTTTTCCACGATCCGGTGTGTCACCACCATATTTCCTCTCCGGTAGGTAATCACATCCCCCGGATTCCATTCCTTCTTCCGTCCATCCACAACCACAACAGATCCCGTCGGGATCTCCGGTTCCATGGACCCGGACAGTACGACATAGGCGCAGAAATACTGCATCAGATACCATCCCGCCGCCAGAAAAAGGAAGGAAAGAAAGCCCTGCAGCCCCAGTTTTCCTTTTGCTTTCATTTGCTCCCTTCCGTCGATGCGGACATCCAGACTGTCATTTTTGCACGCAAAAAACAGAGGATAGCATTTACCCTCTGTCTCAGAATATCCCTGTTTCATTTTCTCTAAAGTTCTTGTAAAAGTGATTTAAACTTACCATAGTCCGGGCGAAAGCGCAAGCATTGTCTGCCCGTTTAATTCTAAATTTTTTCTAAAGCCTGAAACGCAGAAAATTTTCAGAACTTTTCCCGGATCTTTTTTTCTCCAAACGCAAGCCGCTTTTCCAGCTCCTGCCCATTTTCTGCCCCAAGGATTTTTCGCATTACACTCTCTTCTTCCCGGATTCCTTTTCCGTGAAGTACGCCGTATGCGCCGGCATCACTTCCCGCCGCAAGCACAACGTCCTTTTCAAATGCGAGCTGCAGACCTTTTTTCTGCGTCTCAAAAATCCACGCCAGCGTTTCAGCCGGATATCTGCCGTTCTCCAGAAGATTCGAAACCGTCACAATTGTCGGCACCCAGATTGTTGCATGCTCTGCCATACAGCAGATGCTCTCTTCATTCTGAAAGTTCCCGTGCTCAACCGAGTCCACGCCTGCCTCTGCCGCATCCATCACAGCCTGTGCGCCGTTCACATGCGCCATCACAGAAAGCCCCGCATCATGCGCCGCAGCTGTCATTGCAAAAACCTCTTCCCTGGAAAGCGGCTCACTGGTCACATGCCCCTTTGTCGCGAAATCCAGGATTCCCGTCGTCATGATCTTGATAAAATCTCCGCCCGCACGGCGTACTTCACGCACAAGCGCGCAATACTCTTTCCCGTCTGAAAATGCGCGTCCGACAATTTTTCCATAACGGCCCGCCCTGTGAATCGCAAAAACCGGTGTGCGGTATGTGATCCCGTACTCCGGCGCAAGGCTCCGTGCAAGAACACCCGCCCCGTACGGATCTCCGCCGTCACGCACATAGGAAATCCCTGCCTTCTGATACGCCGCCAGATGTTCCCGGATCAGATCCTCCCGCGGGCCGTTTTCATGCGCTGCCGCCGCCTTTTTGTAATCCACACCGTCCATAAAAATATGGGCATGGCATTCTGCTGTCACCATTTTTGTTTACCGCCTTATCTCCGATTCCACCACAGCTTCTCTGCGGCCCATTTTCCAGTTCTGCTCCGAGAGATACAGATGATATCCACAGCCGTTTTCTACTCGCCAGTCATAGTAACTCTTCTGTGGCACGCCGTACTGCTCAAGGATACTCATGATCGTGCCTCCGTGCACCACCATCGCCACGTTACGGTAATGGCGGCGGATACACGTATCCACCATCTTGTCAAAGCCGGCGATGCAGCGGTCCTTGAACTGCTGCGGGCTCTCACCGCCCGGAAAGGCAAGCGTCGCCATGGAATCAATCCACTCCTGGTATTTCGGATTATCTTTTAATTCCTGATAATTTTTGTTCTCAAACTCACCAAAATTGCACTCTGCAAATTCCGGGATTTTGACCTGTTTGGCATACGGATACAGAATGTCTGCCGTTTCCAGACACCGTTTCAGCGGGCTGACGAACAGAAGCTCAACGGTATCCATCGTCCGCTGTTCCAGCTCTTTTTTCCCTTCCTCACACAGTGGTTCATCCGTCACGCCGATATACCGTCCTAATGTATTGCCATAGGTTTTTCCATGGCGGATCATTGCAATTTTAATCATGTTTTTCCTCACCTTTCAGCAGGATTCCGATTCCGCACACCACACGGGTTACCGAATCAGCCTTTGCTGCCAGCTCCGTACAGATGCGCCCCGTCTTTTCCCGCCATTTCCGGTCGAAGGGTTCGATCGGAACCACTCCGTAACCGAGTTCATTCGTAACAATGCAGATTTCCGGATTTTTCTGCAGCAGTTCTTCCAGTTCTGCTTCCGGTGCAGTCCCGGTCTCCTCTTCCAGAAGGAGCCATCTGCGGACCAGTTCCTGAAAATCATATACGCCGGAACATGCCGACAGCTCCTCTTTCGAAACTGCTGCCCCATCGGCCCATCCTGTTTCTTTTCCGGTCATCTTCTTTGCAAAGTCAAGCTTTCCCTGAAAAGCCCCTCCAATTACTAATTTCATTTCCAGTTCTCCATTCCAAGAGAAAGTACCACAAGAGACAGGAGCTGTGCCAGCTCACAGAGCGAAAGGAAATAGCCTGCGAGATCTCCTGTAATTCCTCCAAAATACTTACTGCTTTTCCATTTATAATAACAGAATACCAGTGCCGATACAACCAGTACATCCAGTGCCGCCCAGACGCAGAACGAAGCTGAGAGCGCCGTCACGGCAAAAATCGTCACAACAAGCACCGCCGCCGTTCTTTTTTTCTCTGCGCTCATGCCAAACGCTGCCGCTGTTCCTTTCGGATTGGCATTTGGAAAAAACGCGATCGAAAGACCGCTGAACGATCTCGAAACTGCGAAGCCAAATGCATACGCCGGAAAAATCTTCCAGACAAGTTCTCCGGCTGCGCCCGCGTACAGTACAAAATACAGACATCCCATAATAATCGCAAATGCTCCGGCGTGCGGGTCTTTTAAGATTTCCAGTCGGCGCTGTTTTTCTCTCCAGGAACTTAACGCATCCATCGTATCCAGATAGCCGTCGAGGTGAATGCCGCCCGTCACCAGAACCGGAACTGCCGTCAGCACTGCAGCCCGCAGCATGCTTCCCGCGCCAATCTGCTGCAGCAGCCAGAAAAGCACCGCCGAAACTGCACCGACAGCCAGTCCGACCCACGGAAAGAAACACAACGCATATTTCATGTTCTCTTTTTCCCAGTCTGCCGGCGGCATCGGGATTTTCGAGTACATGGCAAACGCCACTTTAAAATTATTCCATATCGTTTTCATCTTATTCTTTTTTTATTCTGACGGGAATCCCATACACAACCTCGGTCACACAGTCCGCCATCTCTGCCAGACGTACATTAATGTTTCCCAGGATCCGCTGGTATTCCATCGTCTCCTCCTCATATCGGTATCCGTCCGAAAAAATTTCATTCGTCACCAGAACCAGATTCCGCGCCTGATTGGCCAGACGGGAAACGCCCGCAAGAATTTCCTCCTCCGTCCGCGCTTTTCCCGCCCCGGATGGATCAAATATTTCATTTGCCGTGAGATTCGACATACATTCGAGCAGCACATCGCTTCCCGGTTCCAGCTCCACTTCTTTTAAATTCGTATAACACTCAATCGTCGAAAACTTCTTTGCCGCGCGCATCTTCCGGTGGCGTGCAATACGCGCCTGCCCTTCCGCACCGAACGGCTGCATCGTTGCGATATAAACCCTCCGTGTTCCGCCAAAATCCAGAATACACTGCTCCGCATACGCCGATTTTCCGCTGCCGCTGCCGCCTGTAACCAGATGTATCATCGTTTCACCTGCCTTTTTTAAGTCAGCGGCACATACGTTTCGATCTGTGCCTCGTCAAATGTCGCCATGCCGCGGTATACGGCATTTGCCTGATCCAGAATCGGGAAAAGCATGATGGCGCCCGTTCCCTCGCCCAGACACATATCGCAGTGCAGGAAGGCTTCTTTTCCAAGCTCTGCAAGCAGCAGATGCGCCGCCGGCTCCTTCGATACGTGCGAAGCGATCATATAGTCCTTTGCGAACGGTGCAATCCGTGCAGCAAGAAGCGCTGCCACACAGGAAATAAAGCCGTCCATCACAACCGGAACGCCATGTGCAGCCCCTGCAAGAAAGACACCCGCCATGCCGGCAATGTCAAAACCGCCGACCTTTGCCAGCACATCGATGGGATCGGACGGATCCGGCTGATTGATGGCAATTGCTTTTTCAATCGCTGCAATTTTCCGCGCAAGACCTTCACTCGAAAGCCCGGCGCCCCGTCCCGTCAGTTCCGGAACCGGCTGATTCAGGAAAACGGCTGCCATTGCACTGCTCGTCGTCGTATTTCCAATGCCCATCTCACCGGTTGCCATCAGCTGATAGCCCGCCGCAATTTTTTCTTCCGCCACGGCGATTCCTGTTTCAAGCGCACGAACGGCCTCTTCCCTTGTCATCGCCGGACCTTTTGCCATATTTTTTGTTCCATACGCAACTTTATACCGCGGAACCTTCGTATCGCGCGCCATTCCGATATCAATCGGAAACAGATCCGCATGCGCACCGCGGCAGAGAATGGCTGCTGTCGCCTTCTCCTGCAGAAAATTTTCCGCAACTGTCGCTGTCACTTCCTGACCGCTCTGCGTCACGTTTTCTTCCACAACGCCATTGTCCGCACAGAACGTCAGAAGTGCTCTTTTTTCAATCGAAATCTTCTCTTTTCCGGTGATTCCGGCAATCTGGATGAGCACGTCCTCCAGCTTTCCGAGGCTGTGGAGCGGCTTTGCAATGCCGTCCCAGTGAGCCTTGGCACGATCCATCGCCTCTTTCGAAAGCGGATGGATCTGTCCGATTGTTTCCTGTAATGTCATCTTTTGTTCGCCCCTTCTTTCGATATGACGTCCGATCAGCTCTGTTTTTTCACCCAGTTCACAAAGAAAATATGGGAATCTTCCCGCGCTGTTCCGCTGGAAGTTGTCCATTTATAGGTGTATGTATATGTCACACATTTTTCTTTATCCATATTCAGATTTTCAAATGCTTTCGGAGTCATGAAATATAGATAATCAAAATCATCTCTCGTATCGCCAAAGCCCGGGATCACACGTTTTGTGCCGTTCTTCAGATATGCATCCATGATCGACCGGGATTCATCCACTGCACCGTAGGCTCCATTATTTTTCAGCTGATTGATGATCGAACTGCTCTGCTCCGCAATTCCCGTCAGATAGTTTGTCAGACTTCCGTTCCGCGCCGGTTCAAACTGCTGCTGTTTATAAATCGCTGTGCGGAGCGAAATATTCTGTGCCGCCATCCGGTTCCGGATGACCATCGCAACTGCCGTCATACCGGTTTTTCTCTGGACACCCGCCTCCGCACTGCAGATAGCCGCAAAGAAATCACGGTCACTCACAGACGGATCCGTGTAATACTGATGCTCCATCGTATAATATTTTCCGCTTACGCTGTCCTTTGCACGCACATACTGGCTCGAGCCGAGAATGCACACTCCGTTTTCGTCAAAGCTGTAGTACCAGTTGCTGCTGTTCTTTTTCAGCAGAGCGTAATACGATTTTACCATCTTTCCGTCGCTTCCAAAGTAATACCAGCCCGTCTGCGGATCACCGCTTACCATCCGTTTCTGTGCATTGAGCCACTGGTTCTTTGCCATGCCTCCCCAGTCTTTAAAGTAATAGGAAGCGCCGTTAATAGTCCGCTCTCCCGTCACCATCACGCCGTTGGCATCGGCATAGTAACTGTTGTTTAAATGCGTAAAGAAGGTATTGCGGTACATCGCACCATTTTCCCGGAAGTAATACCACTGGTTCTCTTTCGAAAGCCAGCCCGTCACCATCTTTCCATCCGCATCGGCATAATACGTTTCACCGCCAAGCTGGAAAAAGGTACTACGGTACATGCCGCCCCAGCCCCGGAAATAATAATACGTACCATTGATTTTCTGCCAGCCGGTTACCATCTTTCCATCTGCATTCACACGATATGTATTGTTGTCATATTCAAAAAAGCGGTCAAAATACTGCTCTCCGGTTTCATCAAAATAGTAATATGTACTGCCCTGCTGCAGCCAGCCGACGGTCAGTTTTCCATCTGCAGCCGCATGGCAGACACTCGTTCCGTTTTTGATGAATGCATTCTGATACATGCCGCCCCAGTCCTTGAAATAGTACCAGTCACCGTCGATCTGTTTTTTTCCGACAGCCATCTTTCCGTTCTCATCGGCATAGTAAAGTGCACTTCCTGTCGGTGCTTTGAAAAAGGTGCTGCGGTACATGCCGCCCCAGCTTCGGAAATAATACCAGGTTCCATCCTGCAGCAGCCAGCCGGTCGTCATCTTTCCATCCGTATCAACATGATAAATATTATTTTTATGCGTCAGAAAGGTATTTCGTGCCATGCCGCCCCAGCTTCGGAAGTAATACCAGATCCCGTCAATCTGTTCGAACCCGGATGCCATTTTTCCATCCGCATCAACATAATACGTATTCTTGTCATACTCAAAAAAATGATTCCGGTACATCGCGCCCTGATCATCAAAATAATAATACACATCATCGATCAGTTTCCATCCGGTCGCCATTTTTCCGTCCGCATCAGAATAATACGGTACATTTTTCACGGTGTAAAAGGCATCCCGGTAAACACCGCCCCAGCTTTGGAAATAATACCAGGATCCATCAAGTTTTTTCCAGCCGACCGCCATTTTTCCGTCATTATTCAGGTAGTAACGGTTCTTGTCGTACTCTCTCCAGGCTCCTTTGACAATGGTACCATCCGGATCCTTAAAATACCAGATCCCGTTCTCATTCACCCATGGGTAATAGCTTCCAGCCTGCACGGATACCGCCGTCTCTTCGGGCTTTCCGCTCTGTACTTCTGCCGCCGGAAGATCCGAGGCGGCATTTTCCGCTGTCGAATCCGGCGTCTCCGTTTCTGTCATCTCCGGCGTATTTTCGTCTGTGGTTTCCGCCTCCGATGTTTCTTCTGTTTCTTCCTTTGTAACAGCAGAAGCCTCATTTACCAGACTCTGCTCTGTGCCTGCTCCAAATACGTTCGCAGCACTGACAGCGGTTGTCACGCAAGCTGCCGCCAGTACTCCCCTGATTACTTTATTTTTCATTATTTATTCTTCTCTCCCTGCAAAAACAGGCAAAGCCTGCTGTGTGCTCTGCCTGTTTTTAAATTCTGTTCCTGCTTTATCTTATTTCAAAAACGCCCGAACAGTCTCCGGCATCTGATCTACATCACACTCTGTCGTATGAAGCACCGGTGCAGTACGGATTTCTTCGATCGCACGCGGAATCTCGGTATTGGCAAGTGCAGACAGCTTGTCTACCTGCTCCAGTACCGGAAGGGTGTCATACTCCGGTGCAATCGCTGCAAGAACGCTGCTTGTAAATTTATACGGGCTTGCGGTAGATGCGATGACGGTCTTGGTTTCGTCATAGGTTTCCTCGCGGTATTTTCCGTATACAGCCGCTGCAACCGCGGTATGGGTATCAATCACATATCCGGTATCGCTGTACAGTTTTGCAATCGCGTCTGCTGTCTCCTGTTCGGATGCATAATTGCCGTAGAAGTCTGCCAGCTCTTTTTTCATCGCATCGGTGATCTCATATTTTCCGTCCTTTGCAAGATCCTGCATCAGCTCGCGGTCTGCTGCTTCGCTGTTTCCGGCGATGCGGTAGATCAGACGCTCCAGATTGCTCGAGATCAGGATATCCATGGACGGTGATGTTGTCAGAATAAAGTCTCTGTTTCTGTCGTAAACGCCGGTGCGGAAGAAGTCAAACAGAACTTTGTTCTCATTGGAAGCGCAGATCAGTTTTGCGATCGGCAGTCCCATCTGTTTTGCATAGAATGCAGCGAGAATATTTCCGAAGTTTCCGGTCGGAACGGTTACATTGATCTTTTCTCCGTCTGCAATCTCTCCGTTTTTCACCAGGTTTGCGTAAGCATATACGTAGTAGACGACCTGCGGAACGAGTCTTCCGATGTTGATCGAGTTTGCAGAGCTGAACTGGAAGCCTTTATCTGCCAGCTCTTTTCCAAGCTCTTTGTCGTTAAACATTTTCTTCACGCCGGTCTGTGCGTCGTCGAAGTTTCCGTGGATGGCTACAACGTGGGTGTTCTTGCCCTTCTGTGTTACCATCTGTTTTTCCTGAATCGGGCTTACGCCGTTCTTCGGGTAAAATACAATAATTCTGGTACCCGGCACATCTGCAAAGCCTGCCATTGCTGCTTTTCCGGTATCTCCCGATGTAGCAGTTAAGATGACGATCTCATTTTTCACGCCGTTTTTCTTTGCGGCGGTCGTCATCAGATGCGGCAGAATGGAAAGTGCCATGTCCTTGAACGCGATCGTTGCGCCGTGGAACAGCTCCAGATAGTAAACACCGTCTGCTTTTGTCAGCGGTGCAATTTCCTCTGTGTCAAATTTCGCATCGTATGCGTTTGCAATACAGTTTTTCAGTTCATCTTCTGTAAAGTCGGTAAGAAAACGGCTCATTACCTCGTATGCTACTTCCTGATAGCTCATAGCCGCAAGTTTTTCCATGGGAACATCCAGTGCTGGAATGGAGGTCGGTACAAATAATCCGCCGTCGTCGGACAGACCCTTTAAGATTGCCCGGGATGCAGTTACGGTTTCTCCATTGCCTCTGGTACTTTTGTATAATACTTCCATGCTCTTTCTCTCCTTCACTTTGACTCCCGGCAGAGCCTCTCTGACTCCTGGCCGGATACGTTTCAGATTAGTTTTACCTGTACGCTTCCTTTTATTATAATGGATGAAGTATGAAAAAACAACAAAAATATACAAAAAATGACTGTGCACAAAAATGCACAGCCATTTTCCACCATTCTGCCAAAATATTTTTTGTCAGAATGTATGATTTAATTTTCGTCGGACTCCTCCGTTTTTGCTTCGCCGTCTTCTAAAGCCGGAGCTTCCCTTTCTGTCTCCTCGAGTGCGAGTGCCTCTTCCTCTTTTTCCGCATTCTCTGCGATTCTATCTTCCGCCCAGGTCACAAACGCTGCCGCGTCTCCGATTTCAAAGCGTTTCTTATCGAGAAAGGTGCTTCTGCCTCCGATGGTGATGCGGATAAAGTTGTCAAACTCCGTCACCTTTGTCAGCTCTTCGAGCGGAATATCAGTGCTTCTGCCCTCTTTTTCGTATGTCATTGTGAGCACCTGCTCAGTAAAACGAAGGGTACGTTCTCCAAGGAGTCCTCTCTTTTTGCATTTTTTCATCTGTGAACGTGCCATCAGATTCGGCAGAAACGTACACAGAAGTGCCATCAGAATGGAGATTCCAAGATTGAAGAAGTCTCCCGGCATGATAAATCCCCGCGCTGCTGCACCGTAGATCATAAAAGCGATCGCAGCCACAACAGCAATCCCTGTAATGATCCGCAGTACCAGACGTACTTTTTTTATCTCGGTGCCGTAAATCTCCACAAACATTCCTTTGGTGTATTCAATTTTGTTTTTAAACAGCATATGCTCTCTCTTTTCTTATCGGTTGTTGATTGCAGTTACCAGCGCGTCGATGGAAGCGCGGATGATATCCGGATCTACGCCTGCGCCCCAGGAAAGGATTCCGTCCGGCTTTTTGATGCCGACGTAGGCAATTGCCTGTGCACTTGAGCTCTGCTCCAGCGCGTGCTCCGTATAGCTGACCAGATCATACTGCAGATTGTACTGCTGTTTCAGCGCGTTGCTGACAGCATTCAGACGGCCGTTTCCTTCTGCATATACAGTTGCATACTCACCGCCCTCGTAATTGGAGGTAACCTGTGCTTCAATTCTGCCCTCATCGAGCTGTTTAAAGTGAACGCCGTTGATGTTGTACGGTGTCGTTACGTTCTCGAAGGTATCTTTAAAGAGTTCAAAGATCTCATCCGGACGCAGCTCTTTATGCAGATGATCGGAAACGGATTTTGCGGTATAGCTCATAGCCTCGCGCATCTTCGCCGGCAGATTCAGGCCGTATTTCGTCTCCAGAATATAGCCGACACCGCCCTTTCCAGACTGGCTGTTGATGCGGATGACGTCTGCATCGTAGTTTCTTCCGATATCGGTCGGATCGATCGGCAGATACGGAACGGTCCAGGTATCCGGTGCTTTCTCCTCGATCCAGTGCATGCCTTTTGCGATCGCATCCTGATGGGAACCGGAGAAGGCTGCAAATACGAGAGATCCGCAGTACGGGCTTCTCGGGTTGATGCTCATACCGGTGAAGGATTCAAATGCATGGCAGAGTTTCGGCATATCGGAGAAGTCAAGCTCCGGATCGACGCCCTGCATGTACATGTTCATGCCGACCGTGATAATATCCACGTTTCCGGTTCTCTCGCCGTTTCCGAACAGCGTTCCCTCGATACGGTCTGCTCCGGCAAGGATACCCATCTCTGCATCGGAAACGCCGCAGCCGCGGTCATTGTGCGGATGAAGGGAAAGAACGACATTATCGCGGTATTTCAGGTTTTTGCTCATGTATTCCACCTGGCTTGCATAAACGTGCGGCATGGAAAGCTCCACGGTGCTCGGCAGGTTGATGATGGCTTTGCGGTCTGCAGTCGGCTGCCATACGTCGAGAACGGCGTTGCACACCTCAAGCGCATATTCCGGCTCGGTTCCGGTAAAGCTCTCCGGGCTGTACTCGAAGCGGTATTTCTCGCCGGCCTCTTCTGTCAGCTCTTTTAAGAGCTTTGCTCCCTCAACGGCGATTTTCAGGATGTCTTCTTTCGATTTTTTGAAGACCTGCTGACGCTGTGCATAGGAAGTGGAATTGTAAACGTGAACGATGGCATTCTTGCAGCCCTTTAATGCCTCGAAGGTCTTGCGGATGATATGCTCTCTCGCCTGGGTCAGAACCTGAACGGTTACGTCATCCGGGATCAGATCCTGCTCGATCAGGGTGCGAAGGAATTCGTACTCGGTCTCAGATGCTGCCGGGAAGCCGACCTCGATCTCTTTGAAACCAACCTCGACGAGGAGTTTGAAGAATTCTACCTTCTGCTCCAGGCTCATCGGAATTACAAGTGCCTGGTTTCCGTCACGAAGGTCAACGCTGCACCATACCGGTGCTTTGTCAATGCTGTCTTTTTCTGCCCAGTCCATGCACGGAACCGGCGGCATATAATACTGTTTCTGATACTTCTTTACATTCATCATGATTTTTTCCTCCCAGAAAGTGAAATACAATTTATTCTGCCGACATAAATTCGGGATGAAAGCATAAAAAAATCTCTCATCTTCTGTGTCGGCTTCTGACACAAGAGACGAAAGACTTGATATCTTACGCGGTACCACTCCTGTTTTACAGAGATTTTCTCTGTACACTCTGCGGATACGGATGAAACATCTGCATATCCTGCCCTTCTAACGGTGGGTTTCCGTCTGCACCTACTCTTTTTATTCTAAATTTGGGAGCAGCGGCTCTGAGGTCAGTTCCACGGAATTCGTCTGCTGTTTCGCATCACCCAACAGCTTTCTGGATTCGGAAGCTCCATGTAGTATTCCTCTTCTTTGCCTTTTTCCTAACTTGGCTCTTATGTTACCATTTTTCTCCATCTCTGTCAAGCGCAAAACGCAGGATTCCGTAAAAATACACCCGCCGGAAAGGAGGCTCCGGCGGGTGCTCTAACACATGATTTCGTTGTTTTATTTGTTGTACTCTTCCAGGTATTTCTGGTAATCCTCTACCTGTTTTCCGTGGATTTTCTTGAGCTCATCCAGCTCATCCAGTGTAGTCGGAACAGCCAGTCCTAAGTTGTCCAGCCAGTCTTTCCGGATCCACAGAGTCTCACATGCCGGCTCTGCAACGTCGCCCGGGATACGGTAAATTCCGTTGTCTCCGGATGCATAGAACATAACGCCAGGATCTACGCTGTTGTAGTAGTCAACCATGTTGGTGTATTTCTTCATATACGGAGAAACATCCATCAGAAGGCCTGCGTCTACCCATTTCGTATAGTCAGCTTCCATGTTCCACCACCAGATGATGTCCGGTCGCTGTGTCTCATCGCCCATCAGAAGGGAAATTTTGGATGTTGCATCCGACCAGCCCGGCAGTGCGATGATATCGATATCCAGGTTGCAGCGGTCCTCCGTCCATTCCTGCATTTCGCTCTCTCCCTTCCTTCCGGCGATATAATGCATTATTTTGCACTATTATTTTTTAATGTGTGATATTAACGAGGTTTTTATTCTTGCGTTTTTGTCATTTTTGTTCAGTTTAGCTTTCCTTAAATGCACCATTTTGCATTATTAATTAGTGTTTTTCTACATGGCATTTATGCACGAATTTGAATCATCGCAAAAAGGGAGCCGGAAACGCCCCGGCAGACGGTTTTTCTTCTCGTCCGCCGGGGCGTCCCTGGCTTTCTTTCTTTGTTCACTTTTTCCTGTTTTTTCTATTTCTTTCTATCCCTGGCGCTTGCACGAGGAACGGCGCACCACAACCTCCCCCGAAACGAGAATCCGTTCTTTCGGCGCTTCCGGGTGCTCCTCCCGCCATAAAAATTCATGCACCATACGGCGGCCAAGCCACTTCGTATCGACATGAACGGTTGAGAAGAACGGATACAGCATCCGGTCCTCATCATCATCAAATCCGGTCAGTGCCACATCCTCTGGCACGCGCACGCCGATTTTCCGGAAGGATTCTGTCAATCTTTTGGCGATCATATCGTTGCCGCAGACAATCGCTTCCGGCAGTGTATCGTAGCTCGCCACAATCTTGTCAAAATTTTCCGGGTAATAAAAATGATCGCTCTCCATATTGGGGCGCACAAGCTCCTCATCGAGCGGAATGCCCGCCTGTTCCATCGCTGCAAGGAAACCGACATACCGGTCATGCATCGACTCATACGTGCTGCTGTGCTCACTTAGGAAACCGATCCGCGTCATGCCCTGCCCGATCAGATGGGACGTCAGAAGACTCACCGGCTGCACACCGTCCACACGCACGATATCGCCCATCGGCCGCTGTTCGATGCCGCAGTAATGGTCGAGCTGAAAGATGCGGTAACCCAGATTTACCAGTTTCTGCATATATTCCGGCGGCAGCATTTTAATGCAGAAGATCGCATCGATATTTTCATTCAGGCCGAGCGGCAGAATGCCGTTCTCCTCCTCCCGCTCCGTCACGACCGCAACGCGCGTCTGACAGTTATTGAGGCTCGCCTCCTCGGAGATGCCGCTCACGACACGGTCCCAATAAACAGCGGCATCCCGCGTACGCAGAACCATAATATTGTAATGCTTCTCCTGCGGTGCCCGAACTTCTTCCACATATACATTTTCGCCCAGATAGCCATTTCTTTTCGCCATCCGAAGAACTCTCTCCCGCGTCACCGGAGCTACCTTCGGATCATCCTTTAATGCCATGGCAACCGTATTCCGGGACAGTCCCAGCTCCTTTGCCATACTCTGTATCGTTACTTTCCCCATAACTTCCTCCCTGTTTTTTCTGCGCAATTCATTTTTCTTCCGCACACGTCTTTGTCCGTAAGAAAAAAAGTGCCGTAAAACGACACTCTTACCGATCGGGGCAACAGGATTTGAACCTGCGACCTCACGGCCCCCAGCCGTGCGCGCTACCAAGCTACGCCATACCCCGTAATCATGTTTTCATTATACCAGCGAACTTCTGAAAAATCAATGTTATTTTTCCCTCTCCCGTTTCATTACATTCATTTCTTTATTTCGTGTCATATTCTCTTTTATTTTACTATATTGTCACTTTTTCTTTCTGAATATGTAATTTTTCGACGTTTTCCACGTATCATAAGTGAAAGGGGAAAATCGTATGCCATACAAACTTTCACCTCTGGCATGCCCGTCTGCAAAGACTATGTAAAAACTGAATAAAAGGAGACATCGTAATGGAAACTGAAATTTACTTTCTACTACACTCTTTAGGAATTGGTGCAAAATACCGCGGATTTCGCTATCTCGCCTATGGTATCGCTTTATGCATGGAAGACGAAGATTATCTCCTTCGGGTCAGCAAAACGCTGTACCCAAAGATCGCGCAAACGTTTCAGGTATCGTCCTCCTGCGTCGAACGAGACATCCGCACCGCTATTTCCGTCTGCTGGACCCGCGGAAACCGTGATCTGCTCTTTTCGCTTTCTGTGCATCCGGTTCTGACAAAACCGACCAATTCCGAATTTTTTGATATTTTAAGTTCTTATATCAAATACTACCGTGCTTTTCCTGCCTGTCGTCAGGAGGCATAAAAAAAACGAATACAGAAAAGATAACACTTCCGCGCCCTATCATATTGGGGGATATGCATGGCGCGGAAGTGTTTTTTCTATGATAAAACGATAGAACGAAAAAAAGGAGACTGCCCGCAAAGGCAGCCTCCCGATATGGATCATTTGACAGCAAACCGATTAGTTGTTGATCAGTTTGTCCTCGTTGCTCCAGCTGTACAGTTTTCTGACTTCTTCTCCGACTTTCTCTGACGGATGCTCTGCAGCTTTTCTTCTCATTGCACGGAAGTGAGCCTGTCCGCCTGCTGGGGACATATCCAGAAGGAAGTCTTTTGCGAAAGTACCATCCTGGATATCGGAAAGGATCTTCTTCATGGTCTTCTTGGTTTCTTCTGTGATGATCTTCGGTCCGGTGATGTAATCGCCGTACTCGGCTGTGTTGGAGATGGAGTATCTCATTCCGGAGAATCCCGACTGATAGATCAGGTCTACGATCAGTTTCATCTCATGGATGCACTCGAAGTATGCGTTTCTTGGGTCGTATCCAGCCTCGCACAGAGTCTCAAATCCAGCCTGCATCAGGGCGCATACACCGCCGCAGAGAACTGCCTGCTCACCGAACAGGTCTGTTTCGGTCTCAGTTCTGAAGGTTGTCTCCAGAAGACCAGCTCTTGCTCCGCCGATTCCAAGGCCGTAAGCCAGTGCTCTGTCCAGAGCTTTTCCGGTGTAATCCTGCTCAACAGCAACCAGGCAAGGAGTTCCTTTGCCAGCCTGATACTCGCTTCTTACTGTGTGGCCAGGTGCTTTCGGAGCGATCATAGCTACATCTACGTTCTTCGGAGGTACGATCTGTCCGAAGTGGATAGCGAAACCATGAGCGAACATCAGCATGTTGCCCTCTTCCAGGTTTGGCTCGATATCTTTTTTGTACATTGCAGCCTGTTTCTCATCGTTGATCAGGATCATGATGATATCAGCCTGTTTTGCAGCCTCAGCAGCGGTGTATACTTTGAATCCCTGTGCCTCTGCTTTTGCCCAGGATTTGCTGCCTTCATAAAGTCCAATAATAACATCACAGCCGGAATCTTTCAGGTTCAGTGCATGAGCATGTCCCTGGCTTCCGTAGCCGATAATTGCGATTTTTTTGCCTTCCAGTAAAGAGAGATTACAATCTTCCTGATAAAAAAGTCTTGCTGCCATTTTATTTTCCTCCATAATATATAGAATGTCTTGACCGGCGGCAGGTCGGTCAATTTATACAGCGAAAAGCATTTCTGCCTTTTGCTGTTTGTCAGGGAAATGAACTTTTCTATACAAAAATTTCATTCCTCTAGCAAACGTATGTAATGTGATCTGCGTTAATCGAGGTAACGCACATCGTGGGCTCCTCTGGAGAGTCCTGTCACTCCTGTTCTGGCCAGTTCCAGGATTTCGTATCCCTGTACCAGATTCAGGAACCCTTCGAGCTTTGACTGGTTTCCGGTCAGCTCTACAATCAGGCTTTCCTGTCCCACATCCACGATTCTTCCACGGAAGACATCGGAGATGGCGATGACATTGCGGCGTTCATTTTCATTCACACGGATTTTGACCAGCATCAGCTCTCGTCTGACACTCTCGTCCGGCTTCAGCTCTTTGATATCCCGCACATCGACAAGTTTTGCCAGCTGTTTTTTGATCTGCTCCAGAATCATTTCATCACTGCAGTACAGAACAACAGTCATTCTTGTGTATCGCGGGTCTGCTGTCACACCGGCGGTGATCGTCTCGATATTGTATCCGCGTCGGCTGAAAAGACCAGCTACTCTGCTTAAAAGTCCCGGCGTATTATCCACCAGCAGGGATAATGTTCTTTTCTGTTCCATAAACACCAACTTTCCTCCATCCGCAGGCGCCGCGGATTTTCAGCAATTTCTTACAACTTCCAACGCCTTATCCAATATATTAGCAACTTATCCTCACTTTGTCAACAAAAATTTTACCAAATTATTCTTTTGAGCAAAAATCTTTTGCCTCCTGTGGTTCCCATTTGCATACCTTCCGGTCATACGTAAGGATGCCGTTCGACTCCTCCTCGACATCGGTAAGCTGTGTGTAGACTGCTGCGGCAAGTCCCTGTTCTGTGAGTTCTCTTATCTTTTCTGCCAGTGCATTCATCGCTTTCTGGTACTGTGTCTGGTTCTGGTACGTGCGGTAGCCGAACGATTTTTCGGAGTAGAGATGCTCCTGTACCGGATACGTATAGCCGCCGTATTCAGAAAAAGCAAACGCGCGCTCCTCCGGTTTTACTTTTAACGGACGAAAGTAATTGTGAAGGCTCTTGATGTCCCCCGCTCCCTGATCGTACCAGCCGCTCGCGTGGTCGATCTGCCGCGTCGGATCGAGAGCGCGCACCATTTCTGTCATCTCCCTGGCATCAAACTGTCCCCATCCCTCGTTGAACAGAACCCAGAGCGACACGCACGGTGCATTGTAAAGCTGATGAACCGTCTCGCGGCACTCCCGCTTCCACCACTCTCTTCCCGTTTTTGAGGTCCGCGAAAAGAGCGGATAACAGTTATCCCTGAATTCCGTTGTCACAAACGGCAGTACGGTCGGAAGGTACAAAAGGAACGTCTGAATCGACCGGCCGCCGCCGTTGATCATATCCTGCCACACCAGCATACCGATATGGTCGCAGTGGGAATACCATCTTGCGCACTCAACTTTCAGGTGTTTCCGGATCATATTGAAACCGAGGCGTTTGGCCGTCTTAATGTCATAAACCATCGCCTCATCGGACGGCGGCGTGTAGAAGCTTTCCGGCCAATAACCCTGGTCGAGGACACCGTTCTGGAAATACGGCTTTCCGTTTAAGAGAAGACGCGTGATTCCTTTCTCATCTTTTCCAATGCCGAATTTGCGCATGCCGAAATAACTCTCGATGCGGTCTTCTCCCGCTTCAATGGAAACCCCATAGAGATGCGGATGTTCCGGGCTCCAGCCTGCAAAATTACCGAGAATCAGCTCCGCCTCGTTTTCTCTCGTCTCCCGGACGCAGATCACCTTCGCATCCGGCGCTTCGCTCTCCCGCACCGTAATTTTTTTCGTCAGTCCCGCATCCGGTCCGTTGAGGAAAACCCGTACTTTTACGCTCGCCGTATCATATTCCGGCGTGATCACGATGCGTTCCAGATACGTCTCCGGCACCCATTCCATCCAGACGCTCTGCCAGATGCCGCTCTGCGCGGTGTAAAACATGCCGCCCGGGGTAAGGCTCTGCTTTCCGCGGCCCTTCCAGTCCGTGTCCGTCTCATCGCGCACCTTGACGGCAAGCTCGTTCTCTCCCGTTTTGAGATACGGCGTAAGATCCACTGAAAAAGAAAGATACCCGCCGAGATGGCCTCCGGCACGCTTTCCGTTGCAGTAAATTACCGCATCCTGATCCACGGCGCCGAACTGCAGCAGCAGCCGTTTTCCGGCAGGAATTTTGGGAAGCTGAATCGTGCGGAAGTACCACAGATATTCTTTTGGAAGCAGCTGCCGCTTCACGCCGGACGCATCGCACTCCGGGGAAAACGGAACGAGAATTTTTCCGTCCCGCTGTTTTGGCATTTTCTGCGTTTCCGTGAACGCATACTCCCACCATCCGTTCAGATTTGTCCAGTTTTCCCGGCGCATCTGCGGACGCGGATATTCCGGAAACGGGAGCTCTTCTTCCGGATTTTTCCCAAATTCCGTAGAAAGGCGGAATTTTTTTCCTTCCTTTTTTCCAATCTGTAATGCTTTGACCGCATTTTTGAAGTCCATTCTTTTCCCTCTTTTTCTGATTTTTATGATTGATAAAAGCGTGCCCGGACAAAATCCCGGACACGCTTTTGGTGTACTGAAAATCAAAGCGGATATTCGCAATCCGGTTAGATAAACGCCAGCGTTTTCATCAGATACAGCCAGAACGTCAGCGTAAAGGCACTGCCGCACGTTGTGAGCATAACGGTGTTTGCCGTCAGACTTCCCTCATGACCCATATTTTTCGCCATGATAAAACTGCTCACCGTCGTTGCGGAACCCAGCATCACAAGGATTGCCACCAATTTTTCCTGACGGAAGCCAAGTATCACGGCGATCGGCAGAAAGACAGCTGCAAGACCGACCAGCTTAATCGCAGCTGCAGCAATCGACGGCCGGATATTCTTTGCCGCGCTCTTTGCCTCAAACGACGCACCCATCGCAATCAGGCCGAGCGGCGTTGCAAGTACCGCAATATTCTGCACCGTTTTCTGCAGAATCACCGGCTTTGGAATGCGAAGCACCGACCAGAGAAGTCCTGCAACGATCCCGAGGATAATCGGGTTTGTCACGATATTTTTCGCCGTCTTTTTCACAAAATCTGCCGTGATCTCCTCCCGTTCCGGACCGAATACCGCAAGAACGACAACCGCCATGATATTATACAGCGGCACACTGCTGATGATCATCAGCGGCGCCATGCCGGAATTTCCGTAGATATTCTGGATAAAGGCAATACCAAGGATCGCCGCACTGCTCCGGTACGCCGCCTGGATAAATTCGCCTCTTGCACTTCTCTCTTTTAAGAGATGGGAAAGTCCCCATACCGCAAGAATTGAGAGCAGTGTTGCAAAGAAGCAGAACAGAACGAATTTGATATCCCACACAGCGGAGAAATCAGAATCCGACAGGTCCTGGAACAGCAGCACCGGGAGTGCGATTTTAAACACAAATTTGTTCATTTTGCTTGTGAACGATTCGTCCAGAATACCAACCTTTCGAAAGAAAAGTCCCAAAATCATTGTCAGGAAGATCGGCATCGTCGCGTTCAGGCTGAAGATCAGATTACTCATACCAGTGTTTTTCCTGCCAGTACATTTTTATAATCTTCGTAGTTCTCTTCGAGAAGCTTCGGCGTATTCAGACCGTAGGGACATTTCTTCATGCAGGCGCCGCAGTGGAGACAACCTTCGATTTTCTTCATCATCGCCTGGCCGCGCTCGGTGAGCTGGTTGGCGGACGGGGAACGGCGCAGAAGCAGGCTCATGCGCGCGCAGGTGTTAATCTCAATGCCTGCCGGACATGGCATACAGTAACCGCAGCCGCGGCAGAAGTTGCCGGAGAGCTCTTTCTGGTCTTTCTCGATGATCGTCTTGATTTCATCCGTCATGGCAGGCGGACAGGCAATGTAGCTTAAGAACTCGTCCAGCTCTTTTTCTCTCTGGACGCCCCAGATCGGAAGCACGTTGTCGTACTGGTCTTCAAAAGCATATGCAGCCGCGGAGTTTGTGATCAGCCCGCCCGAGAGCGCTTTCATTGCGATAAAGCCGATATTTTTCTCTTTGCATCCCTGTACCAGTGCTTTCTCACGGTCCGTTGCCAGATAGCAGAACGGGAACTGCAGCGTCTCATAAAGACCGGACTCAATGATCTCCTCTGCCACGCTCATGCGGTGGTTCGTGATACCGATGTGGCGGATTTTTCCCTGTGCTTTTGCTTCCAGCATCGCCTCATACAGGCCGGTTCCATCTCCCGGCTTAGGACAGAAGGACGGATTGTGGAACTGATAGATATCGATGTAATCCGTCTTCAAAAGGGAAAGGCTTGTCTCCAGATCCTTCCAGAAGCCCTCCACATCCTTTGCCATCGTCTTCGTAGAGATAAAGACCTTCTCACGCATTTTCTCAAACGCTGCGCCTAATTTTTCCTCGCTGTCGCTGTAGGCACGCGCGGTATCAAAAAAGCGGATGCCTCCGTCATACGCTTTGCGCAGCAGATAAACAGCGTCTTCTTTCGTGACACGCTGTACCGGTAGCGCGCCGAAGCCGTTCTTGTTTACACAGATTCCTGTACTTCCCAGTGTTACCATGGACATACTTATGTTCCTCCTTTTTCGCTTTCATTGTTTCAACTCACAGTCGGTATTTCACGGAGTCTGACATATCGAAAATAGTTCGACTGTGACTTGCCTCATGTCAGTGGAGAATACCGATTTCTCTCCGCCCGCCACTGCCGTTATGTTTCTTTTAGCAATTCATCCCACCGCTTCAGAAACGGGGGACTTCTTGTCTACTGGTGTTAAAATCCGTTATTTCTATAGTATCACACTTTCTGTCAGACGGCAAACGCGATTTAAAGAGGCAGGCACAAAGGGAAATACTTTCCTTTTATGTCTGCCTCTGAATATCATTTTTTATTTTACTTCTTTATAAAAGTTTACGCAGTCCGACGGATCATAATAGATTTTATTATCCGCAAGCAGCGTGGAAACACCGTTCTGTACTTCGATGATGCTGACCGCACAGTTGTACGGCACGCCGCCGTGCCAGAAGTCGTTCTTGTCTTCATAGACATTGCGCAGCAGCGCGCGCATGCAGCAGCCGTGGGTGGCGATCAGGATCGTCTTGTCCTGGAACTCCGGTTTCGCAGTCAGCTCATGATAGAACGCTTCTGCCCGGTCGCAGACCTCCTGGATTGTCTCTCCGTCTCCCGCCGGGCGGAAGTGGAACGGATCTCTGTAAAAATCGTCGAAGTGTTCAGACGGAATCTCAAAATTGTTTGCCCGGCATCCAAGCCCTTCCCAGGAGCCAAAGGAAAGCTCCATCAGGCGGTCGTCGGTCGTAAGCGGCACATTTCTGCCCGCAAGGACGAGCTCTGCCGTGTGCTTTGCGCGGCGCAGTGGACTGGAAATTCCAAGGTCAAACGGGATATTTTTCAGTCCTTCCGCCGTCACTTTCGCCAGACGGACACCGTTCTCATTCAGCTCGGTGTCCGTCTGGCCCTGCAGCCTGCCTTCTACGTTCCACGCGGTTTCACCGTGGCGCATGATATAAAGTTTCATAAAAATCAGCCTCTCAGTTCGATGTTGAACTCATTCTGCAGTTTCTTGCAGATCTTCTCGACAAATTTCTGTACTTTTTCGAAGTCAAATGCTTCTTCCTTCGGTGCAAAGGTGACGGTGAACGCCATGCTCTTCTTGCCTTCCGGAATCTGGCCGCCCTCGTAAACATCGAACAGACGGATCTCTTTTACGTATTTGTTTGCCTCGCGGATACAGTTCTCTACATCGCCGCAGCTGATGTTTTTGTCCATGACAAATGCCAGGTCACGTTTCTCCTCCTGGAATTTGGAGATCGGCTGGAAGGTGCGTTTTTTGCCGTACCATCTGGAGAGCTCTTTTAAGTCAAGCTCCATGATGTAAGCGGAAGCACGCATGCTCAGCTCGTTCTGGATATCATATGCTGCTTTTCCGAAGTATCCGATTTCTGTACCCTCGCAGAGTACTTTCACTGCCTGATACGGATGCAGGAAGGATTTCTGAACCGGCTCGTAGGTGAACTCAATGTCCATGCTCTCGGCGATGGTGTTGGCGATGCCCTTCATAGTGAAGAAGCTCTCGTTGTTTCCGAAGGTTCCGACGCAGAGAACTTTTCTCTCATCCGGGTAGGATGTCAGCGGCAGGGACTCCGGAATGTAGATGCTTGCTACCTCGAACAGTCTTCCTTCAAGAGTGCCCTGTTTCTCATTTCTGGAAATGGCATTCAGCATGGAAGCTGCCAGTGTGGTACGCATCAGGGACAGATCCTGGTTGATCGGGTTGATGATCTCGATGGCATTTCTCTCTTTTGCATCTGCCGGCAGTTTCAAGAGATCCAGATCTGCAGGGGAGAAGAAGGAGTAATGCATGCACTCGTAGATACCCATGGTGCATAAGGTATTCTTCAGTGCCAGCTCGCCTTTCTGCTCTTCATTGTAGCCGCCCATCGTTACCTGTGCAGCGGAAAGGAAGGTATCGGTTACGTGATCGTAGCCGTACATACGGATGACTTCCTCTGCCACATCCGGGTAACGCTCTACATCGTTTTCGCCCTCCGGCAGCATATCCTCACGGTAAGCCGGTACCTGAATGGTCAGCTCGTCGCCGTTGATTTCCGGTGCAAAGTTCAGATTTTTCATAATGCGGAGAATTTCAGCTTCCGGAACTTCAATACCGAGTACGCCGTTTACCTTGCTGACGCTGACGGTAATCGGGGTCGGATCAATCGAGTTTCCTGTATTCACATCGAAATGGGTGCGGGAAACTTTACCGCAGCCGAGCTCTTCCATCAGGTGCAGCGCACGTTTCATACCAAGAACGGCAGAATACTCATCTACGCCTTTCTCATATCTTGCGCTGGCATCCGTTGCTTTTCCAAGTGCACGGGCTGTCTTTCTGACGTTGTCGCGTGCGAATTTTGCGGACTCAAACATAACGGCCTCTGTCGTGTCGCGGATCTCGGAGTTTAAGCCTCCCATGACACCGGCAAGCGCAACCGGTTTTACGCCGTCACAGATTACGAGGTTGTTCTCATTCATTGTGTATTCCTGCTCATCGAGGGTCACGATCTTTTCATTTTCTTTTGCTCTTCTGACGCAGATCTCATTGCCTTCCAGATAAGAGCAGTCAAAAGCATGCATCGGCTGGCCGATCTCTTTTAAGACATAGTTTGTGATATCAACCACGTTGGAGATCGCGGACATGCCGACGAGTGCCAGACGGCGTTTCATCCATGCCGGGGACTCTCCGATTTTTACGTCATATACGTAATGAGCGCTGTAACGCGGGCAGAGTTCCGGAGCTTCCACGCGGACAGAGAAGCCTTCTTTTTCCACATCCGTCTCGGTGTAATCGGTTGCCGGCATTTTTAAAGGTTTTTCCAGCATCGCCGATACTTCTCTTGCGATACCGAGGATACTCTGGCAGTCCGGTCTGTTTGCAGTCAGGGAGATATCAAAGATCCAGTCGTCAAGACCTGTCAGCTCTTTGACATCTGCGCCAAGCTCGGCATCTTCCGGCAGAACAAGCAGTCCGTTGTAGCCTGCGCCCGGGTACAGATCCTCGGTAAGGCCGAGCTCCACGCCGGAGCAGAGCATTCCGCAGGACTCATATCCTCTTAATTTTCCTTTTTTGATGGTCATAACACCCTCGATGGTCTTATGATCCTTTGCTGTTGCATAAACAGAAGCGCCAGGAAGGGCAACCGGGAATTTTCCGCCGGTGTGCACGTTGTCTGCGCCGCAGCAGATCTGCATGGCGCCGTGTTCTCCTGCATTTACCTGGCACACATGAAGATGGGTCTCCGGAATCGGCTCGCAGCCCTCCACCAGACCGACAACAACATTGCTGATGTCTTTTCCCACTTGATAACGCTCTTCTACTTCAAAACCGCCGTCGAACAGTTTTTTCTCCAGTTCTTCCGGGGTAACATCGATATCTACATATTCTTTCAGCCAACTTAACGGTACTAACATATTAAACCTCCAAATTCAAACTGTTTCGTCTTTATTTCTCGTTAATCTGATTTAAAACCCGCAGATCGGAACCGAATAACAGTTTGATGTTGTTGATTCCGTATTTCAGCATGGCGATACGCTCCAGGCCGATGCCAAAAGCGAAGCCGCTGTACTCTTCTGAATCAATGCCGCAGTTCTCCAGCACGCGTTTGTTTACGATACCTGCTCCAAGGACCTCGATCCAGCCGGTTCCCTTGCAGAGGCTGCATCCTTTTCCGCCGCAGGCGAAGCAGCTGCAGTCTACCTCAACGGACGGCTCCGTGAACGGGAAGTAAGACGGACGAAGACGTGTTGTGGTTCCCTCGCCGTAGATCTTCTGTACGAGTACGTCGAGCATTCCTTTCAGGTCGCAGAGGGTGATGTTTTTGTCGACAACGAGTCCCTCCATCTGATGGAACATCGGAGAATGGGTTGCGTCGTCATCAGACCGAAAAACACGTCCCGGGGAAAGGATCTTGATCGGCGGCTTTTTGTTTTCCATGACATGAATCTGGCCTGCCGATGTCTGGGTACGAAGCAGGAATTCCGGGGAGAGATAGAAGGTATCCTGCATATCTCTTGCCGGGTGATCCTGTGGTGTATTCAGTGCAGTAAAGTTGTAATAATCGGTCTCGATTTCTCTTCCCTCGTATACCTCAAAGCCCATACCTGCAAAGATGTCGATGAGCTGTTTGCGGATCAGGGTAACCGGATGAAGGTTTCCGATCGCTGTCTCTTCTGCCGGAAGGGTCAGGTCGATTTTCTCGGACTCATATTTCTTCTGCAGCTCGCGCTCTTTCATCTCCTCTTCCACTTTCTGGAAGCGGCCAAGCGCCCACTCTTTTAACTCATTGACGGATTTACCGTAGTTTGCGCGCTCTTCCGGGGCAATGTTTTTCATTTCTTTCATCAGCCCGCTGATCTTACTTTTCTTTCCTTCCAGATACTCGCTCTTAAATTCATACAGTTCTTTGGAGCTTTTCAGCTCTTCCAGTCCATTTTCAATCTTCTGTTTTAATTCAGACAGATGGCCGGTTAATACACTTTTTTCCTGCATTTGACTCTCCTACTTTCTTTTTCTTGCTTGTTTGATGGTAAATGTGAAAAACAATCAGATACCCCGCTGCAAACAGCGGAGCATCTGATTTTCGTGGCAGTCGCCAGATATCCATGCAAGCATGGCTGCCTGGCTCGTTGCTCACGAAAAAAAGACCCCGCCCCACAAAGGGACGAGATCTGAAATTTCGCGGTACCACCCTGATTTCTGCAGATACTTCCTGCAGACACTCATAACCGGTGCTGTAACGTACACCAAACGTCTGTCCCTACTTGCATTTCCAGTATCCTGCTATACGTTCCGGACATCTGCTCCAATGCGAAATTTGAAATATTCCTGAACCTGAAGGAGCTTGCAGCCGATGACTCCCTCTCTCTGGCGGAAAAAATATTTCTCTGAACATCTTCACAGCATTTTTCCTGTTAGATTATTTATAAAACTTTCATAAACAATATTTATTGTACCGTCTTGACCCCCGGATGTCAAGCCATTATTTTCCCGCTTCTTTATTCGTCTCTTTATTTTCCATAAAATGCTCGATCGCCGCGTTCTGCAGTTTCCGCAGTTTATCCTCAAAATACGCGTTGATCTCCGCGCCGATCAGAAGGATCCACATGCAGAAATACATCCAGATCATGATAAACACGATCATCGTCAGACTGCCGTACATATTGGACGCCGCAAGCGCGATGTCGAGGTACATGGAAAATGCAAGGGAAAAAATAGACCAGGCAAGGGATGAGATCAGTGCGCCCGGGCACTGGCTCTTAAAGCTCGCCTTCCGGTTTGGAATACATTTATACAGTACAAGAAACAGAAGAGCCAGCACGCCTGTCGTGATCAGGGTACGCATTCCCATGATAGAGGATGTCACACGCGCCACCATCGGCAGATGTTCCGTCAGCTTATTCTGAATGCGGGTTCCGAAGACCAGAAGCACCAGACTGGTGAGGAATGCAACGACAAATATCAAGGTATATGCCATGCCCCGCAGCCGGTTGATGATGTAATTACGTGTCTCTGTTACGTGATAAATGCTGTTCAGCCCATTTGTCAGCGCCGCAATGCCCTTTCCCGCCGACCACAGCGTTGTGATGATCGTAATCGGCATATAAGCAACGGACTGATAAAAGATCTCATTTACAATACCGCCCACGTAGCTCTGAAACTCCGTGGGCAGCATATTGATCAGAACGCTGTAAACATCGTCGCGCGTCAGCGGCGTATATTTTACAAGCGTAACAACCAGAAGAACAAACGGAATAAAGGAAAGAAGAATGAAATACGCACTCTGCGCTGCATAAGCACCGACATGGTCCTCATTCAGGCGCTTCATAAAACCGCGGATTGTTTTTATCATCTGGCAAAACCGCCTTTTCTTTGTTTTCGTGAATCTATCCCATTCTTGCACATATATCGTACTTCAGGATAGCCTACAAAGCATATCATACTTTTCTTTCCTTCGCAAGGGATTTAATTCCATTTCCGGTAATACCATGCGTAACCGCGTGCCGGAACCGGAACGCCGCGCAGAACACGTTTCTCGCCGGTAAACAGATCCTTCCAGGTGAACTCACCCATATCGATCCAGGCCGTGCGGTCTTCATTGCTGAAGTTAAAGAGACCCGTTACCATCTCATTGCCGGATTTTCTGCAGACACAGAGAAGCGCCGTATCATACGTTTCCTCGGTCCAGACATCCGCCTCACCCTCAAACGGACGGTATTTGAATTTCAGCTCCTCCATCTTTTTCATCGAAGCAAAAATCTGATTCTGAACCGTTCCTTTTTTCTCCTTCTGGGGCTCCAGATCCCAGCGGAAGTGGCCGCGGTGCAGATAACGGCTGTCGGCTGCGCGGTCAGAATCTTCACTCTCTTTGTAGGAATAATCGTTGACCTGGCCGATCTCATCGCCGCTGTAGATAACCGGAATACCAGACTGGATGAAAAGGTATGCGTTCAGCATCTCAATTCTCTGGATCGCCTGTTCGGTCTTCGCCTCATTCTGCTCAAAGCCTGCCGCCTCAAGTCCACACAGGGAAGCGGTTGTTCCGCAGAGACGCGCATCCTGCAGCACCGGATCGTCGTTATAGAGCTCTCCTCTTGCGTCGCTTCCCTCCACATAACCGCGGAAATAGTCATTCAGATATTTCTTATGCGGTGCCTCGGCGATGCCAAACTGTTTCAGCCATTCGTAATCGAGGCCCCAGCCGATATCATCGTGGCATCTCAGATAGTTCAGGAAGACATAGTCCTTCGGCAGTCTCGTCACAATATCCATCTGATGTTTCAGCAGGCGGGTATCCGCCGTTGCAACCGTGTGCCAGGTGGATGCCATCGTCGTTACGTTGTACAGCATATGGCATTCCGGTTTCTCGAGTGTTCCGAAGTACGGAACAACCTTTTCCGGCTCCATGACAACCTCGCCGAGCAGCAGAACGCCCGGGCAGACGATCTCGGTGATCATACGCATCATGCGGACAATGGTATGTACCTGCGGCAGGTTACGGCAGGTGGTGCCGAGCTGTTTCCAGATGTATGGAACGGCATCAATGCGGACGATATCGATTCCCTGGTTGACGAGATAGAGCATATTGTTTACCATCTCGTTAAAGACAACCGGGTTCGCATAGTTCAGATCCCACTGGTATGGATAGAACGTCGTCATGACAAATTTATGGCAGTCCTCTCTCCAGGTAAAGTTGCCCGGTGCCGTTGTCGGGAATACCTGCGGACAGGTCTTTTCATATTCGGACGGAATATCGTAGTTGTCGAAGAAAAAGTAACGGTCCTGGTACTCTTTTTCACCGGCAAGTGCACGTTTTGCCCATTCATGATCCTCGGAAGTGTGGTTCATAACGAAATCCATACAAAGGCTCATGCTCTGGTCATGGCATTTTTCAGAGAGGGCAGCCAGATCTTCCATCGTTCCAAGGGACGGCTGTACCGTGCGGTAATCGGCAACCGCATAGCCGCCGTCGCTTTTTCCCTTCGGCGTTGCAAGGAACGGCATCAGATGCAGGTAGTTGACGTTGCACTCTTTTAAATAATCCAGTTTTTTCTCAAGGCCGCTGATGTTATCTGCGAATGCGTCGATGTACAGCATCATACCGAGCATTTTCTGGCTCTTGTACCAGTCTTTCTGTTTTTCTCTTTTCCGATCCAGCGCTTTCCATTTTTTATTCCGCTCTTTGTACCACTGCTCCATGGCTGCACAGAGTTCCTCAAAGCGTCCCTGGCCGTTTGGATACAGCTCACAGTAGAGCCATTTCAGCTCGTCGTAGTGTTTTTCGAGTCTTCTCTGATATTCCACTGTCATGTTGTTTATTCTCCTTTATCTTATTCTTTATTTTGTCACATCATTCCGGTAACGGTAATTCTGTGTTACGTTTCTTCTCTTGCAGTATACCGTTGTGTGAATTATATGTCAACCGTTTACATACCATATTTTTCAACAAATTTCCGGCTTCTTCTTTGTCTTTTTTGCTATTTTTCTGTCTATCGTTTACCGCAGGGCAGAAAAAAACTCCGCGGTTTCTTTTTTCCGCAGAGTTTTCTTTTCGTTTTTGTTTCACGCCGAATCGCGCACCACAAGGCTCACCGGCATGGTCGTCACATTCGGCACCATCTCTCCCTTTCTTCTCCGGTCGATATACGCAATGGAAAGCTCCGACATTTCCTCAATCGGCTGATGGATCGTCGTGATGGAAGGCGTGGTAATCCCGGCGATCACAGTGTCATCAAACCCGACAACTTTAATATCCTCCGGCACCCGTTTTCCCATGGCGTAAAGGCGCTGGAGTACCTGTGCGGCAATCAGGTC
Organism: Blautia sp. OM06-15AC; assembly: GCF_003481425.1. NCBI lineage: Bacteria > Bacillati > Bacillota > Clostridia > Lachnospirales > Lachnospiraceae > Blautia > Blautia sp. OM06-15AC. The sequence continues at coordinate 447,091 of NZ_QULD01000001.1, read as the reverse complement.
ACTGCTTGCAAAAATGCCGTCCGTCTCCGGGTGCTCCAGAAGGCCCTTTTCAATATAGGATTCATAGTGCATGGAGCCGTAGCTTAAGCGGTCACTCAAAAGAACTTCCCCTTCAATCCCCCGCTCCCGGCAGACGCGCAGGAATCCATCCGCACGCCGGTCCGCCGGCATATCTCTTCCGACGATTCCGCCGAAATGAAGCAGATGGCAGCAGCCGCAGTCCGCAAGATGCGATGCTGCAAGCGCTCCTCCCTGCTCGTTGTCACACTGGATTGTAATGGCCTCCGTATTTTCCTCTCGCTCGAAATTGACGATCGGAATTTTCAGATCATGAAACTTTTCAATCTGCACATCGCGGCTTGCCATCACAACGCCGGTTACACGGTTGGAGATGAACATATCGAGATATTCGGTTTCTTTCTCCGGCTGATCTTTCGAGTTGCAGAGCAGAATCTTGTAGCCCCGCTTTGCCGCCGCGCTCTCGAGTGCACTGATCATTTTACTGAAAAACGGGTGCGAGATGTGCGGAACGATAACCCCGATCGTATTGGAATGCGCTTTTGCCAGGGAACGCGCCAGCTCATTCGGCTGGTAATTCATCTCCTGCATCGCCTGCGTTACTTTTTTTCTTGTCTCTTCACTGATGTATCCGCGGTTGTTGATCACGCGGGAAACCGTCGTCGCCGTAACGCCGGCGCGTGCCGCTATGTCCTTGATTGTCGCCATGTTTCTCTCCTCGTCATTTTCTAACTGTTTTTCACTTTCGCCCATTATAGCACAAAAAATCTGTTTTCGGTGATTTTTTTAAAAAAGGGAACGGCAGTCGCCGATTTCGATGTTCTGGTAAAAATAGCGGAGAATCTCCTCATACGATTTTCCCTGCTCTGCCAGATGTTTCGCACCGTTCTGTGACATGCCGACGCCGTGGCCGTAGCCGCCGCCGTAAAATGTAAAGGAGACAGCCGTTTCCCCTTCTTTTTCCGGAACCACGATAAAGCAGGCACTCGGAAGCAGCTCCATCTCACAGCTTACAGTTCCGTCATTTTTCTGAATCGGCCAGCCTTTCGCCGAGAGGAACTTTCGGATCTGATACTCTCCCTCGATTTCCATGGATCCTTTTTTCCCCTCGATACGGACGGTTTCTGCCGCACCTCCCTCTGACCGCCGCCGCACCTCAATCCCCGTGATCTCCCCGATTTTCTGATCCGCTGCCCGTTCTGACAGCACATCCGCCGGAATCGTCACCTGCCAGCGGTACCAGCCGTCCTCCACTTCCAGACTTGTGCTGTCCCTTTTGGTGATAAACGATGCAAATGCCTCCTCCGTCTCCGGTTCCTGCTTCTCCCCGCCTACCGTCACGCTCTTCAGATATTCTGCCGTCTCCGCCGTATTCCACACTTCATCCGTACTCGTCTTCCCGCAGGAGGTTGAGAAAAAATACGCCTGAATTGGTTCCCCGCCGCAGGTGATGATTTTTCCTTCTGTCTCCGCCACCGCAGCGTCTGTCTCCGGCTGCGCTTCCATATTGTGGTAGACCTGGCTTTCCACGCTGTCGTCTACATCCGCGTGGTAGTTCTCCCACGTTTTTTCACGAATCCTGGCACACGCATACGTTCTCGCACAGACCGCCTGTGCTTTTAATGCCTCCTTTTCGTAGGAGGACGGCATCTCACTCGGCACGACATACCGAAGATACATTTCCAGATCAAGTTCATTTACAACGAGAAGTCCCTCTTCGCTTTTATAGATGACAAAACTTCCCGGATAAACCGTCTCGTCTTCCGGCTTTCCCGTCAGGGAAACCGCCGTTCCCGCCGTCTCATCGGCCGGCACCACATGCACAACTTCCCCGCATTCCTGTTCCGTCACACAGATCGTCTCCTGCGGGGAAGCTATGTATGCGCCGTCGTTCATGGAAAGGCTTGCGTTTCCACGCAGGGACACCTGTTTCTGTGCGTATCCCAGCTTTCCGCAGTCCGTCAGAAGGACACGAATCTGTACCGGTCCGGCTGCCGTTGTTTCTTTTTGTTCTTCCTTTTTACTGTTCAGAAAAGCCGCGTTTTCCTGTTCCATGTTCTGTATCGTCTCCTCCTGCTTTTTGCCTTCCATCGTCTCCGTCCTGCTTTCTGCTGTCGCTGTCTCTTCCGGCGCATCCAGACGGCGCTTCACAACAAACAATAACAGCAACAGGAGAATCCCCACTCCTAACAGTATCAATTCCAATTTATCATTTTTTCTCTTCATATCTCATTCTATGCACACGGCTTTTTGTCCGATTCCTTTTCTTTTTGCGATTTTTCCTTGACAAATACCGCCCTATGGTATATAGTACGGTTGTGTATAAATTTCATATCAACATCCAGAGTGCATCAAAAGAAGATCCGTCTTTTGGTGAGAGAGGGAATTCAGGTGAGATTCCTGGGCGATCCGGTCACTGTAATCAGGGAGTGAAGCATAACAAATCCATTGTATGTCCGCAACATATGAGAAGGAATGTGGAACGATGATCTGTAAGTCAGGAAACCTGCTCTGTATGCATAGGGTTGATGCTTCCGATGAAAGCTTCCATTCAAAGACTATTATGGGATATGGAATGTCTGAAAATTTTCGATTAGATTTTTAGAAACCTTCGAGCGAGATTTATGCATTGCATTAAACGGCCGGGTAAACCGTTTCAGATTCTGGTTTCGCCTGTTCTTAGTCAGGCGCCATCCTCCGCTTAAAGGTGTCTGCTATTCCGCTTGCAGGTTGATTCAGATGGCGAAGCGGTTACCCACCTCTGAAAAGAATATGACATAACTGGTAAGATTCTGTTGGATTCGAAAACAGGGTCTTTTCTTTTTCTGTTTTTTCAGAATTCGTTTTCTGCATATTTTCCCATAAAAAGGCTCCCCGCCTGCGCTCCTGTTTTCACAGGACGCTGCAGGAAGGGAGCTTTTTTATGCTGTTTCTATAGCAAGACCCGAAAATAATGCAAAAAAGGCAGTGCTGCAGAGCGCGAATTGCAAGGAACAGATTTGAAGGCGTACCGAGGTACGACGAAAATCTGTGACGCAGTAATTCATGCTCTGCGGTGCTGAATTTTTTGCATTATTTTCGAGGATTGCTATAAAATAGGATCTTAGAAAATGAATTTGTATACGGTTGTGGTGTCGTAAGTATCGCCTGCCTCGAGGATCGGTTTCTCCTCACCCTCCTGGTTGATGGCATTCGGCACATACTGAGATTCCAGGCAGAAGCCGTTGCGTTTGTCATAGAATACCCCATTCTTTCCGGTAACCGGAGCAATGAAATTTCCGGCGTAGAACTGAACGCATGGCAGATCCGTGAAGGCTTCCATGGTGATGCCGCTCTCTTTGCAGGATGCGACTGCCATCAGCTCAATGCTTCCCTCGACAGCCTTGTCCAGGATAAAGTTGTGGTCGTAGCCGCCGGTCAGTTTGAGCTGTTCGAAATCTGCTTCGATCTCTGCTCCGATTGCTTTCTCGCTGGTGAAATCCATCGGGGTTCCCTGTACCGGTGCATGCTCGCCGGTCGGGATGGATGCAGAATCGATCACCGGGCTGAACTGCTCCGCTTTTAAGACAAGTGTCTGGTTCTCAATAGATCCGGCATCGTGGCCTGCCAGGTTGAAGTAGCTGTGGTTTGTCATGTTGACAACGGTATCCTGATCGCAGCTTCCCTCATAGTGGATTTCTACGGCGTTCTCATCGGTCAGGGTATACGTAACGGACACTTCAAAGTTTCCCGGGAATCCCTGGTCTCCGTCCGGGCTCATCAGAACGAAGGTAACGGCGCTGTCATCCGCCTCTTCTACGTTCCAGAGGCGGTAATCGTATCCGTCCGGGCCGCTGTGCAGGTTGTTGTTGTTCTCATTTTTTGCCAGCTGGTATGTTTTTCCGTGCAGTTCAAATGCTGCTCCCGCGATACGGTTTCCGTTTCTTCCGATGGTGGCTCCAAAATGGCTTCCGTCGGTCTCATAGCCGGTTACGGAGTCAAATCCAAGGACAACGTCTCTCTTCTTTCCATCCTTATCCGGAACGAGAACCGATACCAGATGTGCGCCGTAATCGGTTACACTGATTTCCATTCCGTTTTTATTGGAGAGCGTGTAGAGCAATGCTTCTTTTCCGTCTTTTGTTGTTCCAAAACCCTGTTTTTTCATGTTCCTTCTCCTTTTGGTTGTATGTAACGTATAAAAGAGAACCATTTTCATGATTCTCTTTTTTCTCTTTTGTAACCCCGGAATGCCGTTTCCCATACTTTGACTCCTAGCAACGCAAGCTAGGTGGGTAGCCGCAGTCACCATTTCTGCCTTCCACTGACGTCTGTTTCCAGGGTGGCCTGACATCCACATGACAATAATAAGCCTCCCGTTTAAAGTAAATGTAGGTTCAAAATAATGAGATCATCGAACATTCCAGGAAGTTACATTTTTCTTCTTTTCTTTTCACAATTCGGATTATACGCTATTTTGGTTCGCTTTTCAAGTATTATTGCACAATTACTCAAAAATATTCGAACAGCTTTTGTATTAAATGATAATACACACCATTCCGCCCCGGCTGTCGTTGACAATTTTCTGCATGGAATCCTGGAGTTTTGCCTGGCCGTCCTCGGTGATCTGGGCGATTTTGCTGCGGATGCCGTCGTCAACGAGCTGCTCGACGGATTTGCCGAAAATGTTGGTATTCCAGATTCCCTCCGGGCTCTTTGCGCTCTCTTTGATATAGGCGATCAGATCCTCCGCCTGCTGCTCACTTCCGACGATCGGCGCAATCTCCGTCTCGATGTTGGCCTTGATCATATGAATCGACGGGCTCACCGATTTAATTTTCACGCCGTATTTGTTTCCCTGATGGATCACAGCTGGCTCCTCCAGCTGAATCTCCTCCCTCCCCGGAATCACGACGCCGTAGCCGCATCCGCGCACCGCATGAATCGCGTCCTCTACCTTGCGGTACTCTTCCCGCTGTGCCGACAGCTCGCGGATCGTCTGCACCAGATCATACTCGCCTTTGATCTCCACGCCGGCAAGTACACTCAGCATTTCATAATAATACTGCTCTTTCACCTCAATCCGCACCTTCACCGTACCGCTCGCAAGATCCATCGACTGCAGCAGTGTCTGGCTGACATACTGACTGGCAATCGCTGTTTTTCCGCCCACTGCATCCTTCAGGCGCGTCTTTTCCCTGCACATCTCACGGATCTTCTGCAGCAGCTCTGCCTTCAGCGGATGGTCATCGGCAAGAAGCTCCACCCATTTGGGAATATAAAATTCCATCTGCTGAAGCGGAAACTCATACAGCACCTTTTCGAGCATATGCAGAATATCTTCTTTGCGGAGCTGGTCGCAGTTCACCGCCATCGCTGCCACGCCGAATTTTGTTTCAAGCTCCTTTACCTGCCGCTGTGTCTCCTCCCGGTACGGTTTTTTCGCATTCACAAGAATCAGGAAGGGCTTTCCCTGCTTTTTGAGCTCCGCAACGGTTCGTTCCTCCGCCTGCAGAAAATTCTCCCGCGGCAGCTCGCCGAACGATCCGTCGCACGTCACCATAAGACCAATCGTGGAATGTTCTGCGATCACCTTCTTCGTACCGATCTCCGCCGCCTCCCGGAACGGAATCGCCTGCTCGGACCACGGTGTTTTCACCATCCGCTCCTTCTCATTTTCCAGATTTCCCGCCGCGTCCGGCACCAGAAAGCCGACGCAGTCGATCAGTCGCAGCCGGATCGGATCGCCCTCCCCAAGCTGCAGCTCCACGGCGTCTTTCGGCACAAATTTCGGCTCCACCGTTGTGATCGTCTTTCCCTCCCCGCTTAAAGGCAGGGCATCCCGTACCTCCGCCTGTTCCTTTTCCGAAAGATACGGCAGTGCCAGCACCTCCAGGAAACGGCGGATCAGGGTGGACTTTCCCGTCCGTACAGGCCCCACCACTCCGATCAGGAACTGGCCCTTCGTTCGTTTCTGAATATCGCGGTATACTGAATATGCATCCATGCGCTGTTGTCCCCCTTTTGATCTTTGTTGCTATGTACTGTTATATTCTATGAGCCGGCCCCCTCTCCTATCACCAAAACTGCACTGCCGCGCACGCAAAAAAGGCACCGCCGCCCTTTTTTCGGACGCACAGTGCCTTTTTTCTGTCACATTCTTATCTTCAGCCTATGATCAGCTGTTTTTTCTCATGGCAGCCTCTACCACATGGCCGACCAGAACAGATGTGGTAACGGATCCTACACCGCCTGGAACCGGTGTGATTGCCTCAACGATCGGCTCAGCTTTTGCGTATGCAACGTCTCCGCAGAGTTTTCCTTCTTCGTTTACGTTGATTCCGACATCAATAACGGTCTGGCCTGCACGCAGGTAGGTATCATCCACAACACCTGCACGGCCTGCTGCTACGATCACGATATCTGCCTCTTTGACTACAGACGGCATGTCTTTCGTTCTGGTATGGCAGATGGTTACGGTTGCGTTTTTCTTTAACAGCATCATGGCTGCCGGTTTTCCTACAACGAGGCTGCGGCCTACGACAACAGCTTTTTTGCCGGTGCAGTCGATACCGTAGTGGTCGAGGATCTCCATGCAGGCCTGCGGAGTACATGGCGGGAAGCCCTGTTTTGTTCCGGCGAATACACCTACCATGGAACCGTCTGTGATACCGTCTACATCTTTCTCCGGGGAGAGTGCTTTAATAACAGCTGCCTCATCGAGATGTTTCGGGAGTGGACGGAAAATCAGAACGCCATGGATAGAATCATCTTTGTTTACTTTGTCGATGGTCGCCATCAGCTCTTCCTGGGTAACGTCTGCCGGAAGAAGGAATTTCTCGTATGCAACGCCTAAGGTCTCGCAGCGTTTGGTTGCTCCTCTTTCGTAGGAAAGATCATCCTCTCTCTCTCCAACACGGATGATTCCGAGGGTTGGTTTTACTCCTTTTGCTTCCAGCTCTGCTACATTTGCTTTGATCTTCTCATTTAATGCTGCTGTTACTTCTTTTCCTAATAACTGTTTTGCCATTTTTTTATCCTCCGCTTTTCTTTTCGGTCAAAGAGAACTCCTTTTTCAACCCGCTTGCTGCCGGGAAGCTTCTCTGGCCGTTTGTTTTCAGGCTTTCAGTCTTCCCAGTACGTTCCGGAAAATCTCGTCTGCTTTTACGGTATAGACCGCAAGCATTTCATCGCATTTTCGATTCAGTTCTTCTGCATATTCCCGGTTTTTCATAGATTTCGTGTTGATATATACATTCAGGGAAGCACCCTCTAAGGCTGCTTTGCAGAATGTTGCGCCAACACCTGCGTCACTGATCGCAAGTGCAGAACCTTTTGCTGCAAATTCTACGATCAGGTCGATTGCTTCGCAGCATTTTTCCATAATTTCCATTGGAACAGAGCAGGCATCCTTCAGCACAATCTCCATGACTCTTGCTTTTTCTGCCTTCTCCTCCTCTGTCTCGCGCGGCATGCCGTATGCTTTGGAGAGCGGTTCGAACACTTCTGCATCGCGCTCGATCAGGTGAAGCAGTTCGTCCTGAAGCGTGGTTGCTTTTGCCATCAGCTCTTTCATTTCCTCTTCGACATCCGCATATTTCTTTTTACCTACTGTCAGCGCACCAACCATGTTGCCAAGCGCTGTGCCGACAGCGCCAACCAGTGCAGAAGCTCCGCCACCGCCCGGAACCGGTGCTTTGGAACCGAGCACTTCTACAAACTCATTGCAAGGTACTGTTGAAAATCCCATGTTATTTTCCTCCGCTTATTTTTTTCGATCCAGAAGCCATCCTGATGGCCTCAAACCATAACTATTTTGCAGCCAGAGCCTTCAGCATATCAATTGTGACATCTCCCACAACCGCCATATCCTCTCCCTGCGTAAATGCAGCCGGGAAATTGTCCGAAAAGAGGATCTGCGCGGACGGCGGAAACTCATCATCTCCTGCCCATAAAATCAGTCGTACAAAAAGCCCTTTCATAAACTCCAGCTCATATCCGACATCACCGGATGAAATCGCCTGAGCGCCGACACGTTCCATGATCTCACGGAATGCATCCAGCTTTCCGCCAAAGCCAAACGCAAGACGGAACAGGCATCTTCCCTGGAACTGTTTAAAATAAACTTCTCCCCACGGAATCTCCCGGTATGTCAGAAATTTTCCGGTGGATGGGGCAGCTCCGCCCTCGGTCAGATAGCGCAATACCAAAATTTTTGCATTCGGTTTTTTCTCGAGTGGATACCAGCCAATTATCGGCGAAACGCTTCCATCATCTCCAATATGAAATACGTTGTACTCCGGCCACGAAATCCGGTAGGAAACACCCATCAGGGAAACGGTAAACTCCTGTTTTTCCGCATCATACGGAACGTCACACCGGCTGGAAATCTCTTTTGGATCTGCATTCTGATACACTTCCAGATAATGCTCATACGGAATACGCTCTTTGCTGTCTTTTTCGTAATTTAAGTCTACTGCCATGTAAATCCAATTCCTCTCAAAAAGGTTCGCCACAATTCAAAGCAAAACCACATGTGTTTTACCTTGAATCGTAACAGAAAGTTCTGCTTCCGTTTTATGCTTCCACAGACGGAAACATCGTCGTGTCTGTGTGCGGCAGGAAGCACGCCGCTACAAATTCATCCATATAGGTTGGTACCGTAGAGAGTTCCAGATATGTCATGTTCCGGGCAACCTCATACGTTTTCTTCTCTGCTGCTGTCGATAAAAGCATTGAGTACGCACCAGTCAGGGAAGAGTTACCAATGTAATGGAATTTTTCCAGCGGAATATCCGGGAACATACCAATCGTGACGGCATTTTTCATGTTAATACCGCTTCCGATACCTCCCGCTACATATACTTCCTCGATCATGGATACATCCATGTCCAGATAGTTCAGCATCGTACGGATCGCTGAGAAAATCGCGCCCTTGGCACGGATAAAATTGTCGATATCTACTTCTGTAATCTCAACGTCGCGGACGCTTCCGGCTTCCTCTTCAAATGCGATGACATAGCTTCCCATGCCATATTTGTCGTGGCGGATCCGTCTGCCTTCCCGGATAAATTTTCCCTTCGGATTGACCATCTTCGCACGGAACAGCGCTGCAATTACATCGATGATTCCGGAACCGCAAAGACCAATCGGCTTCGTTCCCTCATCTCCGATAACATGGTACGAAGGTTCCATCGTTTCCGGATCGATCGTACATTTTTCAATCGCACCGTCGGTCGCACGCATGCCACAGCTGATATCGCCGCCCTCAAAGGCCGGTCCGGCCGAGCAGGCACAGCTTACCATAAAGTCGGAATTTCCAAATGCAAGCTCGCCATTGGTACCAAGGTCAATAAAGAGACTCATCTCCGGCCGGTTCCAGATCATGCTGACCAACGCGCCGGCAGTAATATCTCCGCCCACATAGCTTCCGATGTTCGGTGCCAGAATGATATGGGCGTCCGGATGAATCGCAAGATTGACATCCGATGCAAACAGTGAGTTTGTCTTAAAGAAGGCCGGAATATACGGCTCCATCCGAAGCGGATCTGCATTGATGCCCATCATCAGATGCTCCATGGTAGTGTTTCCGGCAATCGCCGCACGGTAAATCTGCTGACTGCTGATTTTCGCTGCACGGCACATGTTGGAGATCATCGGGTTTAAGGTTTCTTTGATGATTGCATTTTGCAGTCTTTCATGGCCTCCCGGTTTCTGGGATTCAATGATACGGTTGATAACATCCGCACCATACCGGATCTGTCCGTTTCCGGAAGAGGCTTTTGCCAGGATTTCTCCGCTCAGCATATCCACGATCAGTGCAGAAACTGTCGTTGTTCCAATGTCGACAACGAGACCGCCGACAACTGCTTTTGCTTCCATTGGAAGCATATCGTATAAAAAGACGTCATTTGCCGTAACCCGGACGACACACTGTGCCTGAAAATGGGATTCTCGAAGGACATCCGGCATTTTTTTCAGTACAGAGTACGGAATCCGTACCCGGTCAAGCCCCGTCGCTGCCTGTACAGCCCAGGTTACTCTCTCGTTATCCGGCATCGTATCATCCAGAGTAGGCTCTTCCATTGAGATTGTAATCACCTGCATGCTGTTTTTCAATTCCAGGCCGGCGTCTGTAATTTTCTTTTTCGTATCTTCAAAAATTGCAATTTCACTCGGTGAACTAAGATCTGCCACTTTCATGCGGCTCCGGTAAGCGGATGCAATGTCCGGCACTTCCACTTCAACATCGCCCCTGATGGTGCTGACGCACGCCAGTCTCCAGCCATTCTGATATTCTTCCTCAGAAATATGGCGGGTTATTTTGGAATCCAGCTCACCGCTCACAAGACGAACGCGGCATTTACCGCACGATGCGTTTCCGGAACACGGTGCATCGATCGGCACATTGCTCTTCTGCGCTACTTCAAGAAGGCGCTCACCCTCGGTTGCGTAGGTGACTACCGGTTCTCCCTCTTCAAATCGAAAGGTTACTTTTGCCATAATCTGTAAATCCCCCAGTCGTATATATTCTCCGCTGTTTTTTTTCCGCTTTTAGATAGAAAAACCCCTGATGGTGCCTCAGGTTTTCGCAAACGCTGCGGCACCATCAGGGGAAAACCTGCGAGATTTAAAGATTAAAGCTCCAGATAAGAATCTGCATACAGAGTGTTGCCTTTGAATACGTCACAGGATTTAATGGTCTCCATCAGTCTCAGGTCATTCGGGTTAACGATGGCACTGGTCAGACCCTGCATCATAGCCATAGCTACAAGTGCGGAATCCATGATCGGACGGATGTTTTTCGGCATACCGTTGGAGTTGTTGGAAAGGCCGCCGGTAGAATTCAGTCCCATATCACTGAACATCTTGATGCACTCAAGAACTTCCATCTGTTTGTCCTGCATTCCTTTTACAACCAGGAACAGCGGGTCAAACCACAGATCGGTCGGCTCCATACCATGCTCCATACCTCTTTCCAGAAGGGTCTGGCAGTACATCATACGCTCGTCGTTGTCTTTTGCAATTCCTTCGCCGTTGCAAAGTGCAATAACGATTGCATCGTTTGCAGCCGCAAGGTCAACGTACTCGATTCTTCCTGCAGCATCTGCAGAGTTTACGATCGGTTTTCCTTTGGAACGGTTGTATACAGAGATACCAGCCTCAATTGCTTTTTTGTTAGATGTATCCAGAGCCAGCGGAACATTGTCAAAATTGCTCTGCAGCAGCTCAACAGCCCATTTCATGATGTCTTCTCCATCATTCTCAGCCGGTCCGATGTTTACATCAAGGTAAACGGCACCAGCGTCCAGCTGCTGTTTTGCTCTCTTTAAAATTGGCTCTTCATCTCTTGCTGCGAATGCTTTGTTTACAGTAGGAGCTGTAACGGAAAGTCTTTCGCCGATGGTTACAAATTTTGCCATATCTCTTCTCCTTTTCTTTTGGGAATCCCCCATAATTATTTTTTCACGGAAGAAACTTCCGGATACCGGAGTTCCTCCCGGAATTTTTATGTATTACAGTTCTCCGTTTGCCTGCAGATCTTTCATGAATTTTACAAGCTGAACCGCCTCAAGCGGAGCAACGATTACTTCCCATCCAGGAAGCTTGGACTCAATGTCGCCCTTTAATACGGCTACTTTACCAGGAATGATAACTTTTCTGGATTTTACTTTATCTTCTACATTCTCTTTGAAGAATTTGGAGATAGAGTTACCGGAGAATTTACCTGCTGCCCAGGATGTCAGTACAGAAAGTCCACCGGCGTCGTTGATTACAAGGTTGACCGGAACTCCGGATCTCTCGAGCTCTCCGGATACCAGGAAATAGGTCAGAGCAAAGTCTACGGTGGTCAGGCAGATCGAATTTTCATCTGCGCCGTTCAGCGGGTAGATGCCCGGCTCTACTTTCATCGGTTTCTGCGGATCGGTAAATACGTTCTGGCGAAGTCCGAATACCGGAAGTGCCTCTGCGTATCCCATTTCCTCAAGAACAATAATGGAACCGTATTTCATGGTGAACAGGGAAAGCAGTGCCTGCTGCATATATCTGTCGCCCTGTGCAATTTTTGCCAGATTTACAATAGACGGATAACCAAAGGTACGGTCTGTATCCTTTAAGGATGCACGTCTTACCTGTACGGTAGTAGCAAAGGTCTCTTTGATGGTCGCTTCTGTGGTATCAAGAACAAGGTTCTTGTTGCCGAGTTTCTCGATTGCTTCTACGGTGTCGTGAAGCTCATCAATGTTTGCGCCACTTACGCCGAGAACAACGCCTGCCTCTGTGGCAAGTTTGCTCATCTCTTCATAATTGGATGCATTTGCACCATTCAGGATCGGTTTGCCTGCTTTGCATACTTCCAGAGCAGCTTTTGCAGCTTCTGCGTCCTCACAGCCAAGTACCAGAACTTTTCCGGTTGCTGCTGCTTTCGTTACAAGAGATACGTATTTGTCTACGCCATTTCCGGCATAGTTTACATACAGCATCTCTGCGCACATACGCTCACCGATACGGTCGTAATCAACTTTTTTGTCTTCTTCCAGTTTTGCGTCGATCTCTTCGTCAGACATGCAGCTGCAGAGAGATACTGCATAACGGGTTTTGCTTACAAATGTTTTCTCATGACGATAGAGAACCGTCTCTCCGCCAAGGGTGTACTCACTGTCGCCGGTTCCGACTTTGATGGTCTTCATTGGCGGTGCGGTAGCTTCGGAAAGCTGTGCCATAGCGTCGTCAGACATATATGGGCACGCTGAAATATCCATAGCGCCCTGTGCAACCTTCATGGAGAATGCCATACAGGTCGGACATCCGCACTCTTTACAGTTTTTCTTTGGGGTCATTTTAAAAATCTGAATACCTGATAATGCCATAATTCTTTATCCTCCTAATCTCTTCCTTACGTACTGATTACATCAGTTCCTGAATCATTTTGGAAATGGTTGCAACAGACTGTGGATGTTTGAGGATAACTGCATCAGAACCAGAAGCCAGAGATGCGGCTGCTGTCTGAATCTCCATAGAGATTCCTCGTACTTCCTGATTTCCCCATTCCGGAGATTCCTCTTCTGTTGCCATTGCCTCTTTTACATTCCATGTCTCAGAAGCGATTGGAGTAATAATTGGCATCTGCAGCATTTTATCGTCCTGGGATAATGCTGCTGCTTTGATACGGTCCAGTGTAGATACTACGTACTCATATCCGTATCCGACTGCTGCAGAACCTACGTTCATAACAATGCTGTCCGCGCTGACACCAAGCTGGGTCATAACAACATTCAGCTGTTTTGCAAGGTTGATATCTACAGCGGACTCAGCGCCGACTTTCTGGCTGTATGCCAGACCTGCGGCTGCACCAACTGCCTTGTAATCTTCTTCTCTTGCGGACATAACAAGAACGTTTCTTCCCTGAAGGACCTCTGCTACTTTTGTGAGCAGTTCGGAATCCTTCTCAACGTTTTTACATCCTTCTACAACAAGCGGCACGTCAACGGCATCAGCAACCTCTTTGACTGTCTCAATGAGTTCTTCTACCGATTTGTTCAGACCGTTCGGGTCTCCGCCTGCCAGACGAAGGCAGAGGAAATCTGCACCTTCCATAGCTGCTGCTTTTTTTGCAATCTCGCCCATGGTAGCTGCACCTTCATAGTATGCTTTTACGCTTTCCGGTTCTCCTTCCATACCAAGGTCTGTGATTTCAACGCCGACCTTCGGTCCGTTTTTGATTTCACCGTCGAAAGCATAGAATGGTAATACGTTTTCTCCGCCAAGAGTTACGGTTTTGTCTCCGCTGCCGATTACAACGGATTTAATTGCTGCATTAAACTTTTGTGGTTTGCGATTAAACGGCATAAAAAAAGCCTCCTTAAAAATAAATTCCATACAGGCATATCTCCATGATTCCGCTTCATGGACACACCTGTTATTATTTTAACGTTTTTTCCCGGAGAATGCAAGATTTACCAGGATATTTTCCAAGATTTTCTGACAAAAAGTATCCGTTTTCTCTTCGTCAGCCGTTTTTTTCCAGAAAATCACTTTACAGCTGCCGGCATGTGCCGGAAAGGGCTTCCTCCTCCGCTTTGGAATCCCCTCCCAAGCCATGCCGGTCTGCTTATTCTTTCACAGGATAAGCCTGTAAAATACGAATTACATCATTGGATCCATGCCAAGTGCCGGATGACCTTTCTCGGTCAGGAATGCAACCAGTGTCTCCGGATCTTCTGCGATGGTCTCGTCACCGATCATATCGGTAAAGTTGTCGATACCGTACAGCTCTTTTGCTGTTTCATTCAGTTTCTCTGCAACCTGCTCTTTCAGCTCTTTCGGCATCCATACGATACGGGCAACGCCGCCTTCTGCTTTCATAAATTTCTTGGAAGCGATAAAGTGTTTGCCGTGTCCCATGAATCCAGGAGTCTGAACACCGCCGCCTGTCATGGAAGCCAGCTCGGAGAAGGTCATTCCCAGAGGAGTCATGCCTGCGTACTCACGGTTTGCGATGCAGACACCGTTGGAGAACGGCTCGATACCACAGATACACTCGAAGCATCCGCAGGATGTCATTGGTTTTTCCATGATGGAGTACAAAGATACATCATCAAGAGCGCCCTGGGAAAGTTTACGAACAGCCTCGTTAACATCCTCGTACTCACCGATTCTCTCATCGATTACTTTTTCTTTTGTGATAACCTGGCAAGGTCCGTTCGGATCCAGCTCGTTGGTAGCTTTTGCATCCAGCCATGAAACAGCACCGCAAAGTCCGAGACGCTCTGGTGTAACAACACATACATGGCTCGGGGAGAATGCCTGGCACATGATACAGCTGTAGTATACCGGTACGGATTCATCTGTCATGGTAGACAGACGCTCATCACGTTTGTCGAATACCGGAATTGCAATTTCGTGACGGATCTTGGTACAGTCTTCCGGATTGGTGTAGATCTTAACCTGACATTTGTCAACAACAGCCTCGAACTCGTTCTTCACCTGTGCGTACAGAACTTCTCCGAAGTGTTTTGCACGGAAGCCTGCGTTGAAAGCTTCTTTGCTGACACGGATACGGATCATATCACGCTGTCCGGTATGCATCACACCTTCGATGCAGTTCAGGTAGCTGTGGAATTTACGCTCAAATACAGGCTCGAAATCCGGCTGCATGCTCTTTCCGGCAACCTCAACAACGTATGCAATGCTGTGCTTGGAACCTACCTCGAACTCGTCGATGTCCGGTCCGATCAGCTCGATCTTGTGATCTTCTACTTCGGAAGCATCTTTTGTCTGAACCAGCTCGCAGCAGTCTACACGGGAACCGTCAAACTCAACCTGCATATCACCGCGGCGGATGATTTCGCCCTCAAATGCAGATGCGAATGCAACCGGGATATCGATGTTTGTAATTTTAATCTTGATGTCGCGGGCTTCCAGAGAAGTTGCGTTGAATTTGGAAACGTCCTTCTGGATAATGAGACTCTTCGGAATAGCCGGAACGTCTTTGTCATCGTTTGTGATAACCGGGAAACCAAGTGCAATCGCACCAGCGCCGCATGCAACGATCACATCATCCAGAGGAGCAAAAGCATTTACGAATGCCGGTACACGGTCTTTGGTGTAGGTCATCAGTGCGCCTGCATCGCCTGCAGTTACGTTACCGAAGATCAGGGCTGCACGGATTGCTACGGATACAACGTGGATTACAGATGTTACGTCTTTTCCAAGCGGGATGACACGTACGTTTGCGCCGGTCTTGTATCCTAATTCCTGACACTGATCAATGATTCGGCCAACCAGTGTTACAAGAATACCCTGTGCCTGATAGCTCTTAACCAGATCCACGCCTTCCTGTGCGGTCGGAGCGCTTCCAAGGATAACAGCTACGCCCGGGATATCGCCTGTTACAAGCGGCACACCAAGCTCACGGATGATGGCATCGCTTAAATGGCCGTAGCACGGCTCATCATATGGTTTTGCACCGTCGATGTATTTAATTGCCTCGATGAACTCTGCGCAGAGTGCAGTTGCAACACCGGACATAAATACATCATTCAGCTGATTTTCTCTTGTCATCAGAGATTTTACCACGCCAAGAGCCTCTTTCATCTCTTTTAAGTTGGTAACCTTTACTCCTGTTACAGCATAGTAACACGGAAGTGCGTAAGCAGTGTCCGGGAAGCTGACTGCTTTTTCCTCTCCGTTTGCTGCGATTGCGGCATCAATGGCAGCTTCGGTAAGACCGTATACTGCATCATTTCCGCCAAATACTCTCTCGAATAATGTCATGTGTTTTTCCTCCTATCACACTTTTTCCATGCCAGGCATGTTTGACTTATCGATTTTTGTTTTTATTTTCCGTATCTCTTCTACTGCAGCCGCGCTGTAATCATATGGAGACGAACCTTCCCTGTCCGCTTCCATAATTTCCGGGTTGTAGTGGACCATGCCCAGAAGATCCTCCGGGGGGATACGGTCCTGTATGAATGCCTCATCTTTTTCGTCGCGTACTTTGTTTGCCACGACATGAACCTGATGAACGCCAAGCTCTTCGGCCAGACGTTTGACATTCTTATAGGTCTGAATACTTCTTGCACCCGGCTCGATGACTACGATGAACATATCCATGCCCTCCGTCGTTCCTCTTCCCAGATGCTCAAGGCCTGCTTCCATGTCGAGGATGACAACATCCCCTCTGTGAAGGACCAGGCTGTTGATGATTCTCCGCAGCATCACATGCTCCGGGCAGACACAGCCGCTTCCGGCCGTCTCCACGGTGCCAAGCGTCAGGAGTTTGACTCCATTGTACTCTTTGCTGTATTTATCGGGGATATCACTTACTCTCGGATTTATCTTGTAAAACCGGTTGTCTGCACTTGCCTCGGTGCGCTCTTCGATCAGTTTTCTCATTTTGGTAATCGGAATGATCGAATCGAGGATTTCTTCCGGAAATCCAAGCGCAAGGCCCAGATTGGCATCCGGATCGACATCTGCAGCCAGAACCGGATGGCCTTCTTCTGCATAAAGTCTTGCAAGGGTGGCTGCGATGGTTGTTTTTCCTACGCCGCCCTTTCCAGTTACTGCTATTTTCATTTTACACCTTTTCACTTCAAAAAGGGCGGTCTCTTTTTACGTCAGGGACCGCCCTGTCCTTTTTATACGCCGAGTGCGGCACGTTTCTCTTCGATTCGTGCGAGCATTGCATCGCCCAGCTTGTCGATGTCTTTTTCTACTGTGTAAGCTGCCTCAACCCAGTCGCGGACACCGTTGGTCAGGAGTCCTGTTACCTCAGTGGATCCGGATACGTACGGCTCTACGCCAAGGTAAGTATCGATACCGGTTGCTACAACATAGTTTCCGATGGAAACTGCTTTCTCAGACATCCACTCCGGAGCACATCCGACAACCGGAAGCTGGGAAATATTGACATTACCGATTTTAGCAAGTTCTGCTACAAGAACCATCATACGGGAGATATCAACGCAGGATCCCATGTGGAGTACCGGCGGGATATCAGCCAGCTCGCAGACACGTTTCAGACCTGCACCGCAGAGATCTTTAGCACGTTTGTCCATCAGACCTGCTCTTGCTGCTGCCTGTGCAGAGCATCCGGAAGCAACGATGATAACGTCGTGCGCGATCAGCTTCTTCATCAGCTCGATGTGAGCGGTGTCCGGACGGACTTTCGGGTTGTTGCATCCTACCATGGCAACTGCACCGCGGATAACGCCGGATGCCACACACTGCCACAGCGGCATCAGAGTTCCGGTCTGGTCAACCTGGGAATTGGTTACTTTATCCAGAGTCTTGATGATGGACTCAAAAGAGTATCCAACGGTTGCTTTCTGCTTCATATGCGGGATATGTACCAGCTCCGGTTTCCGGTTTTTAAAGTTTTCAATTGCCATTTTTACGATGGCTTTTGCATTCTCACCTGCTGTTTTTGCGTTGAAACGAATGTATTCTGCATCCGGCATCTGCGCAATCGGGCTGGTGGTAACGAATTTAGTATGGAAACATTTGCTTAAAGGTCCAAGGGCCGGGAAAATACACTGTACGTCAACAACGATGGCCTCGCAGGCACCGGTCAGTACCACGTTTTCCTGCTGCAGGAAGTTACCTGCCATCGGCACGCCGCGGCGCATTGCTACTTCATTGGAAGTACAGCAGACACCTGCCACGTTGATTCCCTTTGCTCCCATTTCTTTTGCATATGCGATCATCTCCGGATCGTCTGCGTATTCGCAGATCATCTCGGAAAGTGACGGATCATGGCCATGAACGATGATATTTACTTCATCTTCTTTCATAACACCAAGGTTTGCCTCGGTTTCGATCGGCTTTGGAGTTCCGAACAGTACGTCAGAGAACTCGGTACCCATCATGGAGCCGCCCCATCCATCGGAAAGTCCGGAACGAAGGGACTGGCGAACGAGTGCTTCCGGAAGGGAAGAACATCCCATATGAGTCATATGAAGAGAACATGCAACCTCACGGTCAATCGCACGCGGTGCGATTTCTTCTCTCTCCCAGATTTCCTGTGTGTGCTGCGGAGCACGTTTCAGGAATCTCTGTGTTCCAAACGGTTTACCATACTCCATCAGAGCCAGCTCGGACATCTCATGTGCCAGATCGTAAATATCTTTTCCTTCTGTCTCTACGCCCCACTCTTTTGCGATACGGATCAGTTTCTCCGGATCTTTTACTTTGTAGTTTCCGTTTGGATCAGCCTCATGCAGTGTGTGGCAGATCTCACGGCCATGATCGGAATGTGTTGCGGAACCGCCTGCTGTAAAGCGCAGGAAGTTACGTCCTACAATACCGTGTACATCGCATCCGCAGATTCCTCTCGGTGCCTTTGGTGTAATACGGCAAGGTCCCATCGTACAGATACGGCAGCAGGTTCCCTGCTCACCGAATTTACAGTGCGGGGTCTGGTTTTTTACACGAAACTGCCATGCGTCAGCGCCAACCTTTGCACCATTTTCCAGGAGCTCATTCGTGGCCTGTTCGAATTCTTCTACGCTTGTTAATTTGAATTCGCTCATCTTGTCCTCCTCAAGATTGTATTTTAATATTTTTATGGTAAAAACATCCTCCCATGGGGGATATTTTACTTTTGAAATATCCCTCCGTCTGCAGCGTGTACAAAGCGGAGGGCAGATTCTCTGTTTTTATAAATCAAGGTTTTCTACGATTTTCTTTAATGCCGCGCGTACCGGAGAGTCTTCCGGCAGACGTACGGTTGGTTTTCCGTCACAGTCATATTCATAAACCTGATCATCGTGCGGAACAACGCCAAGGAGAGTTAATCCCTGTTTTTCAATCTCCTCACGGGTTCCCTCATTTAACACGCCATTCGGCGCACGGTTTACGATCAGTCCTACCTGCTTCGGCTTCATATCGCATTCTTTGATCAGCTCCGCGATTCTCGCAGCGGCCTGTACTCCTCTTCTTGAGCAGTCACTGACCAAAATAGCTGTATCCATTCCCGGAAGTATACCACGGCTGATATGCTCCATGCCTGCCTCGTTATCCACAACCATGAAGGGGTAATTCGGATACAGCTTTGCAAGCTGATTCTGCAGAAGTCCATTGACGAAGCAGTAGCAGCCTTTTCCCTGTGTTCTTCCCATCACAAGCAGGTCAAAATCATCTTCCTCAGTCAGAGCGCCTGCAAATTTAAATTCCGCATAATCTGCCTTGCTCATACCTGCCGGAATCGGGTTTTTGGATGCCATCTCTGCACGGGCAATCTCCTCCCGGATATCTCCAAGGGTAGCTTCTACTTCTACACCGAGTACCTCATTCAGGTTTGAGTTTGCGTCCGCATCAACCGCAAGAACAGGACCTTTTCCTGACTCGCAGAGATACTGGATCAGCAAGCCGCATAATGTTGTTTTTCCAACGCCGCCTTTTCCGGCGACAGCTATTACGTGTGCCATAAAAATCGGATGCCTCCCAAATTCAAGTAATTAATTCATTAAACCAGTGTGCAAAGGCCGGATCTGTCGATGATTTCAGATACGTCTTTCCATTTATTCAGTGCATACAGATGAATTCCATTGACACCGAGTGCACGGTATGCATCAATCTGTTTTACGGTATATTCGATACCCTCTTCTTTGAACTCTGCAACTTTCTTGTCGTAGAATACGTCGAACGGTTTGCCCTCTGCATCTTTTGCTGCAAATGGGTTCGGGAACAGCCAGTGTCTGGAGATCATTCTGGAAAGCTCTCTGTCCATCACACAGCCGTTTCTGGAAAGTGCCATGTTGATGGTAGCTGCCTGATCCAGGATCGGCATAACTCCAACGTCTACCGGCATGGTGATTCCTGCTTTACGGATTGCATCGAGCCAGTATTTGAACTGCTCCATATCCCAGCAGAGCTGTGTCATGATGTAGTCAGCTCCGTTGTCCTGTTTCTGTTTCAGAACTGCGATATCAGACTCCAGACTTCTGCAGGAGATGTGGCCTTCCGGTGAACCTGCAACAGCGATTTCAAATTTGTCGCCGTAGGTATCACGTACGAATTTTACAAGATCCGTAGCGTAGTCAAAGTCACCGCAGGTTGTGGTCTCGCCAAGCGGAATATCACCGCGCAGTGCCAGCATGTGGTCTACGCCGTCAGCCAGATACTGATCCAGCTGTTCTTTAATTCCTTCTTTTGTGTTTTTGATAACGGTGAAATGAGTAACCGGTGTGGTTCCGGCATTTTTGATCATCTGACATACTTCACGGTTTGCTCCGACGTTTCCGCCGCCTGCTCCGTATGTACAGGAAATGTAAGACGGGTTATATTTCATCAGGTGGTCGATGGTACCCGGCAGATTCTGCAGTCCCTTCTCTGTCTTTGGTGGGAACAGCTCAAAAGACAGAAGGGTCTTGTTTTTCATCTCTTCTGAAAGTTTCATAATTCAATTTACCTCCGCTTTAATATGATATATTCCTATTCTAAGTCCCGGTTCGCCTGTTCTGTTTGTTCCGATTCGCAGACCCCGGGGTCTTAAAACCGCTTTTATAGAATAACTGGTTCCGTCAACCAATTATCATTCACAGTCCAGCTCTACGATGCTGTTTGCAAGATCTACCATTTTGATCTTACCCTGCAGTCTGATCTCTTCGCCCAGGATGTCACGGATGAGAACGTATTCTCCATCGACATCGATGCGGCTTACATTTTTACAGACAACTGTGTTTTCCGGATTTTTGTATACCGTTGCAAGGCACATAGCTTACGCCTCCTCTACTTAACTTCTTTCAAATGCTCTTTTACAAGCGTCAGTGCAAGGGACAGGCGCATATTGCCTTTCTGGAAATCGGATACTCCCTCCCTGATCTGTTTTGCGGCGTCCGCCATTCCGGCTTTTTCCAGTTTGTCGGCCATCTCGTCGAGTTCTGCTGCGTGATGTTCATTGTGCTGCAGCATATAGGTTAAAAGGGCAAGATTCTCGTCCTTGCATTTTTCTTCGGAACCGCATGCATTGCAGGCATGTCCGCAGTCTTCTCCCTCGTGATGATGGTCATGGTGATGATGGTGCTCGTCGTGAGCTCCGTGCGGAATGGGATTTCCATTCTCGTCATATAATAAATGCATAATATGGCCTCCTCTGTCCCTGGTATTTTCCTCTGCCGTCCGTTTCGTCCGCTTTTGTTTTCCTGAAACATCCTGCAGATTGTACAGGGAATGATAAATAAATATCAATTCAAGTTTATTATACTCTATTTCATGCACAAAATCAATACAGCCTCCACAAAATTTCTGTACAATTCGCCGTACTGGCCGTCCTGGCATCCTTCTTTTTTCTTGCGTGGCTTGTTATTTTTTTTCATTTCCCGATTGTGTTAAACTTTTTTAATATATTTGGTCTGATTTCTTTAAATTTTCATGTTATACTAAACATAATTATGAGAGAAATACGGCAGAATCTTTTTTTGATTCAAGATACGGAGGGTTTTTATGGCACTTTCTATTCCAACCATCACATTGAACGACGGCAGAGCGATGCCGCTTCTGGGGCTTGGCACTTACAAATCGACAGAAAAAGAGGCAGAAAAAGCAATTGTCACCGCGGCAAAATACGGCTACCGTCTGATCGATACCGCCTCCTCCTATAAAAACGAGGACAGCATCGGCCGCGGGATCCGCGCAAGCGGAATTCCGCGGGAAAATTTTTTTATTACCACAAAGGTATGGAATACCGCGCAGCGGGTCGGTGATATCGAAGGTGCCTTCAACCGCAGCCTCGACCGTCTCCGTCTCGACTACGTTGATCTTTACCTGATTCACTGGCCGGTGCCGGGCTGCTACCCGGAGACGTGGCGCGCACTCGAAAAAATCCGCGAATCCGGGCGTGCAAAATCGATCGGCGTCAGCAACTTCGAGGAGCCGCACCTTACCGCCCTCTTTGAATTTTCCGGCGTCATCCCGGCCGTCAACCAGATCGAATGCCATCCGCTCTGGAACCGGAAACCGCTCATCGCTTTCTGCCGTTCACATGGAATCGCCGTTCAAGCGTATGCGCCGCTCGCAAGAGGTCTTTATCTGAACCGTGAGATTATGCAGCAGCTGGCAGAAAAGTATGTACGCACTGAAGCACAGATCGGCCTCCGCTACCTCGTCCAGCAGGGCATCAGTGTCATCCCGAAATCGACACAGCCGGACCGCATTTTTGCCAACGCGGATGTCTTCGACTTCGAACTTTCTGAAGCCGACATGGCGCTCATCGACACGATGGACGAACAGCTCCGCTCTGCTTCCATACCGGATGACCTGCTGTAACTGCGGATTCACAGCAAAAGCAGCACAGAAAATCTGTTTCTTTCCGTTTCAGATTTCTGTGCTGCTTTTTCTGTTTCTCTTTATTTCGAGGATACCATCCAGTCTGCTGCAGGTGCAGATCCAGTCCCCCATTGCTTCGGCTTCTTCTAAATCATGCGTGACCAGAAGCATCGTTTTTTCTTTTCCTTTTCTGCGGATATAGTTCATCGTTTTCTTTTTCGTCCCCGCATCCAGTCCCCGGAACGGCTCATCCAAAAGGAGGAAATCTGCGTCCATGCGCATGGCCCGCAGAACCGCCACCCGCTGGCGCATGCCGCCCGACAGTTCCGATACAGCCTGGTTTTCACAGCCCGAAAGGCCGAGTTCCTCCATCTCCTCCACAAGATGACGGGAGCTTCTTTTTTCTTTTCCAAACATGCGGCGCCTTACCGCGAGCTGGATATTGGCTGCAGCTGTCAGTTCTTCTGCCAGCCGCGGTTCCTGAAAAACCATACTTTTTCTTAAGGCTTCCAGTCCCCCGATTTTTCCGCCGTCCGCCTGCTCCAGGCCTGCCAGAATCCGCAGCAGGGTTGTCTTTCCAGCCCCGGAAGGAGCCATCAGACAGGTCACTGCTCCTTTTTTCAGTTCCATCGTAAGATTCGAAAAAATAACGTGTTCTCCATACGCTTTTTTCAGATGGCAGATTTCAATCGTATCTTCTCTCATTTCATCACCAGCATCCTTTTTTCTGCAAGATCCATTCCTTTTAAAACAGCTTTTTCGAGACAGAAGCTGGCGTACACGATCGCTGCCGTCCAGGCAAAGAGTCCCGGTGTGTCGAGATATATTTTTGCCTGATACAGATGCTCTCCGATGGATCGGTTCGGAATGCCGATTACTTCTGCTGCCGTTCCGGCCTTCCAGCAAAGGCCGAGGGAAAGTGAACATCCCGTCCGGATATATGGGTACAGCTGCGGCAGGATCACCCAGCGCAGCCGCACCGGCCGCGGAACCTGAAAAACGTCTGTCATCTCCAAAAGCGCTGTGTCCAGTTCCCGTAGGCCGTTCCGCGTGTTTGTATACAGGATCGGAAATACCATCAGAAACGAAATCACAACCGAAAGATTCTTCGAAGAAACCCAGATCAGGATCAGAATCACAAAAGAAGCGACCGGCACTGCTTTCACTGCTGCAACCAGCGGCGTCAGGAGTTCTTCTGCAATGGAAAACCGACCGGCAAGTGCAGCTCCTGCAATTCCCGCCGCCGCACCAAGAAGGAATCCGGCTCCGATGCGTGCTCCGGAAAACAGCAGGGACTGCCAGAAGACCTGTTCTGTTACAAGCGTAAAAAGGCGTTTCAAAACAGCAGCAGGAGATGCCAGAAGGATCTCCTGCCCGACAAAAACGCTTACCGCCTGCCAGATCATAAGCCAGAACACGATCGGCCAGCGCTTCGTTTTTCTCTGTTTCTCTTTTTTGTTTTTATTCGGAATAATAGAAGTCATCTCCTGGAAGTTCTCCTCCGACTGCCTCCGGGTTCTGGTCTTTGAGTACACCGAGATAACCGGAAAGCTTCTCTTTCATCTCATCACCGGTGATGCAGACAATGTTGCATGCCGGAAGCGCTTTCTTTGCGACTGCCTCCGGAACAATGTCATAATCCCCGATCAGTTTTGCCGCCTCATCCGTGTTTTCGGTTACGTAGGATACGGATGCCTGGTAAGCTTCCATGAAGTCTGCAACTGCTTCCGGATGCTCCTTGGCAAAGGCAGTGCGCACAACGGTAACACCTGTCACCAGTGTGCTCGCCGTTCCTTCGGACTCCTGGATTTTGTTCCATTCTTCGGTCAGGTCAAGTGCGGTGCGCAGCGTTTCTTTTTTCGTCTGTGCCGTCGTTACAAACGGCTGCGGCAGCATGGCGATTCCATCGGCATCTTCTGCAAGTGCTGCCACGCACTCGGCGTGTTCGCTCTTCCACTCGATCGTTACGTCCTCACCCGGTACGAGGCCGTTCTTTTCGAGGATATAATTCAAAGCATACTCCGGAGTTGCACCTTTGCCGCCCGCATAAATGGTTCTGCCTTTCAGATCCGCAATGGAATGTACGGTATCGCCGTCCTCGACGATATAAAGGACACCGAGCGTATTGACTGCGAGCACCTGCACGCCGCCGTTTGTCTTGTTGTAGAGTACGCTTGCAAGGTTCGCCGGAACCGCGGCGATATCCACCTCTCCCTGTACCAGTTTTGCGCTGACCTCATCCGGGGCAGCGGCAAGTTCAAACGTGTCCGCAGGTGATTCTTTGCTGTCGTTATCGCTCATCATTTTTACCATTCCCATGCTGGTCGGTCCTTTTAATGCAAGCACATGGACCAGTGTCTCATCTTCTGTTTCCGATGCCGCTGTGCTGCTCTCCGTCTTTGTCTCTGTCTGGCCGCATCCTGCAAACAGAAGTACCATTGCAAGAATCGCTGCCGCAAAGCCCATCTTTCTTTTCTTTTTCACTTTTGTCTCCACCTTGCTGTTCTTTTTAGTCTACCAGCTTGTCCAGTTCTTTTACATATTCTGTCTGGCTGGAAATCTTGTGTTTTGCCTGCGCCGCATATTTGTTGACTGCCGCCTGCGACTTTTTGATTGACTGCATCGTGCCGGCTCCTGCCACGCATCCGCCCGGACAGGCCATGCCTTCGAGAAGATAACCGTTGTACTTTCCGGCCTTCGCCATTGTCAGCAGTTTCCGGCATTCCTTCAGACCTTCTGCATTTGCCATCTTGATTTCGCGGTCCGGGTATTTTTCACGGATTACATTTTCCACAGATTTTGCAACGCCGCCGGAGACAGCAAAGTTTCTTCCGTCCACCGATGCATCGCTGACGCCGTCCGGATCTTCCTCAAGTGCACTCACATCTACCTGGCGCGCATCGAAAATGCCCGACATCTCTTCAAACGTCAGAACGAAGTCCACCTCACTGCGGACAGACTGGCGCATGGCCTCCAGTTTTTTCGCCGCACACGGTCCGACAAAGACAACCTTCGCATTCGGATTGTGTTTCTTGATCAGACGCGCCGTCAGCGTCATCGGAGTCAGTGCCATCGAGATACAGTTTGCGTAATCCGGGAACAGTTTCTTCGCCATTACAGACCAGGCCGGACAGCAGGATGTCGCCATAAACGGCAGTTTCTCCGGAACTTCGTTCACAAAATCCTCTGCCTCCTGTGCCGCACAGAGATCCGCTCCGATCGCAACTTCAAAGACATCCGCAAAACCGAGCTTTTTCATCGCCGCACGCAGTTTTCCAGGCGTTACTTTCGGTCCGAACTGGCCGACAAACGCCGGTGCCAGCGCTGCATAGACGCGCTCTCCCGACTGGATCGCACGGATTACCTGGAAGATCTGGGATTTGTCCGAAATAGCGCCGAACGGGCAGTTGACGAGACACTGGCCGCAGGATACACATTTCTCGTAATCGATATCCGCTTTTCCGTTCTCATCTGAACCGATGGCATCCATTCCGCAGGCTCTCGCACACGGACGCTCCTGAATGATAATAGCCTGGTATCCGCATACCTTGGCACATTGACCACATTTGACGCATTTATCCTGATCAATATAGGATCGTCCATTGGTGCGGTCCAGCGTAATGGCCTTTTTCGGACAGACTTCCACGCACGGATGTGCAAGACACCCCTGACATCCCTCCGTGATCAGAACCCGTTTTTCATGACAGGCGTTGCATGCAAATTTGATGACATTAATGAGCGGCGGTGTATAATACGTCTCCGCCTGGTCCGCCAGTTTGATATTGTCCGAGATCGGGGCGTGCTCTGCCGCGCTTCTGCACGGAAGTCCCATTGCAAGGCGAAGCCGCTCTCCTACAATCGCCCGCTCCAGAAACACATCATTTCTAAAATTTCCGACCTCACCGGGAATTACACGGTAAGGAATTTCCTCGATCGTCTTTTCCACCGGGGAGTCCACGTCATACGCCATTTTTGCAACTTCCGTAAAAATGGCATGGCGGATTTCCTGAATTCTTGTTTCTACTCCTCTCATTCTTTCTTCCTCCTGCTGTATTTTCCTCCGCATCTTTTCAGTTAAAATTATTCCGCTTTCTATTACTATACTTGATTTCGAAAGTATTGTCATCTTTTTCCCGTATTTTTGCTGAAAAATTTCGGTCTGCACAAAAAAAGAACCTGCCGTCTCTGTATCATTTCACAGAAGTGACAGGTTTCTTATTTTTACCGCTCCCAGAGATCCGGGGCGAGTTCGTCTTTTTTCATACGCTGCATCAGTTCATCCACAGCCTGTTTCGGGTTTTTGTTTTCAAACAGAACCTGATTGACTGCCTGAATGATCGGCGTTTCGATTCCGAATTTTTTCGACAGGGTAAGACCCGCTTTTGCGGAATAGACGCCCTCGACGATCATCTGAACCTCATCCATCGCCTGCTGCATCGTTCTGCCCTGGCCGATCAGGTATCCGGCTTTCCGGTTCCGGCTGTGAACGGAAGCACACGTTACAATCAGGTCGCCGATACCGGAAAGACCGTAGAAGGTTTCCGCATGGGCACCCATCGCCGTACCGAGCCGTGCAATTTCCGCGATCCCGCGGGTAATCAGAGCCGCTTTCGTATTGTCGCCGTAGCCAAGACCATCCGCCGTTCCGGCTGCCAGTGCGATGACATTTTTCAGAGCTCCGCCAAGTTCAATTCCCGTGATGTCCGGGCTTGTGTAAACGCGGAAGACCGGACTCATGAACACATTCTGCACATACAGTGCGCTCTCGCGGTCATGCGCGCCGACAACGATCGTGGTCGGCAGGCCACGGCCGACTTCCTCTGCGTGGCTCGGTCCGGAGAGAACAACGACATTCGCTCCCGGCACTTCCTCCTCGATGATCTGAGACATCGTCATCAGGGTATCGGCTTCCACGCCTTTTGCCACATTGACGATGAGCTGGCCGTCCGGAATATCCGCCGCATACTTTTTACATGTGGTTCGCACGTACGGGGATGCTTTTGCCATCACAAGGATGTCCTGTCCTGAAAGGGAGCCGCGCACATCGCAGGTGAACTTCATTTCATCCGGCAGTTTTACGCCCGGAAGCTTCGTCAGATGCTCTCTGTGTTCCTTTAAGCTCTCAATTTCCTTTTCATTTTCCGAGCAGATCGTCACGTCATGCCCGTTGTTGCAGAGCAGGAGGCCGAGGGCGGTTCCCCAGCTTCCTGCTCCGATGATACTAATCTTTGCCATATTTTATTTCTCCGACTTTTTGGATAAATACGTTTTCCGCTCTGTTCCCGCGATGAGGCGCTTGATGTTTGCACGGTGCTCCCAGAAGGCAAGCACGGCAAGAAGTGCGATCACCACGTACATCTCATAGAGATACGGCGGTTCCAGCGCAAAGCAGCCCGCCTGTCCCATGATAACGGCCATCGCAAAAAAGACAACGTAAACCATCATGGAACCGAGGGAAACATAGTGTGTTACTGCAAGATTCAGGAAAAACAGCGCTGCACAGACCAGCGTGATTCTCCAGTCAAACGAGATAATCAGACCCGCGGTCGCAGCGATTCCTTTTCCGCCGCGGAAGCCTAAGTAAAACGGGAAGTTGTGGCCGAGAATCGTTCCAGCCGCAGCATACACCGTCAGCAGTTTCAGCATTTCCGGGTGCGATGCACCGAAGATCAGGCGTACCGTCAGGACCGCCAGAATGCATTTGATGCAGTCGCCGGCAAGCGTGATGGCGCCTGCTTTTTTCCCTAAAGTCCGGAGCGCGTTGGTCGTTCCTGCGTTTCCGCTGCCGTGTTCCCGGATATCAATTCCCTTCGTCCTTCCATAAATATATGAGGTCTGAAAAAGGCCAAATGCGTATCCGATCAAAAGGCATATGATCCGTACCATAACTCTTTACTGCTCCTTCTCTTTTCGTTCTCTGATGATGAATTTCAGCGGTGTGCCGCGGAAGCCGAACGACTCTCTGATTTTATTCTCCAGATATCGAACATAGGAGAAATGCATCAGTTCTTTGTCGTTGACGAAAATAACAAATGTCGGCGGTTTGACCGAAACCTGTGTCATGTAGTAGATTTTCAGTCGTTTTCCACGGTCTGACGGCGGCTGCTGCATTGCCATTGCCTCGGTCAGAATCTCGTTCAGGACACCGGTCTGTACGCGCAGGTTCTGGTACTGCAGAACCATGTCGATCGTCTCGAACAGCTTCGGAAGACGCTGTCCTGTCTTCGCAGAGATGAAAAGAAGCTCTGCGTACGGCATGTAAGCCAATGTATTTCTTACTTTTTCGGTAAAGCGGTAGATCGTCTTGTCATCTTTTTCCAAGGCATCCCATTTATTTACCGCAATGATCATACCTTTTCCACGCTCATGGGCGATACCGGCAATTTTGGCATCCTGCTCGGTGACACCCTCGGTTGCATCGATCAGAAGAACGACGACATCTGCGCGCTCTACGGCAGATACTGTACGGATGATGCTGTACCGCTCCAGCTCCTCTTTGATCTTGTTTTTCTTTCGAAGACCTGCGGTATCGATGAAAATATATTCATTTCCATTGTGCATGATCGTGGTATCGATCGCATCGCGCGTCGTTCCGGCGATATCGGATACGATGACACGGTTCGAGCCCAGCAGTTTGTTGACCAGGGAGGATTTTCCGACGTTCGGTTTTCCGACAATGGCGATGCGCGGAATCTCGCTCTCCTCCTCGTTTTCCATCTCCGGATCAAAGTATCCTGTCACCTCATCGAGCATATCGCCGATGCCGAGCTTTCCGGATGCGGAAATGGCGTGCGGCTCTCCGATGCCGAGGTTATAGAATTCATAAACATCCATCATCTGACGGTCGAAGTTGTCGACTTTGTTGACCACCAGCACAACCGGCTTGCGGCTTCTTCTGAGCATATCAGCTACTTTTGCATCGGCATCTACAAGGCCCTGACGGACGTCAGTGATGAAGATGATGACATTTGCGGTATCAATGGCGAT
The DNA here is from genome assembly GCF_003481425.1 of Blautia sp. OM06-15AC. Classification (NCBI taxonomy): domain Bacteria; kingdom Bacillati; phylum Bacillota; class Clostridia; order Lachnospirales; family Lachnospiraceae; genus Blautia; species Blautia sp. OM06-15AC. Next base: position 417,334 of record NZ_QULD01000001.1, on the reverse strand, counting down.
CTGCGCCTGGTCTCTCATCTGGGAGAGAATGATATCTTTGGATTCCGGCTCAATACCGCCGGTGTCTACCAGCGTAAATTTGTGGTTCAGCCACTCCACGTCGGCATAAATACGGTCACGGGTTACACCCGGTGTGTCTTTTACAATCGAAATATTGTCTCCGGCTAATACATTAAACAGGGTGGATTTACCCACGTTTGGCCGGCCCACAATTGCTACAATCGGCTTGCTCATACATTGTTCTCCTTCTGTGTATCGTCTCCTGGTTTTCCTCCACAACGGCTTTCACCAGGTCGCTGCCCGGCTCATCGATAATCTGTACCGGTGTTTTCAGGCGCTCTTCCACCTCTTCCACCGTCACATCATCGAGAAAGACGTTTTTTCCCGAACGGAGCATGTTGCACGGAAGCAGCAGGCAGTCGCCAAGATCTCTTCCCTCTAACTGCTCCATCAGATCCTTTCCGGTAATCAGACCGGATACGGTAATGGATTCTCCAAAGAAATAGTTGATAATCGTGATAACCTCCGCCTGTACATTCGGATATTTTTCACGAATTTTCTGCATGTGTTTTTCCAACGACGGCGCCGCAGCTTTTCCGGTCGCAATCGTTACATGGCGGTGACGGTCGTCCCCTTCTCGTTTCGAAAGTTCTTCCGCAACCTCGTCCTCCAGAAGCCGGAGCATTCCCACTCCGTTTTCCAGCTGGATATAGCCATCGTAATTTTCCTCCTCCGGGATCGGCTCTCCCGCCAGCAGATACCATTCATCACCAGCATGGATAAAGTGAAGTCCCCACTGTTCATACAGCTTTTTCTGCCATTTGTGAATCGTGGCAAGAACTTCTTTTGCATCCTCCCTGGTAAACGGTTCCAGAGGCGCCAGTCCGTCGCGGTACTTCGAAAGTCCGACCGGGACAACCGAAACACTTTTCAGATGCGGCAGATATTTTGACAGATCCGAAATACTGCGCTCCAGCTCTGCGCCGTCGTTGTATCCCTTGCAGAGCACAATCTGTCCATTCATCTCGATTCCCGCCTCGTAAAGGCGCTGGACCTTCGGAAAGATATTGCCCGCAAAACGGTTGTGCAGCATTTTGCAGCGGAGCTCGGGGTTCGTTGTCTGGAACGAAATATTGATCGGTGCCAGATGGTAGCGGATAATCCGGTCGATATCGTGGTCGCTCATGTTGGTCAGTGTAATATAATTTCCCTGCAGGAAGGACAGACGCGAATCGTCATCCTTAAAATACAAGGTGGGACGCATTCCCGGCGGCATCTGATCGATGAAGCAGAAAATGCAGTTGTTGCTGCAGGAACGGTACTGATCCATGAACTCGTTCTCGAATGTGATGCCGATTTCCTCGTCATACTCTTTTTCGATTTCCAGGTCCCATTCCTCGCCGTCCTTTTTCCGGATCGTGAGTTCCAGATACGTGTCGTTGGTCTGGAAGTGGTAATCGAAGACGTCCTCGATAATTTCCCCGTTCACGCGGAGCAGTTCATCTCCCGGTTCGAGTTCCAGTTCTTCGGCAATACTGCCCGGTTCTATTGTCTTGATAATGTGTTTCGTCTTGTTTTTCACAGATCTTACGTTTTGGCCTTTCCATTTACTTCTTTATAACTTCTCTTTGCCCAGTAAAAAGCGTGCTTTTTTTGCATACCTTCCGGACATTCATCCATTATAATAACAACAACCTGCACAAAAAGCAAGGATTCTTTCGTTTTTTGCTTGACGCGCCCTTTCCCAAGATGATATAAATAGGAAGTAAATGGTTTGTAAAAAATGTCGATTACTGGAGGTTTGTATGGCTAATTTAGATTTACTTGAAAATTCCATTCCGGTTGCTCCGTTAAAGCTCGCAGCTCTGCCGGGCAGTATGGAAATGGCAAAAAAAGTTGATGCGTATCTGGTTCAGTTCCGTAAAGAGCTCGCCGAGCGCCGCAACGGGGTTTCCTTTTCCGGATATTCCGAGGATTCTTTTCTGATTGACTGCGAGTGCCCGCGTTTCGGTTCCGGCGAAGCAAAAGGAAAGATCAACGAATCCGTCCGCGGTGCCGATCTTTACATCCTGGTTGATGTCTGCAACTACAGCATCACCTACAAGGTCTGCGGCTACGAGAACCACATGTCACCGGATGACCATTATCAGGATCTGAAACGTATCATCGCTGCTGCAACAGGAAAAGCACACCGGATCAACGTAATCATGCCTTTCATTTATGAAGGAAGACAGCATAAGCGCACCAAACGTGAGTCTCTCGACTGCGCACTTGCTCTGCAGGAGCTGATGAACATGGGTGTTTCCAACTTTATCACCTTCGACGCACACGATCCTCGTGTCATGAACGCAATTCCGCTCGGCGGCTTTGACAACTTCATGCCAACCTACCAGTTTTTAAAAGCCCTTCTTCGTTCCGTTCCGGATCTGACGATCGACAACGATCATCTGATGATCATCAGCCCGGACGAGGGAGCGATGGCGCGTGCCGTATACTTCTCCAACGTGCTCGGCGTCGATATGGGTATGTTCTATAAGAGAAGAGATTACTCCACCATCGTAAACGGAAAGAACCCGATCGTGGCACATGAGTTTCTCGGCGATTCCGTAGCAGGAAAAGATGTTGTCATCATCGACGATATGATCTCCTCCGGTGAGAGTATGCTCGACGTTGCAAAACAGGTCAAAGAGCGCGGCGCTGACCACGTCTTTGTCTGCACCACCTTCGGCCTCTTCACCGATGGTCTGGAGAAATTCGATGCTTACTATGAGAAAGGCTATATCAGCAAAGTCATCACCACCGACCTGACCTACCGTACACCGGAACTCGTTTCCCGTCCTTGGTATGAGCCGGCTGAGATGAGCAAATATATGGCAAGCATCATCGATACGCTTAACCACGACGTATCCGTTGCAAAAGTACAGTCTACGACAGAGAAAATCAATAAGCTGCTGGCAAAACACAGATAATCGATTTTGTGTCCGCCGGATGCATACAGCAAAAAAACGGATCTGTTTTTTCCAGGTCCGTTTTTTGATGCTTTCTATTCTGTTTTCGATCCTGTTTTCAGACCAAGGAAAGGAATGCCGCGAGGTTTCCTCTTTTTCCCTTCGATGCACGGTGGGAATACAGGAAATCCGGGTTGCAGCAGGTGCAGAGGTTCGGCAGATGAATCTGCTTCTCCGGCACTCCTGCTGCAAGAAGGATCTGATGATTCGCCTCCCAGAGATTTAACTGGTATTTTCCATCTGGTTTTCCGTAGAACAGTTTCTCATGCAGTGTTTCCGGGAATGCTGCCCGGAACTCTTCGATCACGTCACCGCTCACCTCGTAGCAGTCCTGGCAGATCGACGGGCCGACGGCTGCGATCACATCTTTTGCTTCTGTTCCAAACCGTTCGTGCATCGCATCGAGCGTTGCCTGTCCCATCTTGTGGACCGTTCCACGCCAGCCGGAATGTGAAAGTCCAATTGCACGGTGCACCGGGTCGACAAAGTAGAGCGGCACGCAGTCCGCATAGAATGTCGCAAGTACGACGCCCGGCTCGTCAGTGATCATACCGTCAATATCATGAAAATCGCGGTCTCTTGTCACGCCGCTGCCGCAGTCTGCTTTCGTCACATAACGGACCTTCGTTGTGTGTGCCTGATCGGAGGTAACAATGTTTTCCACTTCAAACCCCGCCGCCTCACAGAATCTTCTGTAATTCTCCCGCACATTCGCCGGATCGTCGCCGCGCGAAAAGCTGAGATTCATGCTGGAAAGATGTTCCTTACTCACCCCGCCGATCCGTGTGGAAAATGCATGGCGGATGCCCTCAATTTTCTCAATCGCCGGCCAGGTCAGATAGACCACGCCGTTTTCCGCCTCGTTGACATGCATCGTTTTTTTATCGTTTTGTTTCCATTGAATTGGTATCATAAAAACTCCCTTCCTACCAGCCGCTCCCCTGATAATAAAACGCGTTCGCATAGACGCGGATCTCCTCCGGTGTCTCTGCCACGACGTCGAAACGGCAGGGCACATCCATCGGGATCTGGTGGAGCATGCGGTAGTAATCTGCTGTTTTTGAAATTTTCTTCTGTTTCTTTCCATCCACGGCGCTTGTCGGGTCTCCGGCTGTCCGGCCGGTGCGGTATTTTACTTCGATAAAAATGTATGTGTCGTCCTGTTTTGCGATCAGGTCGATCTCACCGAAGCGGCACCGGAAATTCCGCACTAGGATGTGATATCCCAGGCTTTCCAGATATTCTGCCGCACGGCTCTCCTGTCTCGTTCCTACTTCCCGCTGGTTCAAATGCGATACCCTCTCCTTTTTTTGATGCAGTGCCTTTACACGAAATGGCCGATAAACGACTGCCGGTGGATCGGTGACGGGCCGATTTCTTTTAAAGCAGCGATATGCTCTGCCGAACCGTAGCCCTTGTTCGATGCAAAACCGTAGCCCGGAAGCACCTTGTCGTACTCTTCCATCAGGCGGTCCCTTGTCACCTTCGCAACAATACTTGCCGCCGCAATCGAAACACTCTTGGCATCTCCCTTGATGATCGGCACCTGGCGGATGTCCACCTGCGGGATTTTCACCGCATCGTTTAAGAGTACATCCGGCTTCACGGAAAGCTTGCTGATCGCCTCCCGCATCGCCTCGTACGTTGCCTGTAAAATATTGATCTCGTCGATCCGCGCCGGGGAGGCATAGCCGATGCCGACGGCCACTGCCTCGCGCATGATCACATCGTACAGCTCGTCGCGTTTTTTGGCCGTCAGCTGCTTGGAATCGTTCAGATACAGGATTTTACTGTCACGCGGCAGAATGACCGCACCTGCGACCACAGGGCCCGCCAGAGGGCCTCTTCCGACCTCGTCGATGCCGCAGATCCAGCCAAGATCCTCATATTTGTGTTCGTAGATCTTCATCTGTTCCGTGCGCTCGCGCTCTTTTTTTAAGGCCTCTTCCTGTTTCTGGTATTTTTGAATCAGATTTTGTACGCCGGCACGGGAATCCTCTTCATATTCCAGATAAAGGGCGGGCAGCTCCGTCTCCGAAGCTGCCGCAAAAATTTCCCGTATGGCGGATATCGATTGTTTTTTCTCTGTCATCGTTGTTCTCCGCATTTTTTATTTTGATAAATCCATTTATTCCGGTTTTTCCAGCGTGATTCTGCCGAGCTTTCCGCTCCGGAAATCATCCATCAGAAGCCGTGCTGCTTTTTCGTAATCGAGCTCATTTCCCTTTTTCAGGCAGCCGCGCACACGCGCAATCTCACCCAGGATTTCCACACGATCCGTCACACCTTCAAAGCCAAAGCGTTTCTCCAGCGTTCCCGGATACTCTGCCGTCAGATAATCGATGACGGACAGCGCCAGCTCCTCCACGTTCAGGATCTCATCGTTGATGGAACCGATCATCGCAAGATGCAGTCCCACCTGCTGGTCCTCAAACTTCGGCCACAGGATACCAGGTGTGTCCAGAAGCTCCAGCTGTTTACTCAAACGGATCCATTGTTTTCCCTTCGTGACGCCCGGTTTGTTTCCGGTCTTCGCACAGGCTCTGCCCGCATACGCATTGATAAATGTCGATTTTCCGACGTTTGGAATACCGACAACCATCGCGCGGACCGGACGGTTCAGGATGCCGCGTTTGCGGTCGCGCTCGATTTTCTCTTTGCAGGCCTCCTGTACGGCGCTGTTGATCGCTTTCATACCGGCTCCGAAACGGGAATTGACCTTCACAACAGAATATCCCTTTCCTTTGAAATATTCCATCCAGGCATCGTTTCCGCGCTCATCGGCAAGGTCCGATTTGTTCAGCAGGATCAGCCGTGCTTTGTTCTTTCCAAGTTCATCTATATCCGGGTTGCGGCTCGCTGCAGGAACTCTCGCATCGACCAGCTCAATCATCAGGTCGATGAGCTTTAAGTCTTCCTGCATCTGTCTGCGGGCCTTCGTCATATGACCCGGGTACCACTGATAATTCATGTTTCTTCTCCTTCTATGCTGCGTTTACACGAAACCGATTTTCTTCCACGGCGAAATCGTAAACCAGAGCTTTCCGACAATGCGGTCCGAATCCACGAGTCCCATGCCGTTGTGGCGGCTGTCCTCGCTGTTGTTCCGGTTGTCGCCGAGCACAAAGTACTGTCCCTTCCCGACCGTGATCGGCTCGGAGGCAAGTCCCGCGTTTGTGATGGCCGGAAATTCATCTTTTTCATTATAGACTTCCCCGTTGATGAGGATCTGTCCGTCTTTGATCTGTACCGTCTCGCCCGGCAGCGCAATCACACGCTTGATGTGGATGCTCGCCTTCTTGTCCTCACTCGTCCGGAACGCGATGATATCCCCGCGTTTCGGAGAACTTAAGCGGTACCAGGCGGAGTCCATCAGCACACGCTCCCCCGGCACGAGAGTCGGCTCCATCGAGCCCTCCTGCACCACGACACTTCTGCAGAAAAACCAGGAAAATGCCGCCGCAAGAAGAATCGCTGCGATGATTTCCAGATTCCATACAAACATGGAACGGATCTTTTTCTTGTAGAAATATTCTTTTACATATCTGGTATTCATACCCATAGTGTAATTCTCCGTAAGACAAAACCGGAGAAACACAATTGCTCATGTTCCTCCGGCCATCCTTTTAACGACTTATTATTTTACCAGCTCTTTCACTTTCGCTGCTTTACCAACACGGTCTCTTAAGTAGTTCAGTTTCGCACGTCTTACTTTACCACGTCTGATAACTTCTACTTTCTCAACGTTCGGAGAGTGTACCGGCCATGTTTTCTCAACGCCTACGCCGTTAGAGCTCTTACGAACAGTGAAGGTCTCTTTGCTTCCGCCGCCCTGTCTTTTCAGGACAACGCCTTCGAATACCTGGATACGCTCGCGGTTACCCTCTTTGATTTTACCGTAAACTTTAACGGTATCACCAACGCGGAACTCCGGTGCTTCTGCTTTTAACTGTGCATCTTCGATTTTCTTAATAATGTCGTTCATTTCTTTATCTCCTTTTTTTACCCTGGATGTTCTTAATGCCTTTTTGCAACAGCGGACCATCTCTTTACTCACAACAAGATATATTATACTATAATGCATCCGCAGATGCAAGTATTTTTTTCACTTTCCATTCGCCGCTGTACAGCAGACTGCGAAGCGCGAAAGAAAACCGCTGCAGGCCGTCCGCGGACTGTATGCCGGTAAGCCGTGCGACCAGACGGAAACCGTTTTTTTCCAGCTGCTCTTCGAGTTTTTCTTCCTCTTCTGAGAATCCGTCCGGGCACAAAAACACCAGCGGTGTTTCTTTTCCGGCAAAGCTGCGGATATACTCGCTCTTTGCTTTCATACCCTCCTCAAGCGTTCCCGGAAGCTGCAGAATCAGCAAATCATGGTCATCAAACAGATTTTTCTGTTTCCGGATCTTCTTTCGTCCGAGATCAAGGCTTACACCATAGCGTGTCATGCCTGCCAAAAGATCGTGCGCCCAGGCAGACGATTCCTCTTTTTCATTGCATGCGCAGGAAATCTGGAATGCATTTTCCAGAAGGTCCGGCCGCCGCTCGGCTGTCCGCACCAGGGATGCCTCATGACGCCATGCTTCGATCTTTTTGTGGTCACCGGAAAGAAGCACCTCCGGAACTTTTTTCTCGTGCCATGTCTCCGGTCTTGTGTAATGCGGATACTCAAGCAGGTTGTCCTGCAGTGACTCAAACTGCGAAGATTCCTCGTTGCTTAAGACACCCGGCACAAACCGCGATACCGCATCCACCAGCACCATTGCACCGAGTTCTCCGCCTGTTAAAACATAATCCCCGATCGAGATATAGTCCGTTACCACTTCCTGCAGTACGCGGTCATCGATGCCCTCATAGTGGCCGCAGAGCAGCACAAGATCGTCCTCAAGCGCCAGCTCTTCCACCATCGTCTGGTTCAGTACTTTTCCCTGCGGTGTCAGATAGACCGTGCGCGGCTTTTTCCCGATCTTTTCGGCTACCGACTGGTAGGCGCGGAACACCGGCTCCGCCTCCATGACCATGCCCGCACCGCCGCCGTACGGGTAATCGTCCACGCGGTTGAATTTATTTGCTGAAAAATCCCGGATATTCGTCGTCTCGAGGGAAATATAGCCGTTGTTGATGGCTCTTCCGAGGATGCTGGTGTGCAGCCCCTGCTCGATCATCTCGGGAAACAGCGTCAGAATATGATATTTCATCGTTCTTTACTCTCTTTATCAGTCAATCAGGCCCGGAAGAAGGTGAATCGTCATCTTCTGCTCATCCAGGTCCACATCCAGAATGCAGTCATGGATCGCCGGAATCAGAACCTCTCCGTGCTCTTTCGAATCTACAATATAGACGTCGTTCGCACCGGTCTCCATCACATCGCGGAGCGTGCCGAACAGTTCGCCGTCCTCGGTGTACATCTGCATTCCCTGCAGGTCTGCGATATAGTATTCGTCCTCTTCCAGCGGAATGGCATCCTCTCTCGTCACATAGAGGCTGCAGCCTTTATACCGTTCGATATCGTTGATGTTGTCAATTCCTTTGAATTTTACAATGGCAAGCTGTTTGAAAAAACGCACGCCAGTTACATGGAGTTCTTTTTTTTCTTTTCCTGTATCGAGAAAAACGCGGTCCAGAGAAAGAAAACGCTCCGGATCTGTCGTCGGGTATACCTTTACCTCACCGCGTACGCCGTGGGTTGTGGTAATTACGCCAATCTGCAAATATTCTTCCATTCAAAAACCCTTTCCAACCAGTTCTACTGTGTATTGCGACTTGAGAAACACGCTTTGCGAGTTTCTCAAGTTATCGCGGCAGTCGCCAAGGTCCCGTGCAAGCACGGACTTTGTCTCGTTGCCCGCGTAAAGAAAGGAACCGGCAACAACTGTCGGTTCCTTTTCCTATCTTTTACTTACTGTAAAATTTCTACGACAACTTTTCTGTCGCTCTTTGAGGAAGCTGCTTTTACAACCGTACGGATTGCTTTCGCAATGCGTCCCTGACGTCCGATGACTTTTCCCATATCTGACGGATCTACTTTGAGTTCCAGCAGAAGGTCATCACCGCTGACGGTTTCTGTCACAACTACCTCAGATGGATGATCAACCAGAGATTTTGCAATTACTTCGATAAGTTCTTTCATTACAAGATACCCCCGTATGAATTATTTCTCGATACCAGCCTGTTTTAAGAGTTTGGCAACGATTTCGGTCGGCTGTGCGCCGTTAGCCAGCCATTTTTTAGCAGCCTCCTCGTTGAAGCTGATTGCGCTCGGCTCGCGGTTCGGATCGTAAGTTCCGATCTCCTCGATGAAACGTCCGTCTCTTGGGGATCTGGAATCTGCTACAACGATTCTATAAAAAGGAGCTTTCTTCTGTCCCATTCTTCTTAATCTCATTTTTACTGCCATTTTTCTTTACCTCCATTGTAAATTCATGTATTTATTTATATTTTTTCTTTTATGCTAAAAGGGAAGTTTGAATCCTCCTCTTTTACCACCCTTACCGACCATTCCGGTCATCTGTTTCATCATTTTTCTTGACTGTTCAAACTGTTTGATGAAACGGTTTACCTCCGCGATGTCAACACCGGCGCCTTTTGCAATTCTCTGCTTTCTCGACGGATTGATGAGATCCGGGTTTTCTCTTTCCTTTGGCGTCATAGAAAGTACAATAGCTTCCTTTCTTGCCATGTCTTTTTCATCCACCATGCTCTCAAGATCCTGACCCTTCATTTTCGCGCCGACGCCCGGAAGCATATTCAGGATGCTGGAGATGCCGCCCATATTGCGCATCTGCTCCATGGAATCCAGATAATCGTTGAAGTCGAACTGCGCCTTCTTCATCTTCTGTTCCATGGCTTTTGCTTTTTCTTCGTCGATGTTTGCCTGCGCTTTTTCAATCAGGCTCATCACATCGCCCATGCCGAGGATACGGGACGCCATACGGTCCGGATAAAACTGCTCCAGATCCGAAAGCTTTTCGCCCATGCCGACATAGAGAATTGGTTTGCCGGAAACTGCACGGATTGAAAGTGCCGCACCGCCTCTGGTGTCACCATCTAATTTTGTAAGTACTACACCGTCGATGCCGACTTTATTGCTGAACATCTCGGCCACATTGACTGCGTCCTGTCCGGTCATAGCGTCTACTACCAAAAGGGTCTGATCCACAGGAACAGCCGCTTTGATATTCTGTAACTCCTGCATCATCTCTTCATCGATGTGCAGACGGCCTGCGGTATCCAGAATCAATACGTTAAAGCCGTTTGTCTTTGCATGCACCAGCGCTGCCTTTGCGATATCCACCGGACGGTTTTTATCTCCCATAGCGAACACTTCCACGCCCTGCTTTTCTCCGTTGACCTGCAGCTGTTTGATCGCTGCCGGGCGGTATACGTCGCAGGCTGCAAGGAGAGGTTTTCTTCCCTTGGCTTTTAACTTTCCTGCAATCTTTGCGGTTGTGGTTGTTTTACCGGCTCCCTGAAGACCTGCCATCATAATAATGGTAACTTCGCTCGCCGGGCGCAGTGCGATTTCCGTTGTCTCGGAACCCATCAGCTTAACCAGCTCGTCATTTACGATTTTAATGACCATCTGACCCGGATTCAGTCCGTTCATGACGTCCTGTCCGACTGCCTGCTCCTGTACGGATTTGATAAACTGTTTTACTACTTTGAAGCTGACATCCGCCTCGAGAAGTGCCATTTTTACTTCCTTCAGCGCAGTCTTTACATCCGCCTCGGTCAGGCGGCCCTTGCTTCTGAGATTTTTGAAAACATTCTGGAGTTTCTCGGTTAAACTTTCAAATGCCATGCTCAAAGCTCCTCTAATATATCCGATGCAATTGCTGCAATCCGCTGCATCACATCTTCTTTCGGGGTATCACCAGAAGGATCTGTCAGCTTTCGGATCTCGTTTACATTCTCCCGGATCTGCACAAAGCGTTGTACCAGATGAAGCTTTTCTTCATACTCTTCCAGTGTCTTGTTGCAGCGTCTGACCAGATCGTGGACTCCCTGGCGGGAAATGCCCCGCGCTGCCGCAACCTCGCTCAGGGAAAAATCGTTGAGCACCACGTCCTCATATACCTGACGCTGATGTTCAGTCAGAAGTTCGCCGTAAAAATCATACAGTAATGTCTGTTCCAATATTTTTTCCATTGCGATCACCTTGGTTATCATACACGAAATGATGCTGGGTGTCAAGTATTTTTTCTTGACAGTTTTAAAATTTTTCTGATCCGTTTCAAAAGCCGCAGAAAAGGCGCATTTTCCGCGTTTTTTCGCAGAAAACACGCCCCTTATAAAGACTTTTGTATACCTACTGCAGCTCCGCAATCCTCGTCACAGCCACATAAATCGACTGAATTTTGTACCACGTCGGATAATCCACAATGCCGGAAACCGGCAGGCCGAACAGCCGCTGGAACGCTTCGACGGCGTCCTGCGTCTCTTCATCGAAATAGCCATTTTCATAGACCGTCGGAATCGATGAATACACCTCCGCAATCACGTTCAGCTGCTCCTGCATCTGCAGTACCTTGTTCCCGGACGAGCCGATGGTGAGGTCATACCCCGGCCAGGAGGACGGGATGCCGGAAATCTCCTCCGCCGTGTTGATATACATATTGTCTCCATAATAATTGCGGAGAATCTGAATCGTTGAATACCCTTGGTCCGCCAGGTTTTTGGACCCCCACTGGCTCATCCAGTTCGGGCAGCTCACACGGTTTCCGTCACAGTACTGCGTCAGAATCGGCTGTTTCACATTCGGGCGCGACAGGTAATCAGCAAAAATCTCATCGACCACAAGGGAAATGCTGTCGAAAATATTCCTGCCGTAAATCCATTTGTGATCGTAGGCCGTCGACGAAGTGATCGTAAAATCGTATCCCTTGTTGCGGTACCATTCTGTATAGACACGGTTCAGCGTAAATGACATGATTGCGAGGATATTCGCCCGGATCGCCGCATCCGGCCATGTTGCATAGATTTCCGAGCACGCCACGTTTTTGATGTAGTCGCGGTACCGCACATAATAGTCGCGTGCCGTGCTGTCGGTCGGCGCTCCGTCGTGGACGATGATATACTCCGGGATCACGACACGGGACAGCACAATCTCACCGCTCTCCCTCGTCGGCTTGATCTCACTTTCCGGAATTTTCGCCGGATATTCGCCGAACAACGTATGGTCCGGGATCGTCACATCCGCAAACGCTGCGCCCTCTGCCAGTTTGAGGTCCACCTGCTGGACGGACTGTTCTCCTGAAAGAAGCTCGGAGCCCGTCACTTCAACCGGTTCATACCCTTCCGCCTCCACTTTCACCGTATATTCGGAATACGGCTGATTCACATTCGGTTCCAGACTGTACTCGAGCGGCGGCGTCGCCAGATCCAGCGTCTCCGTTCTGCCGTCCCCGTCGGTAATCAGCTCCTCGATCACATTCTGCGGATCTCCCGTATACGAAACCGTCACCCGCGCCCCGGAAACAGGCCGCGCCTGGATTCTTGTATTTACCCGGATTTCCAGCCGCCCGCGGTCAGTCATTTCCTGCTGCATACGCAAATTTTTCATAAAAAAGCCCCATATCCTGCACTCCTTTTATGGTATGCAGAATATGAGGCTTTGTTGCTTTTCATTTTTCGATTTACAGGATCCGCTGGACGTCGTGGATCATGACGTAGACCATCAACGCCATCAGAAGCACCAGGCCCGCGAAGTGAACCATACCCTCCAGGTCTCGCCGGATTGGTTTTCTGCGGATGGCTTCTATGATCAGAAAAACAAGCCGTCCGCCGTCGAGTGCCGGGAGCGGCAGCAGGTTCATGACGCCAAGGTTCGATGACAGCAGAATCACCATGTTCAGCATCGTCATCACCGTAACCAAAACGCCCTGCGATTTTACATCATCATAGGCGGTTCCGATCGCATCCACCACGCCGACCGGGCCGGAAAGATCGTTCACAGAATACTGTCCGGTGATCAGCATACTGACGCTGTCAATGACGGTGCGCACCCAGTATTTGATCTCCAGCACGCTGTATTTCAGCACGCCGATCGGGGACTGTTTCTCCCGGAGCTGATACGAAAACTGTACATTCGCATACGTATTTTCAACCGGTGTCACCGTAATCTCTTTCGTCTTTCCGCTGTGCTCATACTCCAGCGTCACAGCGCTTCCATCGAAAGGATGCTCTGTCTGGTAAGCAGTAAAATCTGCCACACAGGTGATCGGCGCTCCGTTGATCGATACGAGCAGGTCGCCCGCGACAACACCCGCAGCGGCAAGCGGCATATTCTGCTGCACATACGTGAATTCCATGCCGCGGTCACAGTCATCGTAGTTAAAGCCCATCATATACCGCGTTGTCACCGTCGGTTCATATGTGATCGTTTTCTTTTCCCCGTCGGCCTTTTTAACCTCCAGCGTAATCTCATCCGTCGGCACACCCCGTACCGTCATCACAGAGTTCAGCTCTTTTCCGATGGAAATATGTCTTCCTTCATAGGAAGTGATGATATCTCCCGCTTCCAGGCCTGCCTCTGCCTCCGGCGAACCGTCTGCCACTTCTGTGACGCGCGCCGGGGAACTTCCCGCGTAGCTGATCACAAAGATTGCGCAGAAAAATGCCAGAATCATGTTGAACACCGGTCCCGCCGCAACGACGGAAATTCTTGCCCACACGGATTTGCTGTTAAAGGTTCCTTCCCCCTCCTCTTCACCGTCCTCGCCGAGCATCTGGCACGCACCGCCGAAAGGCAGAAGTTTTAAGGAATAGATCGTTCCTCCTTTTTCTGTCTTTACCACCGTCGGGCCAAAGCCGATCGAAAATTCCGTCACGGTAATACCATTCGCTTTCGCCAGAAGAAAGTGCCCCAGCTCATGGATAATAACGGTGATTCCGAAAATGAGTACGGCTATCAGGATTTTTACAATCATGCTGTCTTATTCTCCCATCTTATATCTGTTCGCAATCCATTCATACGTCTCCTGCTCCGCCGCGAGAATCTGCTCCAGCGTCGGATCGGCAATCGTTTTGTGTGCTTCCATTGCACCGGCGATCACGTCGTAAATCTCGAGGAAACGGATCTTCTTCGCGAGGAACAGTGCAACGGCGCGTTCATTTGCCGCATTGAAGACCGTCGGCATGGAGCCGCCCCTCCGGGACGCCTGCATTGCCATCGGAAGGCCGAGGAAGGTATCCATATCCGGTTTTTCAAACGTGATCTGTGTCAGCGCCGCAAAGTCGAGGCGGTCGCCTGCAAGGAAGCGGCGCTCCGGGTAATACAGTGCGTACTGGATCGGCAGTTTCATATCCGGTGTGCCAAGCTGTGCCATGACAGCGCCGTCTTTAAATTCTACCATGGAATGGATAATGCTCTTTGGCTGTACCACAACCTGAATGTGGTCGAGATCAACACCGAACAGCCATTTTGCTTCCATGACTTCCAGTCCTTTGTTAACGAGTGTCGCGGAATCAATCGTGATCTTGTGCCCCATCGACCAGTTCGGATGACGGAGCGCCTGCTCTACCGTTACGTTTTCGAGCTCCGCTCTTGTTTTTCCGCGGAACGGACCGCCGGATGCAGTAATCAGAAGTTTTTCAATTTCTTTTCTGTTTTCCCCGTGCAGGCACTGGAAAATCGCCGAGTGCTCGCTGTCCACCGGAAGGATCTGTACACCGCATTCCTCTGCCAGCGGCATAATAATGTGTCCCGCCGTTACCAGTGTCTCTTTGTTTGCCAATGCAATGTCTTTTCCTGCCTTCATCGCCGCAACCGTCGGGCGGATGCCGATCATGCCGACGATCGCTGTCACAAGGATTTCGCTCTCCGGCATCGTGGCAAGCTCGATCATGCCGTCCATGCCGCTGCCGATTTTTACAGGAAGATCCTTCACTCTGTCACGGAGTTCTGCCGCTTTCGCCTCATCGCCGACTGCCGCAAACTTCGGATGAAATTCCCGGATCTGCTGCTCGAGCAGTGTAATATTACTTCCGGCGCTGATGCCGACCACCTCAAGATCGCCGTTGGCACGCACGACATCGAGGGTCTGGGTTCCGATCGAACCGGTTGAACCAAGAATTGCTATTTTCTTCATATCCCAGTTTCTCCCATCTGCTTCCCGTTTATGCTGTAGGGGAAGCTTTTTTAATGAATCAGAAGCACCGACAGGAAATAGATGATCGGTGCGGTAAAGATCACGCTGTCGAAGCGGTCGAGAATACCGCCGTGGCCCGGAATCAGCTTTCCGTAATCCTTGATGCCCTGATTTCGTTTGATTGCGGATGCCGCAAGGTCTCCGACCATAGAGATCAGCGCGCCGACACCGCAGATGATGGCGTATTCCACCATGCCGCCCTTTGTCGCAGCCGCATAGATGATGCCGAGCAGAATCGCTCCGACGACACCGCCGACAGCCCCTTCTACGGATTTTTTCGGGCTTAAAACCGGCGCCATTTTATGTTTTCCAAAGAGTACGCCGACACAGTATGCACACGTATCGCAGCCCCAGGAGCACAGGAAAATCAGCCATACATGGAATTTTCCGCCGTCCAGCATACGGGTCTGATATACATAGGAAAGCATTACGCCGACATAGACAATCGCAAAGAACGCCGGCATCACCTGATTGGCGTTGTATTTCGGATAAGTAAATACGTATACTGCCATCAGAAGCACGAGATCCAGGATCAGCGCGAGCATCTGGTACATCGGGTCATGAAGCAGCAGGGACAGATAGAAAATCACAACGCCCGCATAGCCCGTAATTTCCAACAGATTCCATTTATCTTCTCTTACCTTCATCACGCGGAACAGCTCTCCTGCGCCGATCAGCGACAGGCACAGAACCGTCATATAGAGCACGGTTCCGCCGCTGCAGATCGTAAGCAGCGCCACAAGGACGAGCACGATGCCGCTTAACAGTCTTGTCTTAAACATCTTTTTTATTCCTCCTTCACGCCGCCGTAACGCCGGTCTCTGTTATTATATTGTTCGATAGCTTTTCTCAATTCCTCTTCGTGGAAATCCGGCCACGGAACCTCGGTAAAGTAAAATTCCGTGTAGGCCAGCTGCCACATCAGGTAGTTGGAAAGGCGCTGCTCGCCGCTTGTACGGATCAGAAGATCTGGATCCGGGATTCCGGCGGTGTCGAGGTAGCTCTCAAAACACTGCTCCGTCAGTTTTCCGTTCTCATCAAACGCATTCTCTGCGAGAGTTCCGTTTTTCACATCCTCGATCATACGGGTCATGCCGCGCAGGATCTCATCACGGGAACCGTAGTTCATTGCGATCTGGAAGTACATGTGATCGTAATCTTTGGAGCACTCCTCCAGTTCATGAATGCTGTCCTGAATATCCTGCGGGAATGCGCTCGGATCTCCGATGATTTTGACGCGCATCTGATTTTTATGTGCTTTTTTGATGCATCGTTTCAGATACTGGCGGAACAGCTTTAAGAGGCCCTCCACCTCGGCGCGGGAGCGTTTCCAGTTCTCGGTTGAGAACGCATAGACGGTCAGATATTTGACACCCATGTCTTTGATCACGTCACACATTTTTTCCAGATTGTCGCATCCGACGATATGGCCGTAGCCGCGCGGCATATTGCGTTTTTTCGCCCATCTGCCGTTTCCGTCCAGGATGATGGCGATGTGATTCGGCACTTTTAATTCATTATCCATACTTTTTTCCTCCGTAAACGATAACAGGCTGCCTGCAAATGACAGGCAGCCCCTCGTTTTCTTTGTATTACACGGTCATAATTTCTTTGGATTTTACGTCCACCATCTGATCTACTTCTTTGATATATTTGTCTGTTAATTTCTGGGTCTGCTCCTCGAGCTCTTTGATTTCGTCCTCGGAAACGTCCTCTTTGGCAAGTTTCTTGAACGCATCATTGGCATCGCGGCGGATGTTGCGGATGGCTACCTTTGCGCCCTCTGCTTTTTTCTTTACCTCTTTTACCAGCTCTTTACGACGGTCCTCGGTAAGCTCCGGGAATACCAGACGGATGACTCTTCCGTCATCGGACGGGTTGATACCAAGGTCAGACATCATGATCGCTTTCTCGATCTCTTTTACCAGGGATGCTTCCCACGGCTGGATCTGGATCATACGTGCTTCCGGAACAGAGATGTTTGCCACCTGCTGCAGCGGAGTCGGTGTTCCATAGTAATCTACAGTAATGCGGTCCAGTACGTGCGGGTTTGCACGGCCTGCGCGGATGGTTCCGAATTCGGAATCGAGGCTTGCAATGGATTTGCCCATTTTTACCTCAAACGGTTTTACTCTCTCGTCGATCTGATTTGCCATATTAAATTTGTCCTCCTGCTATCTCTTATACGGTCACAGTTCTGCGAACTGTGACATTCGCAGCTCTCATTTAAAGTTTTGCTTCGCAAAAGGAGAGCTGCTCACACCTGAATCATTTTCTTACGCAGTAAAACAGCAAGTGTTTTACTGCTGAATTTTTATTAATTATACCGTTACTCTTGTGCCGTTAATTTTTCCGTTTGCAGCATTTACAATGCTGTTCTCTTCATTTAAACCAAATACCAGCATCGGCATTTTGTTTTCCTTGCAAAGGATGGATGCGGTCATATCTACCACTTTCAGATCCTTTTCAATGACTTCCTGAATGGAAATCTCGTCAAATTTCTTTGCATCCGGGTTTGTTTTCGGATCGCTGTCGTAGACACCGTCTACTGCTTTTGCAAGCAGAATCTCGTCTGCCTCGATCTCGATCGCGCGAAGTACGGTTGCCGTATCGGTTGAGAAATATGGATGGCCTGTACCGCCGGCAAAGAATACAACCATGTTGTGCTGGAAATATTTGTTTGCACGGTCTTTGGAAAATCCTTTTGTGAACTCTCCGCATGGAAATGGAGTCAGAACTGCGGTCATCATTCCCTGGGAACGGAAGATTTCTGATACATAGATACAGTTCATAACGGTTGCCAGCATACCGATCTGGTCTGCTTTGGTACGGTCGATATTTTCGGAACTGCGTCCTCTCCAGAAGTTTCCTCCTCCGATTACGATGCCGACTTCAATCCCCTGGTCTACCAGAGTTTTTACCTGTTTTGCCACTTTTGTGACGGTCGGCTCGTCAAAACCGGTGTGTTTCTCTCCTGCAAGAGCTTCTCCGCTCAATTTCAGTAATACTCGTCGTTTCATCTTGCATCCTCGTTCCTTTATGATATTTTTTCACAAATGTCTTGCATTTATGAAATGATTATACCATCTGTTCCCAAAAACGACAAGGGCAAAATTCGTTTGTGTTCCGCAGATCGTCTGCCGCTGCGAGAATCCGTCTCCACTGCAGATATTCCATCGGCGTCCGGTGCAGATACGCTTTGAAAATCCGCTGACATTCCCGTGGAGAGAGGTGAACGCTTGCGGCGGCTTCTGCGAACCGACGACCTGGATCATCTGCTGTGTGGTAATCTGTATTTTTACATTCACCATTCGAAAAGAATCCCGCGATACGGCGGCATAAAAACCATAAAAAAATCTCTGTCGGAAGTTCAGACTCCTGACAGAGATTTTTTATAGATTCATTTTAGATCTGCGCTACGACAAAGATATCATAAATTGCTTTGATTGCTGTTTCAAAGTCGCGGTTTTCAACGCCAATGATGATGTTGAGCTCGCTGGAACCCTGATCGATCATCTTGACATTAACGTGTGCATGCGCCAGTGCGGAGAAAATCCTTCCGGCTGTGCCTCTCGTTCTTCTCATGCCGCGTCCTACAACAGCAATCAGCGCCAGATCGGATTCAAGATCAATAGAATCCGGCTGTACGGCACGATGCAGTCCTGCGATAACCTGCTGTTCTTTTGCTGCAAACTCACTCTGATGAACAAATACCGTCATGGTATCGATGCCGGACGGCATATGTTCGAAGGAAAGATTGTTGTCCTCAAAAACACCGAGCACTTTTCTGCCAAAGCCGATCTCGGTATTCATCATGCTCTTCTCAACCGTAATGGATGCAAAGCCTTTCTTTCCGGCGATACCGGTGATGGTGAATTTCGGTTTGCTGCAGGTGTTCTCCACAATCATGGTTCCCGGATCCTGCGGTGCGTTGGTGTTCAGCACGTGGATCGGGATTCCCTCCTGACGGAGTGGGAAGATGGAGTCCTCATGAAGGACGGTAGCTCCCATGTAGGAAAGCTCACGCAGCTCACGGTAGGTAATGGTGGAAATGACTTCCGGATCCTTGACGATACGCGGATCGGTTACCAGGAAACCGGAAACATCGGTCCAGTTCTCGTAGATGTCAGCGTGTACGGCCTTTGCCACGATGGAACCAGTGATATCGGATCCGCCGCGGGAGAAGGTTTTTACGCTTCCGTCCGGTTTTGCGCCGTAGAATCCAGGAACGACTGCGTTATCCAGATCTTTTAAACGCTCGGAGAGCACTTCGTCAGTCTTGTCTGCAAGGAAGTTTCCGTTCTCGTCGAAGCAGATCACTTCTGCAGAATCAATATACGTATATCCCAGATAATTTGCCATCACGATACCGTTCAGGTACTCTCCGCGGGATGCGGCGTAGTCCTCTCCGGCTGCTGCGGCAAAGTTTTCTGCGATTTTTTCAAATTCCGGGGAAAGATCCAGGCTGAGGTTCAGACCGTCGATGATCTCCTGATATCTCGCTTTGATGTTCTGCAGTTTCTTCTTGAAATCTCTTCCAGCAACTGCAGTGCGATAGCAGTCATACAGCATATCGGTTACTTTCGTATCAGCAGAATTTCGTTTTCCAGGAGCGGAAGGTACCACGTATCTTCTTCCCTCATCTGCGCGGATGATGTCTCCGACCTTCTTAAACTGCTCTGCGCTCGCGAGGGAGCTGCCGCCGAATTTTACTACTTTCTTCATAATAATCTCTCCTTGCGTTCTTTTCGGATATCTTTCGAAATCTCGTTTTTCAGCCCGTCACTTTAACGTTAGAAAGCTGTTACGTACTAGATTAGAACAAAATCCCGTATGCGTCAAGAACTTTTTGGGCTGATTCATTCATTCCACAGATAAATTTCCGGTTTTTTCTCCATTTTATAGGAGAATGTCTCTCCAAGCCCGTAAACCGCCTGGCTTAATACGTACTCGCCGTTGTTTGCATAAATTTCGATCATATTCGGATCCACGAAAATCTCAAGAAGATCGCCCTCTTTTAACTGCGGCGTCTCGGCATGAAGCCATCCTTTTGCACCGGATGGATAGACATCCGTGCGGTCTGCGCAGACTTTTCCGCTCTGCCGCCAGATCTTATAGCCGCCGATTTCCAGGCTCTCACCCTCTTTTAATTCGGCGCGGATCATGGCACACTCTCCGCATGCCGAAACGAGGGAATCCGTCTTTTTGCAGAATCCGTCGCGGATCGCAGGCAGAACACGGAAGTAAATATGATCGTTCTGTACATCCACCACACGCGGCAGGCAGAACATGCCTTGCCATATACCATCTACCGGTTCCGGCATCCGAAGCCATGCGATGGAAATCCGGTTTCCGTCCGCATCCGTCATGGTCTGCGGTGCATAGAGGTCACCGCCGCAGTCCAGAAGCTGCCAGTTCTCCGGAAATTTCATTGTGCAGGTTTTTTCATCAAACTCAGGCAGCATACAGATCGCCCGATCCGCATAGCCGTCGGGGTCCTCGATCAGTTCCATCGGGGAGAATACAAAGACGCTGCGTCCGTTTACGTTAAAGAGATCCGGGCACTCCCACATCCAGCCGAGCTTCTGTTTCGTCGTCGCCTGTCCGGCCAGATGCCAGTGGGAAAGATCCTCACTCTTATAGAATAATGCCTCGCCCTTGTGATCCTTCGTCGTGCTTCCAAGCACCATATACCATGCGTCGCTTCCCTTCCAGACTTTCGGGTCACGCGTGTGCGTATTGTCGCCGATTTCCGGATCGGTGAGTGCCGGGATAACAACCTCCTTATCCCCGAAGACATCAAAATGCATACCGTCCTTCGAAGTAAGGTGAAGCTGCGCCGAGGTAAAATCCTGATCAAGGCACTGATGAATATCCTTCGGATTTACCTGATTATAGTGAACACCCGTGTAAAAGAGATGCATCACGCCGTTCTCTTCTACTGCGCTTCCGGAAAAGCAGCCGTTCTGGTCCTCGGAAAGACTCGGGAACAGGGCAACGCCGACATGCTCCCAGTGAATCAGATCCGGACTCACCGCATGGCCCCAGTGCATGGTGCCCCAGCGCGGCGCGTACGGAAAATGCTGATAAAAAAGATGATACTGTCCCTTATAATAAATCATGCCGTTCGGGTCATTCACCCAGTTGCCCGGCGCTTTTACGTGTAATCTGTTTTTCATGTGTTTGATTTCCTTTCTGTCTCTTTCTTGTTGTCTCTGATAAGAAAAGCCGGAAAAAGAAAGCATTTTTAATTCCGCCCTCCTTTGCCCGGCTTGTTCTTGATTTCTATGATTTACTTATTTAACTGCTCCGGCTACGACACCGTTGATGATCTGTTTCTGCAGTGCCACGTACAGAATCAGGATCGGGATGACGCAGAGCAGAAGACCTGCCATGATGGTTCCGTAATCTGCGGAGTAAGTTCCGTAGAAGCTGTAGGTGGAAAGCGGCAGAGTCAGCAGCTTTTTGTCGGTCAGCACCAGGGACGGCAGCAGGAAGTCATTCCAGAATGCCATCGCATTCATGATTACCATGGTGGAAATGATCGGCTTTAACAGCGGGAACACGATGCGGAAGAAGGTCTGGGTGTGGGTACAGCCGTCGATGTAAGCGGCCTCCTCCAGCGCCAGCGGGATACTTCCGCGGATGAATCCGTGGAACATGAACACGGACATCGCCATGGAAAATCCGGTGTGCATGAAGATCAGGGTCAGTCTGTGGTTCAGAATGTTTAAGGTTCCGCCGTATACACTGACAAGCGGGATCATGATTGCCTGGAACGGAATGATCATGGATGCAACCATCAGTGCAAAGATGATATTGGAAAATACGTTGACATTACGCACGATGTAGTAAGCCAGCATGGCTGCGAGTACCGTAACCAGTACGGTTGCTGTTACGGTTACAACCAGAGAGTTCTTGAAGGCATTCAGGAAGTTCATCTGATTGAATGCTTTTACAAAGTTGTCAAACGAAAGACCTTTGATCGTAAACAGCCAGGAGAACGGGCTCTTGATGATATCACGTTTCTGTTTTAAGGAGTTGATGATAACCATGACAAACGGGAACATGAACGCACAGAAAACGATGATCATAAGGAGCATAGCCAGCGCGTCAGTTACTTTTTTCTTTGTTCCGCCAATTTTCTTCTGATTCATTATGCTTCAACCTCCCTCTTCTTGGTGGTGTATACCTGAATACCGCTGATGCAGGCTACAATGATAAACAGGATAAAGGCTTCTGCCTGGCCGACACCGAACTGTCTCGATGTGAATGCTTTCTCATATACGTGCATGGCTGCCATCTCGGTGGTTCCGTACGGAGCACCGCCGGTTAAGGACAGGTTAACATCGTATACCATGAACGCACGGGACAGGGTCAGGAAGAGGCAGATAGTAACGGAGGACATCATCAGCGGAAGGATAATGTTTTTCATTTTTACCCAGCCGGATGCACCGTCGATGCTTGCCGCCTCGAGCACGTCCTCGGAAAGTCCCATAAAGCCGGCGACGTAGATCAGGATCATATAGCCTGCCAGCTGCCATACTGAAACGAGCACCAGCGCTGCAAATGCTTTGTTCGGGGTAGAAAGCCAGGAAATTTCAAACAGGCTCCATCCTGTGGTCTCACCGATGCTGACGAAAACACGGGAGAATACGAACTGCCAGATGTATCCAAGTACGATACCGCCGATCAGGTTCGGGGTGAAAAATCCGGCGCGGAAGAAGTTCTGACCTTTGATGCCGCGGGTCAGGATATAAGCCAGTAAAAAGGCGATCACATTGACGAGAACAACAACCGCAATGACATATTTAAAGGTTAACAGCAGGGATTTCCAGAACTGCGCGTCGCGCATAACGGCTGCGAAGTTGGAAAGTCCTACAAAGTTTTTCACGCTGGAAACACCGTTCCAGTCGGTTAAGGTCAGGTAAATACCGTAGATAAACGGTACCATGACGACTGCCAGGAAGCAGAACAGGCCCGGCAGCGCAAATACACAGAAATCTTTTCCCTTGTTGCTTGATTTCATTTTCGTTCCTCCTTCATATCCTCCGGCTTACTGCTCATCCCAGTATGCCTGGATGGAATCTATCAGTTCCTCGCGGTCACTTCTTCCGGCCAGATATTTCTGCATTGCCGCACCAAGGACAGACCAGTGATCGTTCGGCACGATCGCAGATGCGTTGAATGCTCCGCCGTTCTGTACTTTTTCGTAAATGTCGCGGCTTAACGGATCGCTTGGCTCGTTCGGGTTGTTTTTAAACGGAGGGATCAGGCTGCAGGTCTTTACAACCATCTGCTGTCCGATCTCACTGTAAACCAGCCAGTTCAGGAACTCTTTTGCTGCTGCTTTCTGCTCGTCGGTAGCCACGATATCATCCAGCATGATCTGTTTGGACGGGGATGCCTGGATTTTGCTGTTGACGAAGTCGTCCGGATCATTGTTCAGGAAGTATGGAAGGAAACCGTACTCGTCGGTCGTCTCGGCTCCTGCCTCCTCAAGGTTCGGCCATGCCCAGTTTCCGTTGAACCAGAAAGCGGTTTTTCCGTCTGCCAGGTCAATTGCCATCTCATCGTAATCTGCGCCGAGTGGATCGCCCTTTGCTACGTTGTACTCTTTTAACAGGTCAAAGGTATTCAGGAACTCGTTCATGCGGGTGTAGTCCGGCAGATATAAGGTTCCGTCCTTCAGCTCGTTGATGACTTCTGCTGCACCGTCGGAGGTTCCGTTGTATGTCTCGTAGATGTACTGCAGCTGGTGTGCTCCAAGGGACCAGTCTTCTTTTGCCATGGAGATCGGATTCTTCATTCCGTTGTCCCGCAGGCTCTGGAGAAGTGCTGCGAAATCGTCCTGGGTTTTGATATCGGATGGATCGAACTCGGTACCTAAGGTATCTTCAATCACGCTCTTGTTGTAGATAATACCGCGGCCCTCGATACAGAGCGGGAAGCTGTAAACCTTTCCGTTGATTTTGGTCAGGTACTCTTCTGCCTCGCCGGTCCATGCTTCATTGCTTAAGTCGGCTGCTTTTTCTTCTGCCAGTGCAATGACATCGGTCGTATCCAGAATGGAAAGTGTCGGCGGGTTTCCGGAGTTGTAGAGGCTGACTACTTTGGTATAAGGAGAATCGCCGTCCGTTACCGGCATGATCTCAATATGTACGCCTGCTTTCTCCTCGAACACTTTTGCAATCTCTTCCAGTGCTGTCTGGATTTCTGCTTTTGTGTTCATGATGACGATACTCGTTCCGGAAAGCGACGTATCGTACTGGAAGGTATCAGTGGTCATGTCGATCGGCACTTCTTCTTTTACTGCGTTCGGGTCATCCGGATCGCTTGCGAAGCCGAAGGTGCATCCGGTCAGTGCAGAAGTAAGAAGCACGCCGGACATTCCAAGAGCTGCCGCCCTGGCACTAAATTTCTTTCTCATCACAATTCCTCCTGTTATCTCTGGACAGCTGGTCCTGTCCTTCGTTTTGTGTAACCGGTCAAGTAACCGGTTACTTTCGTTGTCTTTATCATAGCATTGACAGTGGGTTTCGTCAATATTTTCTTTACTTTTCGTGATTTTCCATAATTTTGTTTTTGGCTTTTGTGGAACTTTTACAAAACCGGTTACTTAACCGATTCCCGCTTGTTCCGGCGGGCGAGAAATGTTATACTATATTCATATATTATTTGTTTTTTTCTGAAAGCTTACATGATTCACGCAACACTTTTGAAGGGAAGGACACTTGAACTTATGGCACGAAAAAAAAATGTAACCTTTAATGATATTGCACAGTATACGCATTTTTCCAAAACAACCATTTCCCGGTATTTCAACAACCTGGATTCCCTGACACCGGAAAATCAGCAGATCATTTCCGATGCACTGGATAAACTGAACTATAAAGAA
The DNA here is from genome assembly GCF_003481425.1 of Blautia sp. OM06-15AC. Lineage (NCBI taxonomy): Bacteria > Bacillati > Bacillota > Clostridia > Lachnospirales > Lachnospiraceae > Blautia > Blautia sp. OM06-15AC. The sequence goes on along the minus strand of NZ_QULD01000001.1, from coordinate 392,279 downwards.
AACAAAGTGGCAAAAATTCTCGCGAACGGACAGACCGAATTTGTCGGCGTCCTGATCCCGAGTCTCTCCATGAACTACTATTCCGAGATGCTGAATCAGATTCTTGCTTCTTATGAGAAATATGGCTATAAATTCCTCGTCTTCGCCGGAAACGGCCACGACGAGACGGAGCACCGCTACATTCAGGAGCTGATGTCGTACAAAATCGAGGGCCTCATCGTCCTCTCCCATACACTCTCCTCCCGCGAACTCTCCGATCTGCAGATCCCGGTCGTTGCAATTGAGCGCGAAGACCAGTTCGTCAGCAGTGTCAATACAGACAACTACCTCGGCGCGTACGAAGCGACTTCGCTTCTGATTCATAACCACTGTGATGTCCTGATTCATCTGAACTCACCGACCAAAGAAAATGTTCCTGCCTACCGCCGTCTCGCCGGTTTCCAGGATGCCTGTGTAAAGGCCGGTGTACCGCACAAGGTTATCATTCGGGATTTTGGACTCTCCTATCAGGAAGCCGCAGCACCGCTGCAGGAAATCTTTGACAACATCGAACAAAAATATGCCGGTCAGAAAAAGGGCATCTTCCTCTCCAACGATGATCATGCCAATATTCTTTTAAATCTTCTGATCCGCAAATACCATACCCTGCCGGACGATTACGAACTCATCGGCTTCGACGGTGCGCCGATTTCCGAGCAGGCTATCTATCCGATCAGCACTGTCGGCCAGCAGATTGACCAGATTGCAGACGAGGCTGTTTCCCTTCTGGTCTCCCAGATGCAGGAACGGAAAAAACGCCACCCGGTGCCGCTTGCCGAGCCGGTTCACAAGACCGTTCCGCCGCTTCTGATCCGGCGTCAGACGACCACTTGATTTTAAAAGCAGATTTCTATCATAAAAATGTTTTTATCAAAAAAGTGTCATCCACCTGCGGGCTGTGTGCCCTGCAGTTTGTGGATGACACTTTTCTTATCTTCTTACTCTTTTTTAGTTCTGTCCGTAATAAGCATTTGCACCATGTTTACGGTAATAGTGTTTATCCTGCAGCTCCTGCGGTGCCGGCTGGATTCTCGGGTTGATGGTCTCGGCACGGTATGCCATTTTGGCAACCTCTTCGAGGACAACAGCATTGTGAACAGCCTCATGCGCATCTTTGCCCCAGGTGAACGGTCCGTGGTTCTTGCAAAGAACGGCCGGAACGGCTTTTACATCTTTTCCCATCCGTTTGAACTCATTGACGATCAGATGGCCGGTGTTTTCCTCGTATGCCTCGTCAATCTCTTCTTTTGTCAGGCAGCGCAGGCACGGTACTTCACCGTAGATGTAGTCTGCATGGGTTGTTCCGTAGCACGGAATGCTTCTTCCCGCCTGTGCCCAGCTTGTCGCATAGGAGGAATGGGTGTGAACAATGCCGCCGATCTCTGGAAATGCTTTGTACAGCTCCAGATGGGTCGGGGTGTCAGAAGACGGACGGTAGCGTCCTTCTACTTTGTTTCCGTTCAGATCCATGACAACCATATCGTCCGGTGTCAGCAGGTCGTAATCCACGCCGCTTGGTTTGATGACGAACAGACCGCTTTCCCGGTCAATCTCGCTGACATTTCCCCAGGTAAAGGTAACCAGTCCGTATTTTGGAAGAAGCATGTTGGCTTCGTATACTCTTTTTTTCAGTTCTTCTAACATTGTGTTGTCCTTTCTGTCTTTCCCAAACGATGGTTCATTTTAAGCTCTCTACTGCTGCACGCTCAATCGGCAGGCCTTTTTTGTAGCGCTCGGTGAATACTTCAAATCCAGCGACGTCTGCCGGGTCCGGATCCATCTTGGTTCCAGCATTTCCTGCGAAGACTTTTGCATCGAGGTAATCCTCGAGTGTTTCATTCTCTTCTTTATTGATCATATAAGAAGCCAGCAGTGCGATGCCCCAGGCTCCGCCCTCTCCTGCTGTCTCCATGACGGAAACCGGTGCGTCGATTGAACCTGCGAGGATCTTCTGGCCGACACCTTTTGTCTTGAAGAGACCGCCGTGGCCGAGAATCTGGTCGACCTGAACATGCTCCTCTTTCATCAGGATATCAAGGCCGACTTTCAGGGCGCCAAGGGAAGTAAACAGGTTGACTCTCATAAAGTTTGCCAGATTGAATTTCGCATCCGGAGTACGCGCGAAGACAGGACGGCCCTCGTTGAATCCGGTTACGTGCTCGCCGGAGAAGTAGTTGTAGGCAAGGAGTCCGCCGCAGTCTGCGTCGCCCTCCAGGGCTTTGTTGTACAGCTTGCCGAACAGATCATTCGTGCTGATTTCCATGCCGAAGGTCTGCGCAAATTCACGGAAGAGATTGACCCATGCATTCAGATCAGAAGTACAGTTCTGGCAGTGCACCATGGCAACCGGATGACCGGACGGGGTTGTTACCATATCGATCTCCGGGTATACTTTGGAAAGGTTCTTCTCCAGAACGATCATAGCAAAAACGGAAGTTCCGGCAGACACGTTTCCGGTTCTGACGCGGACGCTGTTTGTTGCTGCCATACCTGTTCCGGCATCTCCCTCCGGCGGGCAGAGCGGAATGCCTGCTTCCAGATTTCCGGACATGTCGAGAAGTGCGGCACCTTCTTTTGTCAGAACACCGGCATTGTCACCTGCGTTCAGAACGTGCGGCAGAACATCGAGTGCTTTCCATGAATATGCTTTGTCTGCGACTGCCTCGTCAAATTTGGCGATCATGTCGGCAAAGTAAGTGTTGGTTTCAGAATCGATTGGAAAGATTCCAGATGCCTCGCCGACACCAACGACACGCTCGCCGGTCATTTTCCACTGAATGTATCCGGCAAGGGTTGTCACGTAGTCGATATCTGCCACATGCGGCTCACCGTTTAAGATTGCCTGATACAGATGGGCGATAGTCCATCTCTGCGGGATGTGGAATCCGAAAAGATCGGTCAGCTTCTCGCTTGCTTCTTCTGTGATATTGTTTCTCCAGGTGCGGAACGGCACGAGGAGGTTTCCTGCTTTGTCAAATGCCATATAGCCGTGCATCATGGCACTGAAGCCGATGGCTCCGACGCGGGTCAGAGTAATGTCGTATTTTTCTTTGACATCAGCTGCCATTTTGGTATAGGCATCCTGCAGGCCCGTCCAGATGTCCTCGAGGGTGTAGGTCCACACGCCGTTGTCATAGCGGTTTTCCCACTCGTGATCTCCAGATGCAATCGGGGCGTTGTCTGCGCCGATCAGGACGGCTTTGATTCTGGTTGAGCCGAACTCAATACCAAGTGCTGTTTTCTGTTCGAGGATTGCTGTTTTTGCATCCATTCCCATTGTTTTTTCCTCCCTTGGGTTCTTTTCTATTTTTTCGTCTCTGTTGACAGATTTTTTCCTGCAGTGGATTCTCTTACGATGAGTTCCGGGGAAATCAGGCGTTTGACGCTGCTTTCTTCTTCCGGGACTTTTCTGATTTTTTCGAGAATGAGCTCTGCTGCCATCTCACCGAGTTTTTCCTGCGGATGGGCAATGGTCGTGATCCCGATCGGACTGCTCTGGCCGATCAGCGAGTTGTCGTATCCGGTGACGGCGATGTCTTCCGGCACGGAGATTCCCTTTTCTTCCAGCATGGAGATGACGGCGAGCGCGATCTGGTCGTTGTAGCAGACGGCGGCATCGACGGACTTTTTGCTGTCGAGCAGCATGGAAAGCATCAGGGACGGTTTGGTTTTCCGGTCTTCGGTGTGAAACCAGATGACGTTTTCGGGATCATACAGGATTCCGCTTTCCTGCAGCGCCTGCACGTAGCCTTTATGGCGCTGGGCGCCCTGGCTGTCGTCGGCCTTGAAGATGCCGATGATGTTTCGTCGGCCGGTCTCTAAAAGGTGCCGGGTCAGCAGATAGCCGCCTTTGCAGTCATCCATCAGAATGCAGGGCTTGTCTGCCATCTGGGGGTAGCAGCCCTGGATGAAGACATACGGGATCTGGTACTTGTCCAGCATTTCGTACAAGTTGATGTGGCGGCAGAGGATCTGGCTTTTGCTCGGCTCGATGATGAGGCCGTCGATGGGCTTGTCGAGGAGTTCTTTTAAGACTTTTTCTTCTTTGGAGCGGCTGTTGCAGGTGTTCTTTAAGATAATGCTGTAGCCGTTTTCGCTCAGCACTCGATCCATTCCCTGGATGAGACGGGGGAAGATGTAGTCGGACAGGTAGGTGGTGGTGACGGCGATGTTTTTTGAATTATGACGCTGGATTACGCGCTCGGAGCAGAAGGTTCCTTTGCCGTGCTGGGCGGTGATATAGCCTTCATTTTCGAGAAGAGCGAGGGCCTTTCGGACAGTGTGGCGTGAGAGGGCGTATTCCCGGGTCAGTTCGTTTTCGGAGGGAAGCTTCTGGCCGGGTTTTATGGTTCCGGAGAGAATCTGCTCTTTTAGGGCTTCCATCAGGGTGTAGTATTTGGCTTTGCCGGTGGTTGGTTCCATGTGATTGGTGATTCCCCTTTCTGGAATTTATAATACAACTTGTACGGTTGTTGTAACAAGTTGTATTTTTGTTGTGGGAAAGGGACGCTCAGGAGTATCGGGAGGGCGGGTGGGTCCAATACCTTAATGAGTGGACGGGGACACTTTCTTGCGGATGGCCTCTTCGTAGACGGTGCATTCTTGAGGACAGTGCATTCGCGGGACGGGGTCACCTTTTAGGAAATGGTAGCGGATGTAATAGAGGGTATCGTCTTCGCCGCGTTCCGAGAGCATGCGCAGCAGAAATTCGAGCTGCGAGAGTGTCTCGGGATGGACGAACCAGAGGTGGCCGATTCCTTTTTTGAGATACTGGTACGGCGCCTGATCGGTATAAGCGTCTCCGAGGTAGACGCGGGACGCGCTGATGCGGTCCATAATCATCTCGGCGACGTAACGGCGCGGCATTGGGACGCCTTTGATGATGGTGTCACAATTGATACCGTAATCAATCCAGTATTCAAAATGATGTTTGTTGCGCCCTTTATGGTGCATCCAGGATTTTGACATGCCGGTGTCTTCGCGCTCGGCGTTATTGGGACTCCGGTCGCCCTGATAGTATTTCATGCCGACCAGAAATTCCGTCGGCGAATATTTCGAGAGGTCGTGGGTCAGTCCCTGCCAGTACAGTCCTATTTTGAAGCAGTACCGCATGACCCACATTTTGTGTGTGGTAATGGTTTTAAAGTGCTGCCATGCTTTCATCATTCTGCCTCTTCTCCTGCTTTCCTGTTAAAATTATGATACTGCGCGGCGGCACGATGACCGTTTTTGCGCTGACTTTTTTCTGATTTTCTTCTGTCAGGAAGACTTCCGGCGTGTTGGTGTCGGCCGTCAGATACCAGACCTTCTGTTCCGGGAGGGACGGCAGTGCCAGCTCATGCGGATTCCAGTGCATGTTGTAGGCAATATAAAGATCGTCGTCCTTGTTGCCGTCTTTATCCTGGAAATAGCTTCCGCAGTACATGACGCCGATAAAACGGCACGTATTTTCCATCTGGGAGAACCAGGCTCTCTGGCTGTGGAAGGACATATCCGGGCAGCCGTAGGATTTGTAGTCGATGAGGCGCGGCTCGCGTTCGCCGTGCAGCGCCGGATGCGCTTTCCGGAAGGCGATTGCTGCTTTTACAAAGGCGGCAAACTCCGGATTCCGGGCGGCTGCTTTCCAGTCGATCCAGCCGGTTTTGTTGTCCTGGCACCAGGCGTTGTTGTTGCCCTTCTGGCTGTTGCCGAATTCATCGCCGCCGTAAATCAGCGGTGTTCCCTGGCTTGTCATCAGCATGAGAACGGCATTTTTCAGCTGGCGGAGACGCAGCGCGCGCACAGCCGGTTTCCGGGTCACGCCTTCTGCGCCGCAGTTCCAGGTCAGGTTTTCGTTGGAACCATCCATATTGTCTTCGCCGTTGTCCAGATTGTGTTTCTGTTCGTAGGAAACGCTGTCATACAGGGTAAAACCGTCGTGATCCGCAAGATAATTGATCACACCGTGTGTCTCCGGGCTTCTTCTCAGATAATAGGTGAAGTCGGAAAGGCTGCCCTCATCGCCTTTTAAGAAGCGGCGGATATGGTACTGGTAACCCTGATTGTGTTCCCCTAAATTCCGGAACCACGGGCGTTTTCCCTGATAGATCCGTGCGCCGTCAAAACCGAGGAAAATCAGTTTCGTCTTCCGAAGGAGTGCATCTTTGGACGCTTCTTCTGCCAGCGATGCATCGCCGACCAGATGGAAACCGTCGATCTGATAGCGGAGCTGCCAGTGGTGCAGAACCTGCAGGGCAAAACCAGAAGGCGTTCCCGGGGCAAAACAGAATTCCATCAGGCATTCGATACCATTCTCATGCAGGGCATCGACCATCTCTGCGAACTCTGCGACGGCATCTGAGGATGCAGCATACGAAGCTTTCGGAGCAAAATACAGGGCCTTTGTGCCGTATCCCCAATAATTCACGCGCTTCTCTTCCACCGGCGCCGGATATACATAGGCCGGCTCCGTAAGGGAGGTCCACTCAAAAAACTCATAGGACGGCATCAACTCTACTGCATTGATACCGAGTTCTTTTAAGTATGGAATTTTTTCGATCACGCCGCGGAACGTTCCCTTGTTCTTTACACGGGAGCTTCCGTCTTTGGTGAAACCGCGCACATGGAGCTTATACAGAATCGTCTCCTCATACGGCCGGTGCAGTGAGGTGGTGCGCATTACCGGGTACTCCGGGAGAAGGCAGCAGCAGGCGCCCTCTTCTTTTTCCATCGGTGCACCGAAGGTTTCTCTTCCTTCTACTGCTCCCGCATATGGATCCAAGCAGAAAGCTTCGTCCATCCGGTAGGCATACGAAAACTTTCCTACCGTCAGGCCTGTGATTTCCACGGAACTGATCACGCCAGTGCGCTCCTCTTCCGGAAGCGGCACGGTAAGAAACGGTTTCTGGTGACCTTTCCGGTACAGCAGAAGCTCTGCTTTTTTTCCATCTGATACTTCTACGGCAAAATTGTATCCGTCTTTCGTCGCCGATGCGCCCATTTTCTCCGGATTTCCCGGTAAAATTCGATATTTTCCTCTGTTTTTTGTCTGTATCATAATTCCCGCCCTTATTTTTTATAATTTGTTGCAATTGTCATACTATTAATGTAAATCATTTGAATAAAATTGTCAATTGACCAATGTTACCAATTGTTATACCTCTAAATCCAGTTCCACCGGGCAATGGTCGGAACCGAGAATTTCGGTATGGATTTTGGCATCTGCAACTGCATCTTTTAAGGACTCTGATACCATAAAGTAATCAAGCCGCCATCCTGCATTCCGCTGGCGTGCCTGGAAGCGGTATGACCACCAGGAATACGTCACGGTGTCCGGATACAGCATACGGAAGGAATCAACAAAGCCTTTTTCTTTGATCACAGCAAATTTTTCGCGCTCCTCTTTCGTAAAGCCGGCGTTTTTCTCATTTGCCTTTGCATTTTTGATATCCATCTCGGTCGCTGCGACGTTCAGATCTCCGCAGAAAATCACCGGTTTTTCCTGCTCCAGTCCTTTTAAGTAAGAAAGAAACGCATCCTCCCACTCCATCCGGTAGGCAAGGCGTTTTAATTCATCCTGCGAATTCGGTGTGTAGACGGTTACAACAAAGTATTCCGGAAACTCTGCCGTGATCACACGGCCTTCCATATCATGTTCTTCGATTCCGATACCATAGCGAACAGAAATCGGCTCCTCTTTGGTAAACAGGGCCGTGCCGGAATATCCTTTCTTTTCCGCATAATTCCAATACTGATGATAGCCGGGCAGCTCAAGGTCGATCTGTCCTTCCTGCAGCTTTGTCTCCTGCAGGCAGAAAATATCGGCATCTGCCGCCTCAAAGTATTCCTGAAAACCTTTTTTCATGCAGGCTCTCAGTCCATTTACGTTCCAGGATATCATTTTTTTCATACGCAATTCATCTCCTTTTCCTGACAGTCTGTTCTCTGCGGTTTCTGTTGCAAAACGCTGGGAACCGACTTCCGTTTTCTTTTATTCCTCTTTCAGAACATACAGCACTTCCAGCGACGCATCCGACGGTCCGTGAAATTCGCAGCCGTCTGCTTTATACTGGCGCATCAGTTCCAACATTTCTCTGCTGTACCGCTCGCCCGGGCAGATGAGCGGGATTCCCGGCGGATATGGGGCTGCCATCTCGGCTGCAATTCGTCCTTCCGCTTCTGCAAACGGAACGGCTTCCTTCTCCGCAAAATATGCCTCGCGCGGTGTCTTTACCATCTCCGGCAGGCTGCGGAACAGCCACTGCTTTTCTGTAAACTTCGTCCGCCCCGTCGTTTTCCCGCTCTCTGCTGCCGAAATTCCTGCCAGCGCATCGATCAGCCGTGTGATATCTTCCTCGCTGTTTGCCCAGGTAATAACGCAGACCACGTTCTCCTCGTCGGCAAGCTCTGTACTGACGCGGTATTCCTCGTACAGACGCACCTGCAGATCGTAGCCGGAAATACCAAGTTCTCTTGCCGAGAATACAAGACGCGTCAGGTCGATCTTCCATACGCCGCACGTTCCTTCCATCTCGGTCCCAAGAACTTCGATTCCTTTGATCTTTGCAAGCTCCTGCCGCGCCCTCTGGCCGAGTTCCAGCGCGCGTTCCATTCGCTCTTTTCCGTGCAGCGCCATCCCGCGCCGCGCCGCATCGAGGGATGCCATCAGAAGGTAGGACGGCGATGTACTCTGTACCATCTGCAGATTGGCGGCCACTCTTGCCTCATCGAGACGGCCAGAACCGAGTGATAAGAAGGAGCTCTGTGTAAAGGAACCCGCCGTTTTGTGGATACTCTGCGCGCAGGCATCCGCACCACTTTCCAGTGCGCCGAGAGGAAGCTGTTCGGAAAAATAGAGGTGCGATCCATGTGCTTCATCGACAAGAAGCGCTGCGTTGTGGCAGTGACAGATTTCTGCGATCGCCTGCAGATCACTGCAAAGACCGTAGTACGTCGGGCTGACCAGAAGTACGGCTTTCGCATCCGGCGTTTCCGCGAAGGCTTTTTCGATCGTCTCCGGCGTTACGCCGCCCCACATCTGCCATTTCGTGCTGTACTCCGGCATCACATAAACCGGTGTGGCTCCGCTTAAAATCAGGCCCATCAGCACCGATTTGTGCACGTTTCGCGGAACAATGATTTTTTCGCCCTCTTTCACAGACGAAAGCACCATCGCCTCGTTGCCGCATGTTGTGCCGTTGACAAGAAAAAAAGTTTTTTTTGCCTTCCACGTTTCCGCCGCCAGTTTCTGCGCCTCTGCAATCACGCCCTCCGCGTGATGCAGATCGTCAAGCCCTTCTGCCTCCGAGAGGTCATACGCCGCAAGCGACGCTCCGTTTAACGTCTCATCCAGCCCGCGCTCAAACCGGTGTCCCGGAATACGGAAATAGGCCGGTGCTTCCTCCCGGAACTGTTGTAACGCCTCCACAAGAGGCATTCGATTCTGATCCATTCTGCTTTGTTTCCTTTCAAACGATTTCTGAATCTTTTTCTGAAGCGAAAGAATCCTCCCCGCACCGCTGTGCGGGAAGGACCCCCTTATCTGCATTTTTCTGTTTTATATGGTTTATTCTACCGGAGTAGTCCAGCCATATTTATCTTCCAGTTTACCCCACTGGATACCGGTCAGGGTATCGTACAGTTTCTGGGTCAGCTCACCGATCTTGAAGTCATTTACAACAACAGAATCGTCCTTGTATACAAATTCACCAACCGGAGATACAACTGCTGCTGTACCAGTACCAAATGCTTCTTCCAGTGTGCCGTCATGACCTGCTTTCATCAGATCGTCAACCGACAGATGTGTTTCGTTTACTTTATATCCCCAGTCTCTTAAGATATGGATCAGGGAATCACGGGTTACGCCCGGAAGAACAGTTCCTTCCAGCGGTGCGGTGTAGATTTCGCCGGCAATCTTGAACATGATGTTCATGGTTCCAACTTCCTCTACATATTTACGATGTACGCCGTCCAGCCACAGAACCTGGGTGCATCCCATCTTCTCTGCTTTTACCTGGCCTGCGATGGAACTTGCATAGTTACCGCCGCATTTTGTAAATCCTGTGCCACCTTTGACTGCACGAACATATTCATCCTCAACCAGGATCTTAACCGGGTTGATGCCCTCTGCATAGTATGCTCCAACCGGAGTGGTGATGATAACGAATTTGTAGGATTTTGCCATATGTACGCCAAGGCTTGCCTCAGTAGCGAACATGAACGGACGGATGTAAAGAGATGTACCTGGCTCAGACGGTACCCAGTCTTCCTGTGCTTTAACCAGTGCTTTGACAGCCTCTACAAACATCTCCTCCGGTACGCCCGGCATGCAGAGTCTCTCGTTGGATTTAATCATACGGCGTGCGTTCATTTCCGGACGGAACAGCTGGATCTTTCCTTCTGCTGTTCTGTAGGCTTTCAGTCCCTCGAACGTTTCCTGTGCATAGTGAAGTACCATGGTTGCAGGATCCATCGGGATTCCGCCGTACGGTACGATTGCTGCATCATGCCATCCCTGCTCTTTGTCCCAGTCCATGACAAACATATAGTCTGTAAAGTGTTTTCCGAATCCAAGATTTTTCTGATCCGGTTTTTCCTGTAAATGTTCTCTTTTTTCAAATCTGATATCCATTTTTTGCCTCCCCGGCAGTTGAGGATAAGTTTGTTCAGCTGCCTGTATATTTAGATTCAATAGTGATAGTATAAAACTGTACCCGAAAACAGTCAATAGAAAATACGACTAATTTTTCATTTTTTCGTTCTTATTTATTGTATCTTTTCCGTATTTTCCTGTATCAGCCGCATTTTTTCTGCTTTCCCGGCACAGCCATTGTGTTTTTTTCTATTATCTGTTAGAATGGCAGACAAGAACCTGATAAGACTTGAACACGAAAAAGGAAGGTAATACAAATGAGTGAAGAATTATTCAACAGCGCATCCTGCAGCGGAGACTGCGCAGACTGCGGCAGCGACTGCCAGGATCTGGATCAGCCGACTGTTACCCTGACACTGGACGACGATACCGAAGTAAAATGTGCCGTACTGACCATTTTCCCAGCTCCGAACCAGAAAGAGTACATCGCTCTTCTGCCGCTCGATGAAAACGGCGAGAACGAAGACGGCGAAGTTTATCTGTATCGTTACTACGAAGAGAACGGCCAGCCGAACCTCGACAACATTGATTCCGATGAAGAGTACGAAATTGCAGCAGACGCATTCGACGAGCTGATGGATACCGAGCAGTTCAACGAGATGGAAGAAAATTCCACCGAAGAGTAAGAATCACAGACTTTGAAACGATTGCAGAACCCGGCGGGAGACCTTATTTTCCTGCCGGGTTTTTCTCTCTTTTTCTCTCAAATTCCCATTATTTCTTATTTGTACAGCTTTTCTGCATCTCTCTTTAAGATCTGTTTCTATTCTTTTACAGACGTATAATATATGTGAGTAGCAATTTTCATGCCGCTACATTACATAGGAATACGAGGTATCTTTTTATGAGAGATAAAGATGTGATACAGCACATTCAGGATTTATGCCGCGAGCGCTCCTGGACTTATTACCGCCTTGCAAAAGAGGCAGACATTCCCTATTCTACCTTAAATAATATGGTAAACCGCACCAATATTCCAACCATCCCTACCCTGCAGAAGCTCTGCGACGCTTTCGGCATCACACTTGCCGATTTCTTTCTCGACGAGCCGGATGCCCTGCAGCTTACCGAAGGACAGCAGGAAATCATTACGCTTTACAATAATCTTTCGCTGGAAAAAAAGAAAATCTTAAAGGCTTATATGAAAGGTCTTCTGATGGAAGTCTGACTTTTCCGGCATCATAAGTATCACAGATAAAGAAAGTTCCGTTTTTTGTTTTTCCGAAACAGAGGCGGAACTTTTTTTCTGTCGATAAACTTTTCTTAAATTTTTCTAAAGCCCGGGACTTTTCCCGTATTTCGTTGTAGAATAAAGGACAACTGTTCACATATTAATCACAGAAGGAGTTACCCTTTCATGCTACAGATTCAGCATATCAAAAAAGAATACCGGACCGGGACGCTGGTACAGAAAGCGCTCGACGATGTGTCCTTAAATTTGCGCGACAACGAGTTTGTCGCTATTTTAGGGCCGAGCGGTTCCGGAAAGACGACGCTTCTGAATATCATCGGCGGCCTCGACCGCTACGACAGCGGCGATCTGATCATCAACGGCATTTCCACGAAAAAGTATAAGGACCGCGACTGGGATTCCTACCGGAACCACACGATCGGCTTTGTCTTCCAGAGCTACAACCTGATCCCGCACCAGACCGTCCTTGCAAACGTAGAGCTTGCGCTTACCATTTCCGGTGTTTCCAAAGAGGTGCGGCGCAAAAAAGCAATCGCGGCACTTGAAAAGGTCGGTCTTGGAAAACAGCTCCACAAGCGGCCGAGCCAGATGTCCGGCGGTCAGATGCAGCGTGTCGCCATCGCCCGCGCTCTTGTCAATGACCCGGAAATTCTGCTTGCCGATGAGCCGACCGGCGCGCTCGATTCCGACACCAGTATTCAGGTCATGGACCTGCTGCAGGAAGTTGCCAAAGAACGCCTTGTCGTCATGGTCACACACAATCCGGAGCTCGCCGAGCTTTACGCCAACCGGATCGTCACCCTGCGCGACGGTGTGATCTGCTCCGACACGAACCCGTTTGAGCCGGATTCCGAAACCCTGCTTCCTCCCAAACACAAAAACATGGGCAAATCGTCGATGTCCTTTCTGACGGCGCTCTCCTTAAGTTTTAATAACCTGCGCACCAAGAAAGCGCGGACCTTGCTCACCTCGTTTGCCGGCTCAATCGGCATCATCGGCATTGCACTGATTCTGGCACTCTCCTCTGGTGTCAACGAGTATATTCAGAATATGGAAGAGGAAACTCTCTCCGAATATCCGCTTCAGATCCAGAGCACCGGCTTTGACCTCACTTCGATGATGATCGGCTCACAGAATGCCGGCAAAGACTCAAAAGATTCCGGCAAAAAGAATGAAATCAAAGTCCAGGAAGTCGTGACCAACATGTTCTCCACCATGAACTCCAACGATCTCGCTTCCCTGAAAAAGTACCTTGACGGCGGTGCGGACGGCATTTCCGACTACACAAATGCCATCGAATATTCCTACTCCGTCACGCCGCAGATCTACCGCGAATACGGCGATTCCATCCGCCAGGTGCACCCGGACCAGTCGTTCCGCTCGCTCGGCCTTGGCGCAAGCTCCAACAGCATCATGTCATCCATGATGAGCACCAACGTCTTTTACGAGATGCCGGACACCGCTTCCCTGTATGAGAACCAGTACGACTTAAAAGCCGGACACTGGCCGGAAAACTATAACGAATGTGTGCTTGTCCTCACTTCCGACGGCGGAATGAGTGATTTTCTGCTCTACACCCTGGGGCTCCGCGATGCACTCGAGCTGGATGAGATGGTCCGCCAGTTTTTAAATGAAGAAACCGTCGAGACCCCTTCCTCCATCGGCACGTATTCCTACGATGATATCCTCGGCACCACGTTCCATCTTGTGAACAGCGCCGACTGCTACGAATACGACAGTCAGTATCAGGTCTGGAAAGATAAAAGCGACAACGAAGACTATATGAAAAAACTCGTTGCCAACGGCGAAAAGCTCACAATCACCGGTATTGTCCAGCCGTCCCCTGACTCTGCCGCCTCTGCCCTGACCGCCGGCATCAATTACCCGGCATCGCTGACCCGCCACGTTGTGGAGGAAGCAAAGAAATCCGAGATTGTGAAACAGCAGATGGCGGACTCCTCCATCGATGTCTTTACGAATCAGGAATTCGGCACCGTGGATCAGAACAGCGGTCTTGATATGGATTCCTTTATCACTGTCGATGAGGACAAGCTGCAGAACGCTTTCCAGTTCGACGATTCCGCACTCTCCGGTGCTTTTTCCGGTGATTCCATGAACCTTGATTTTTCCAGCGCCTTTGCAGACGCCGGAAGCAGCATGGATCTCGCGGGTGCGATTGACCTCAGTCAGATCTCTCTTAATTTCGACGGACTGCCGCAGCTTGATCTTGGCCAGATTTTATCCGGGCTTACTCTCAATGTCAGTGAAGACGGCATGCAGGAACTGGCTTCCAGCCTCATGGAGGGCTATCAGGGCTACGCCTCGGAGCACCCGGAGGCGGATTATTCCCATTTACAGGAGGATTTCGTCTCCTACATCAATTCCACGGAAGCACAGGAAATCCTGCGGCGCCACATCCAGACCATCATTGCAGACGGCGGCGGTGTTTCCATTACCCAGGAACAGATCCAGGAACTCATTCAGCGGATCTTCAAAGGGTATCAGGCATACCTGATCAAGATGGGCTACACCGATCCGGAACAGTTTGATGCTTATCTTGCGGAGTATCTGCAGACCGAAGAAGCTGTTCAGATCATCAACGACTGGATTTCCGAGGTGATGCAGAACAACGGCAATATCGAAATTACATCCGACCAGCTCACTGCGCTTGCGACGGAGCTTTCCAACGGTTATCTCGCTTACGTGAAGGAGAACGGCCTGCCGGATCCAACGGAGATGGGCAAGCACTTTATCGCCTATCTGAACACGGCGGACGGCCAGCAGCGGCTGAACAGCGGTATCACAAAAATCGTCGATCTCGACGGACTGCAGTCCCAGGTTTCTTCTGCGCTCACAAACTACATGGCAGGCGTTATGGGAAGCTACTCCGCTTCTGTCGCCTCGGTTCTGCAGACACAGATCACTTCCGCGATGGAACAGATGATGACGCAGATGGCCTCTGCAATTCAGTCCGAGATGGAGCGCGCCATAACGCAGGTCGGTAATTCTCTGCAGGATTCGATGGGCGATGCCATGAAGATTGACACCGATGCCTTTGCAAGTGCCTTCCAGATGAATATGACTGAGGATGATATGAAGGAGCTCTTCGCTTCTCTTAGTTCTTCCGGCTCTTCCACCTATGAGGGCAATCTGCAGAAACTGGGCTACGCTGATTTTGACGAACCTTCTTCGATCAGCATTTACCCGAAAAACTTTGAGAGCAAGGAACACGTTGTCTCCATCCTCGACGTTTACAATGACACGATGGAAAAAGAAGGCAAAAACGAGCAGGTAATCTCGTACACCGATGTGGTTGGCACTCTGATGTCCTCCGTCACGGATATCGTCAACATCATCAGCTACGTGCTGATCGCTTTTGTCGGCATTTCCCTTGTGGTTTCCTCGATTATGATCGGCGTCATCACCTATATCAGTGTTCTGGAACGTAAGAAAGAGATCGGTATCCTGCGCGCGATCGGTGCTTCGAAACGCAATATTTCGCAGGTCTTCAATGCCGAAACCTTCATCATCGGACTCTGTGCAGGACTGATCGGCATCGGGCTCTCGCTGCTTCTGATGATTCCGGGCAACCTTCTGATCCACCATCTGGCGGATACGACGAAGGTCAGTGCTTCTCTTCCGCTCGTCCCGGCGCTTGTTCTGATTGCACTCAGCGTCGTTCTGACCCTGATCGGCGGTCTGATTCCGTCGAAGAAAGCGGCAAAAAGCGATCCGGTTACGGCACTCCGGACAGAATAATCTGATCCTTAAAACACACTTTGCAAGTACGCAAAAAGCGACCGGCAGAGGCTTTTCAAAAGTCCCGCCGGCCGCTTTTTTCTATCTTAAACTTTTATTTTTCTTCCAGAGAAAATCCATGCTCTGTCCGCACCAGTGTCGTCTCATAGAAGGTCTTTGCGAACTGCACCAGATAAGCAGTATCTTTGGCGCCTGCCGTCTCATACGGGGAATGCATCGCAAGCTGAGCCATTCCGATATCCACGCTTGTCACCGAGACAAGAGAGTTCAGAATTGCGCCAAGCGTGCTTCCGCCCGGAATGTCGGCGTGGTTTGCGAATACCTGGCACGGTACGCCGGCCTTCTCGCAAATCATCTTTGTTACGGCTTCCGAAACAGCATCGGTCGTGTATTTCTGGTTTGCACTCTGTTTGATGACTACGCCGCCGTTCATGTATACGCGGCTCTTCGGATCGTATTTCTCCGCATGTGCCGGGTGGAAGGCATGTGCATTGTCAGCAGAAACAAGGAAGCTTCCCGCAAGATCTCTGTGATATGCAATCGTGTCTTTTCCACAGGCTGCATTGATATGCTGCAGTGTCTCTGTCAGGAACGAAGAATCCGCACCCTGCTTTGTGAGGCTTCCTACCTCCTCATTGTCAAAGATTGCGCAGACATTGACCTGGCCTGTTGCCTTTGCAGCAAGAAAGCCCTTTAAGGAGCCAAACGCGCTCTGCAGGTCATCCAGACGCCCACTGGATAAAAACTCCCTGCCGGCACCCCAGATGGATCCTTCCACTCGGTTATACAGATAAAGCTCCATGGAGAGAATATCCTCTTTTGCGGTATCCGGCAGAAACAGCTCATAAAAATGATCTTTCGCTGTCTCATCACCGAGAATCGGGAGCATGTCGGTCTGCACACTGTATTTGATTCCGTTGTTGATGTCACGATTCAGATGAATCGGCAGATTCGGGATCGTCACCAGATCTCGTCCGGCATCAACCAGAACGGATTTTACGCCGTTTCCATCGCGGACCACCATACGGCCTGCCAGGGAAAGCGGACGGTCAAACCACGGAGCGCGGATCATGCCGCCGTAGCCCTCCACGTTCAGGCGGGTGTAATGACCATCCGTCACGAATGGGTCCTCTCCCTTTACTTTAAACGTCGGACAGTCGCTGTGGCTTGCGATGATCTGGTAGCTGGAAAATGCGCTCTCAGGGATCTGGAACGCAATCACCGAGGATTCATTTCTCGTCACATAATATTTTCCGCCCGGAACGAGACTCCATTCTTTTGTCTCCTCCAGTTTTGTATATCCATTTTCGTTCAGCAGATCGCCGGCTTCTTTTACCACATGAAACGGGCTTTTGCACCGCATGATAAAATCGAGCAGCTCCTGCGCTGTATTCAGGTATTCCATAGTTTTTCTCCTTTGCATATATTCAAACGCTTCTTCTATTTTATAAAATCCCGCTGTCTTTTTCAAGACCCAAAAACCTGCGGGAACTTACTGTATCACTCGCAATCATCATTTCGAAGCGGATATTCGCAATCCGCTTCGCTACTCGCACATAAAACCAGCCGCTGCTTCGCAAAAAAATCCCGCACAGACAGATTTTTATTTTCTGTCGTGCGGGACTTACTTTTTCCGTTTTTTCTGCTATGCGGAAACCTGATTTCCGGTATACAGCTGGTAATATTTTCCTTTCTGTTCCATCAGCTGATCATGGGTACCGCGTTCAATAATTTGTCCCTGCTCAAGAACCATGATACAATCGGCGTTTCGTACGGTAGACAGACGATGTGCGATAACAAAGGTTGTTCTTCCGCTCATCAGCTTATCCATACCATCCTGAACAATGCGCTCGGTACGGGTATCGATGGAGCTTGTCGCCTCATCGAGAATCAGTACCGGCGGATCTGCAATGGCTGCACGCGCGATCGCAAGAAGCTGCCGCTGACCCTGGGACAGATTCGCACCGTCTCCGGTCAGCATTGTGTCATAGCCCTGCGGCAGACGCATAATGAATCCGTGCGCATTCGCCAGTTTTGCTGCTGCTACAACCTCATCCTCCGTCGCATCGAGCTTTCCGAAGGCAATATTTTCTCTTACCGTTCCCGTAAACAGATGTGTATCCTGCAAAACAATGCCAAGCGATCTTCTCAGGTCATCCTTTTTGATCTTTCCAATGTTGATCTCATCGTAACGAATCTTACCTTTCTGAATATCATAGAAGCGGTTGATCAGATTGGTAATGGTTGTCTTTCCGGCTCCGGTAGAACCGACAAACGCGATCTTCTGACCCGGCTCTGCAAACAGCGATACATCGTGCAAAACAATTTTATCCGGGTTGTAGCCGAAATCAACATGTTCGAATACCACACGGCCCTGCAGCTCGCGGTAATCCACAGATCCATCTGCCTGGTGCGTATGCTTCCATGCCCATTTTCCGGTACGCTCTTTCGTCTCGGTGAGTTTTCCGTTTTCTTCCTTCGCATTGACAAGCGTTACATACCCCTCGTCCAGCTCCGGCTCTTCATCCATCAGTCGGAAAATACGTTCCGCTCCTGCAAGTGCCATAACAATTGCGTTCAGCTGCTGGCTGACCTGGTTGATCGGCATGTTAAAACTCTTGTTGAAGGTCAGAAAGCTTGCCAGACCACCGAGCGTAAAGCCACCGACGCTGCCAAGGGCAAGTGCACCGCCTACAATTGCACAGACAACATAGCTCATATTTCCAAGCTGTGCATTGATCGGTCCGATAACATTTGCAAACGCATTGGCATTGTAAGCACTCTCATACAGATTGTTATTAATTTCTTTGAATTTTTCGATATTCTCCTCTTCATGACAGAATACCTTGACAACCTTCTGGCCATCCATCATCTCTTCGATAAAGCCGTTGACTTTACCAAGATCCCTCTGCTGTTTTACAAAGAAATTTCCGGAAAATCCGGCCACCTTTTTTGTCACTCCCAGCATGATAGATACCATAACCAGCGTTGTAATCGTCAGCGGGATGTTCAGAATCAGCATACTGACAAAGACACTGGCAATCGTGATTGCACTGTTGATGATCTGCGGGATACTCTGACTGATCATCTGACGCAGGGTATCAATATCATTTGTATAAATCGACATGATGTCGCCGTGCGCATGGGTATCAAAATATTTGATCGGCAGCTTTTCCATATTGCCGAACAGATCATTTCTCAGATTCCGCAGGGTTCCCTGGGATACATAAATCATGGTACGGTTCTGAACGAACGCAGCCACAATACCGATTCCGTAAAATCCGGCCACCCGCAAAATTGCGTGGAGCAGCGGGCCAAAATCCGGATCCGGCTGGGTCAGCATCGGCGTGATATAGCCGTCAATCAGCGTTTTCATAAACATCGTTCCCTGTACATTTGCCAGGACGTTGACAAAAATCGCAATGACAACAGCGATGCAGTGTACCGTATAATCCTTTAATACATATTTCATAATTCTGGTAAAGATCTTCATCGGATTCTTGACCTGCGGTTTCACCCCTCTTGGAGGTCTTGCTCCCGGCCCCTTTACCTGCTGTACTCTCTCTGCCATTCCTTACTCACCTCTCTTTTCGTCAAAGTCTCCGCCGCCACCGGTCTGAGACTCATATACTTCCCGGTAAATTTCATTGGTTTTCAGTAATTCCTCGTGGCTTCCAAAACCATTTACTTTTCCGTTCTCCATGACAATGATGCGGTCTGCGTCCTGCACACTGGAAATACGCTGTGCAATGATCAGCTTTGTCGTCTCAGGAATCTCGGTCAGGAATGCCTTCCGGATTTTCGCGTCGGTTGCGGTATCGACAGCACTTGTACTGTCATCCAGAATCAGCACCTTTGGTTTCTTCAGCAGTGCTCTTGCGATACAGAGGCGCTGTTTCTGGCCGCCGGATACGTTGGATCCGCCCTGCTCGATGTAGGTGTTGTAGCCCTCCGGCATCCGGTCGATAAATTCATCGGCGCAGGCAAGACGGCAGACACGCTTGCACTCTTCTTCCGAAGCATTTTTATCACCCCAGCGAAGATTGTCGAGAATGGTACCGGAAAACAGCACATTTTTCTGTAAAACAACGGCTACTTCATTTCGCAGCGTTTCCATATCGTAGGAGCGGACATCCTTTCCGCCGACCTTAACGGATCCATCTGTTACATCATACAGACGGCTGATCAGGTTGACAAGACTTGTTTTCGCACTTCCGGTTCCACCGATAATACCGATTGTCTCACCCGATTGGATGGAAAGATTGATATCCGAAAGAACCGGCTCGCCGGCTCCTTTTTTGTAGTTGAAATAGACATGATCGAAGGTAATGCTTCCATCCGGAATCGAAAAGTCCGGATTCTCCGGATTATCGAGATCACTCTTCTCATTCAGGACTTCTGAAATACGGCGCGCACTTGCAAGGCTCATTGTGATCATAACGAATACCATGGAAAGCATCATAAGGCTCATCAGAATGTTCATGCAATAGGTCAGAAGGCTCATCAGTTCTCCGGTCGAAAGACTGCTTCCGACAATCATTTTGGCGCCGAGCCAGCTGATCAGAAGAATACAGCTGTACACGGTCAGCTGCATCAGCGGTGCATTAAAAGAAAGATTTTCTTCTGCTTTACAGAAAATTTTATAAATATTTTCGGACGCTTTGTGAAATTTTCCTGTCTCATAATCTTCGCGCACATACGCTTTTACCACACGGATTGCGGATACGTTTTCCTGCACACTCGCATTTAATTCATCATATTTTGGAAATGCCTGCTCGAAATATTTGGTTGCAGACCGCATGATCAGAAACAGACACGTTCCAAGAAGAATAACGGCCACCAGATAAATGCTCGCAAGGCGTGCATTGATGTAAAACGACATAATCATTGCAATGATCATACTCGCCGGTGCACGCATGCACATACGAAGGATCATCTGATATGCATTCTGCAGATTCGTCACATCTGTGGTCAGACGGGTGACAAGACCTGCTGTACTGAATTTGTCAATATTGGAAAAAGAATATTCCTGGATATTTTCAAACATGGCCTGACGCAGATTTTTTGCAAATCCGGCAGATGCCTTTGCTCCATATTTTCCGCCCATGATACCTGCAAACAGACCGATGGCTGCTGCCACTACCATGAATGCTCCCACCACGTAAATGTGATGGAGATCGCCTTTTTCTACACCGTTATCGATAATGGATGCCATCATAAGAGGAATGATCATCTCCATGATAACCTCCAGAATCATGAAAATCGGAGTGGCAATGGAGGCTTTTTTAAACTCTTTTACCTGTGCTCCAAGTGTTTTTAACATGATGTCTCTCCTAACATATTTTTTACGTTGTTTTTGACCTGATCGATGACACGGTAGAAAGTGTCAAGATCTTCTTTTGAAATTCCCGCAACCGTCTGTTCTTCCAGCATATCGATCATATCTTTCGTCTTCTCGTGAAGCTCTCTTCCGGTATCGGTCAGCACCAGTTTTTTCAGCCGCGCGTCATAGGGAACGGACTCCCGTTTGATGTAGCCCTTTTTCTCCATGAGCTTTAAAATGTTGGTCACGGTAGAGCGGCAGATCTTAAATTCCGCTTCAATATCTTTCTGGAAAATATCTTTGTGCTCGTTCCTGCACAGATAGCCCAAAATCCACCCGTGCATGGCCGTCAGTTCATCGACGCCCCGCTCTCTGGCGGCTGCCATCAGGTTCCGTGACATCATATTGTCCAGCGTCCGCAGTTCGTGGCCGATTTTTCTTTTTTTACAACACACGCTGCTTTTTTCCTCCTTTCCCCTTTGCTGCCGTCCCCATCTGTTCGTTATAAAACTGTTTGAATAAGGACTGTTCCATAAGCAACTGTTCTATAGATGACTGTTTCATATTAAACAGTTCGTTATAGAACATTCTAGGAGATTTTGTGGGAAATGTCAACCTGTTTGCGTAAAAAAATCGAAAAAAATGCTCCGGATAAAAGTTTTTCACTTTCCGCCTGGAGCATTCCGCTCGTTTATTCTTCGATTTTTCTTCTTAAATAGCTTCCCACCATATGGGAAAAGTTGCGGATATCGCGCGCATACGCGAAATCCTTGCCGAAAATCTTCTGCTCCGCCATAAGCTCCGTCTCCTCGCCTACAAAGACCCCAAGCACCGAGACACCCTGCTGCCTGAGGCGCCGCACCTCAGTTGCCGTGTCATGCAGTGCATAGTCATCCCGGTACGGCTTTGGATTTCTCGCATTCGGCCGGTTCACCAGCACATCGTACGGCTTTCCGTCGCTTAAGAGGATCAGCAGCTTCCGGTCCTCCTGGCGTTTTAAAAGATCCATCCCCGCCGCCTTGACAGCAAGCCCGTCGCGGTTGTTTGAGGATGTGATATACTCAAAAATATTGCTGTTCTTCTCCCGCGGATCGTCGTAATCGCGCATCCGGTGCAGGATCGTGTAATCCCAGAACGTACAGAAGCTCATCACGCGGAACGGGATGTGCAGGCGGCTTAAGGTCTCCGCCAGAATGTACGTCTGCAGTGTCACATTCTCCTGGCGCGGCCGCTGGGAACCGCTCGCATCTACGAGAATATCCACGACAAAATCCAGCGAATTCCGCCGCTGCTCCAGCCGGAACAGATCCGCATTCTGGCTCCGTCCCACCTTCCACATCCGCGCGGGCTGTAAAATTCCGTGGTCTGCATCCGCAAACGACTGATCCTCCTGCAGCAGCATCGCTTTTTTCAGTTCCTGATACAGCAGCGAAATGTTCTGCCGCACCGCGCGGTGCTGGTCGTAATAGGCATGAAGGTTTTTATCCTTCTGCTTCTGCGCGTAGGAGAGCTGATAATACTTTCCGACCGGATTTTTCAGCACACCCTCCGTGTAATAGAGGCTGCAGTCGCTGTGGATGCCGCGGCAGAGCTGGTAATTCCGGCTTTTCTCCTCGCTCTCCGAGAGCCACGTTTTTCCGTAATTGCGCTGAATGTACTGATACATCCGTGCCAACGCTTTCTCATCGACGACAACGATCTTTTTGGTATCGCTTCCCGCTGTTTTTTCTTTCTTCTCTTCCGCCTCTTTTGATGTGAAATTTGTCATATCAAGCGAAACTCGCTCCAGATATGTCTCGAGCCCGTCCTCGTACAGTTCCTCCGAAAGGAAATCCTTCCAGGAATACTCGGTGAGCTCCTCGATCGTTACCGCAAGAACCGAGGCAAGATCACCGTGCTTTTTCACAAATGCGGGATCGACGACCTTATTGTACAGCTCGTCCGTCACCCGGATCAGTTCCATTGTATCCGCTGTTTCGGATGCGTGCTTCAGCAGCTCCATCCACTCCCTCGTTTTCCCCGAGTATGAAGGGCTTTTTCCCTCGTCCTCCTCTCTTCTTCCGCGTAGATACTCCAGTTTCAGGCGGCCTGTCTCATTTCTGGATAGAGTTTCAAAAGAGTGGTCCAGTATTTCCTCCGCTGCTCTCCTTCGAAAGCCCTTGACACCGGGGCGCTCGCTTTCGAGCCGCTTCGATACGGCCTCCTCCGTCACCAGCTGGGCGAGCATCATCAGTTCTCCCTCCGCTGCGCCGCTGTAAACCTTCTTCACCAGATACAGGCTGTAGGCTCCCCGATCAAAGTAACACGAAAAGGCGCCCTGGCGGATTGTGTCGTACAGTACCGTATCCGGCTCTTTCGCATACCGCTCCACATCCGGGTTCAGCTTCAGCGTGTAGTCGCCGCTGACAGTCCAGACGAGATTGCGGATCCGGCTTTCCAGCTCCATCTCATGCGTTTTTAATGTTTCCTCTGTCACCATACGTATTTCCTCTAAAAAATATCCTGCGGCGTCCACTCTTCCGGAATCCGCGTGCGCACGACATCCCGCACAATCTCTTTTTCAAACAGGTCAAAGCATTTATTGACAATGCCGATCTGCACCGCAAGATACGGGGACAGCCCCTGGCGCATCGTGCCGATCGCTCCGAACAGGCCGCGGAGGTCGAGCGCGCGCGTGGTGATTTCCGCCTGTTTTGCCTTTTTCTGCAGATCGAGGTAAAGGCCGGCCAGCGCTTCGCGTGCCGCCGGTTTCAGATCCGGGAATTTTGACTGCATCAGATAAAACAGTGTCTCTTCTGTAAGCGGCGGCATGTCAATCACCAGAAAGCGGGACACCAGCGCTTCATTCAGCTCCCTCGTTCCCGCATAGCCGTAATTCATCGTTCCGATCATCCGCGCCGCCGGGTGAAGCGGAATTTTATCGTAGCCCGGCACATCGATGATGCGGCGGTAGTCGAGCGCGGCGTGAAGAACACTGACCGCATCGTTTTTCGCCATGTTGATCTCATCGAGAATACCAAAGCCGCCTTCCTCGGCACAACGGTAAATGCTGCCCTTCCGGAGTGTGACCTCCTGGTTCTGGAACGTATCGGTTCCGATCAGCTCGGCGCTTCCTGTGTTTACATGGAAGGAAACGTTGTACGTCGGTCTTCCGAAAACATACGCCAGTGTCTCTGCCAGCACGTTTTTTCCCGTTGCCTTCTCGCCGGTCAGCAGCAGATTTTCGCCCTGCAGCAGCGCGGCAATTGCCATCTCCAGAATCTCTTTTCCGAAAAACGGGATTTCCGGCGTGCTCATGCGGTTCTCTAAGCCCTCCGCCACCGGATAGCTCTCGCGGAATTTCTGCACACTCTCAATTAACGCCCCGCTTACGCCCTGTTCCTGTAAAAATGAATCGTTCATCTTCTATTTTTTAATCCTCTCTGTCGTTAAAATATCTTTTTGCTTCTACCAGTATACGGGATCTGCCTTTTTTCTGCAAGACCTGTCGGACTTAGATTGAATTGGATTGAAACATAAAGACACCGGAAAACAGGCTTTATCCCGTTTCCCGGCGTCTTATTTCTGTCATTGATTCAGTTCATGCATCGCATTATCCGCGGATTCCGGAAAGAATTTCCTCTGTGGAAGCTTTTGCCTCCTCGTCCAGGTTCTCTTTCTTATAGTTCTCATATCTCTGTTTGTGATGCGGATTCTCTGCCCACAGCTCGTCTGCGGCTTTTTTCCACTCTGCTGCATACAGGTCGCATTTTCCGCACAAATGCTCTGCGCTCTCCGGGGACTGCAGGTCGGTTGACTTCGCGCCGGTCTTCTCTACCATCTCACGCAGCAGTTCCGGATTTTCGAGCATCGGACATGGGCGCAGGTGGTTGCGGTTGAACGGCTGTCCATCGCGGTATGCCTGGAACAACGGCTGCTGCAGTGCTTCGATCAGGGAAACTTCGTTGATGTTGGCGCCGGAGTAATGGATGAAAACACACGGCTCCACATCGCCGTTTGCATTGATATGGCAGTAGTTTCTTCCTCCTGCGATACAGCCTCCGACGAACTCACCGTCGTTCTGGAAGTCCATAACAAAAATCTGTTTGTCGCTCTTATCGGAACGGATCTCACGCAGTCTGTGATAGATATATTTTCTCTGCTCAACCGTCGGCATCAGCTCCGGTGCTGCATCCATACCAACCGGCATAAAGTGGAAATACCAGCTGTAGCGGCAGCCATGTTCGATCAGCAGATCTAGGAATTTATCACTTGTCACAGTCTCGAGATTGGCTCTTGTATAACAGATGGAGGTTCCAAACAAGAGACCATGTTTTTTCATCAGATCCATGGCTGCCAGAACTTTGTCGAAAATACCTGCACCACGGCGGCCGTCATTTACTTCCTCAAAGCCTTCCAGTGACAGGGAGAAGGAGATATTGCCGAGCTTCTGAACTGCTTCACAGAACTCCTCGTCGATCAGGGTTCCATTCGTGAAGCAGTGGAATTCACAGTCATGATGCTCTTCTGCCAGACGCAGGATATCTTTTTTACGTACAAGCGGTTCGCCGCCGGTGAACATATAAAAATACGTTCCCAGTTCTTTTCCCTGACTTACAATATCGGAAAGCTTTTCATAGGAGAGATTCAGCTTATGACCATATTCTGCTGCCCAGCATCCGGTGCAGTGCAGATTACAGGCACTCGTCGGATCTACCAGCATGGTCCATGGGATATTGCAGTTGTATTTTTCACGGTTCATACGGATCTGTTTCGTTCCGACAAAAGCCGCCTGAAATCCTAAATTTAAAGCAGTCATTTTGATCACCTGCGGATCCAGCTCATCCAGTCCGCGGTTGACGTACTGTACCCATTTGTTGTCCGGATTTTGCAGCATGGTGCGGATGTTGTCGAAGGTTTTCTCCGCAAACATATTTCCGGTAAATTTCTGTACAAAATCCGTCAGATTCAACAGCGCTTTTGTTCTGTCGTCTCCGTGATTCACATATTTTAAAACACCATCGATCGCAGCGCCTGCAGCGGCTCTTTCTACTTTCATTTTTCCATCCATTGTTCACGATCTCCTTTGTAATAGTTTAATATTTTTATGCCTGAGACAGATCTGGTTTTCAATACCACATCTCGGCTTTTTCCCATTATATTCTTCATATTTTGAAAATACAACCCAAAGTTCCGCTGTTTGGGACACATCAAAAAAAGTGTCCCACAAGGGAACACTTTTTCCTGTTTTTCTCTTTCCGTTATATTTTACATTGCATTTTCAGATTCACACAAAGCATTTTCTAATTTTCGATCAGAACCGCGCGGATCGGTCCGCCGTACTGGTGTTTCTTTTTGACCGGAGCAGCCACAAGAAAATAATGACCCGAGGTCACTTTCTCCAGATTCAGATTTTCGACAATCACCGTACCTTTTTTCAGCAGCTGCTGATGAACATCATTCCCCGATGTCTCATTTCCGACAGTTTCCTGCTCCACACCGAGCAGCACCAGTTTTTTCTCTGCCAGGTAATCTGCCCCATCGCGTGTAATCTGCGCATCGCCGCGGATCAGGAGACGTTCACAGTCTTCTTCCATGACCTCCTCGAGCACTTCTCTTGTCACTTTTCCCTCAAGCTCCGCCACCTGACAGATGCCAAGTGACCGGTCGAGCGTCGTCTGCGCCGTTCCTTCCTCCGTCATCAGATGGCGCGGCGCGTCCATTGCGGAAAACTGCTCTCCGGAAATGTCATATAATTTCATATTTTCCTATCCTCAAACCGGGAAACTCCCGTCTTTCTTTTTTCCAATATTTGCCGATACTGCCAGATTCTGCCGGCAGCCAAACCTTGTTTAGTATAGCCTATTTTCGGACGCTTTACAAGGCTCATTTCTGCAAAAATTCTGACTTTTATACAGCAATCCTGTCTGCAATAAACAATTTGTCATTTTCACTCCCCTGGTGTATAACAGAAATATCCAAACGGTTACGCTATCTTTCAAAAGGGAGGGAAATCTTATGAAACTCCGGCTAAGCCCGTGAATCTGCGCCACGGCTTCGCCGGAGTTTTTTACACTCTTCTGGTTTACGGAATCAGACGGTGAATGTCTCTTGGAAACAGGGATGCGTTCCGCACATTTTCAAATCCGAGAAGCCGTGCCGTAAACCGCTCCAGCCCAAGACCGAGGCCGCCGTGCGGGGGCATGCCGCAGCGGTGCATCATTAGATAGCTCTCAAACGCTTCAACATGCATGCCGCGGCTTTCGATCTTTTCCACCTGCTCCCGGTAATTGTGGATGCGCTGGCCGCCGGTTGTCACTTCAAGGCCGCGGAAGAGAAGGTCAAAACTTTCCGTCACTGCCGGGTTTTCTCTGCTGTCCATCGCGTAGAACGGGCGCTTGGCGCTTGGATAATGTGTCACAAATACGAAATCACTGCCTGTCGTTTTCTTCACGTATTCGCACAGCAGTTTTTCCTCCTCCGGTTCAAAGTCCAGTTTCTCCGAAAAGGCTCTTTTGTATACGCGGCTCACCAGCTCTTTCGCCTCGGAAAAACGGATTCTCGGAATCTCCGTGATCACCGGCACCTCTGCTTTTAAAAGCGAAAGCTCCGCTCCGCATGTCTCCTGCAGCCGTCCAAATGTGTACCGCAGCATTTCCTGCTCCATCGCCATGATGTCCTCAAAATTCTCGATATAGCCCATCTCAAAGTCCACGCTTGTATATTCGTTCAGATGACGCGCCGTGTCGTGCTTCTCCGCCCGGAAGACCGGTGCGATCTCGTAGACACGCTCGAAGACGCCGACCATCATCTGCTTGTAAAACTGCGGGCTCTGCGCCAGATATGCCTGTTCGCCGAAATACGACAGGGAGAAGATATTAGCTCCGCCCTCGGCTCCCGCTGCTACGAGCTTCGGTGTGTGGATTTCGGTGAAGTGCTGTCCATCCAGAAATTCGCGGAACGCCTGACAGATCCTGGCCTGAGTTTGGAAAACCGCGCGCTCTTTTTCATTTCGCAGCGTGATGGGCCGGTAGTCCAGCAGGTTCTCGATGGAAGTGTTGACCCGCTTCTGGTTGATGACAACCGGCGGTACTTCTTCCGGCTCGGAGAGGATTTCCACGTCTAACAGATGCAGGTCATACCCGCTTCTGGAACGCTCTTCACGGATCACCTCCGCGGTAAACCGGACACACGCCTCTTCTTTTAATTCCTCCAATGCAAACCGGGCATACGCCGGCTCGTACACGCACTGTACCATCTGCCGTTTCGTCCGAAGCAGCACAAATGCAAATGAGCTCATTTTTCGGATTTTGTAAATGCTTCCATGCAGCCGCACGATTTCGCCGATGTGTGCTCCTAACTGCTCTGCTTCGAGTTCCTCTGTTTTTCTTACTTTTACGGTATTCATTTCTGTCTTCATAGTCTTTTCTGCCTTTCTGTTCTGATTTTTCTTTATCGCCGCAAAATCAGCAGAAAATCCATATGGACATAATCTGTATGTCCCATACGATCACAACCCTTCTCTGATGTAAATTTCAAGTCATTCCCGCATGGATAAAAAATGGCAAAGAAAAACCACACGGGGTATTTCTTTTTCTCCCAGTGTGGTTTCCCTTTGCCTTATCTTCCACACAGGTACAACACAATCAGCGCCTGTACCTGTGAAGTATAGTAGTCTTCACTTTGATACAAGCGCTATCAATCGTCGTCCCTGTGCATCTGTACGCTGTGCATCTCGTTCATCGTTGATAACCTCTGTTTCGTAGTTTTGTTGTATTATAATTCTGCGTTCCGGTTTTGTCAACCCTTATTTTCCGTAATCGATCATCACCACTTCCGCTTTCGTCCCGATCCGCATCGGCGGTCCCCAGAGACCCACGCCGGATGTGACGATGCTGTACATGTCTCCGACTTTCTTCATCCCGCAGGCATTCTCCCACATCAGGCCGGTAAGGATATTGCCTGGGAAGAGCTGTCCGTCGTGCGTATGGCCGCCAAGATCAAGGTCTGCGCCTGCCTCTGCCAGCTCGGTCAGCTCCGACGGCTGGTGGTCAATCACAAAAACTGGAAGCGACTGGTCCAGTCCGGTAAGCAGTTCGGACGGCGTGTCGCGTGTCTCCTGCGTTTTGCGGATCCGGTCGGGATCTTTTCGGCCCGCCAGATAAAAGGCATCATCGATACAGACCACATCATCCTCCAGCAGATGAATCTTCGCGCGGTCCAGAAACTCACCGAACCGGCGGTCGGCGATGCGCTCCTCCTTCGTCTCAAACGTAAAGCCCGCGAGAATCTTCTCATCGAGATCGTGGTTGCCGTAGCAGGCGTACGTGCCGTACCGGCTCTTTAAGCCCGCCAGAAGATCCGCCACGCGGTCCGGCTCATAGATGGCATCGTACTCATTATCAAAAATATCCCCGGCAATCACAACGACATCCGGCTCCTCAGCATTGATTTTTTCCACCATCTCTTCCATCTGATGACTGCCGATGCTGTACCCCAGATGAAGATCTGCGACGAGCGCAATTTTCAGATGTGCATCCTTTTTCGATGGAACCTCATATCGTGTCGTGTAAATATGGACTGCATGCACCATTCCGTAGATGCACATTCCCGTCACAAAAAGGATCGCGCCAAGGCCGACCGCTTTCAATCCCATCGGAGAATACAGCCAAGTTTTCGTCAGTGCCGTATGCGCAAAAATGAAGCGCAGCAGCACCAGAATCGCGGTGAAGCCAAGAAAATACAGATACATGCCAAGCCAGCAGTTGCTGATGACCTTTAAAATCCGGTGAACGGGATCTCTTTTGATCAGAAAGCTCGTCAGCAGGGAAAGTGCAAAAAATGCATACAGCACCAAAATGACACCCAGCACGGCCGGATGGCGGAACAAAGGATGCACCTCCTTCATCCACCGCAGCAGCCAGTAGGCGGTAAATACATTTGCCAGTATGTAGACCGGCGCAAGAAATATTGCAAGCATACGTATGTTTCCTCTCTTTTTCGATTCAAATACAGGGCAGGAAAAAGCGTGCCGAACGAAACGTTTCCGGCACGCTTTTTTGCCAGGCATTCATCAGAGTTTTTTCTCTATGATATCAAACAGCTCACGTCTCCGCTTCCGCCAGCGCCAGCCATTTGCAAGTTTGTTGTAGAAATAGAACGAATCCACAAGCACCATGTTCAGGCGGCCGATCCGGTCTTTCGTCGTTCCGTTGTAATGTTCGCCGCCGCATTCGATCTGCGGGCACGTTTTTACGTAGGCGATCAGATCATCCTCACTTCTGATAGTATCCGGCAGCTCGGTATACGCTTTTCCGATGCAGTCCAGCCGGTGCGCATCGCTTCCGCCAAAGCCGGGCTTATTGAATTTCTCCGCCAGCCGTTTCGCTTTTGCGTTCGTCCCCGCGCTCTCACACGCATTGAAAATTTCAACAAAATCGAACTGCGGGAGAAGCTGGGCAATCCGCTGCTGATACTTTTTCTTCCGTTCATTCGTGCTGATCATGCTCATAAATTTTTCGCCGTACGGATGCGCCGGTCCTAAAATTCCGCCGTACGCATGGACGATCTTGACAAGGATCGATCCCGGCAGGCCGCGCAGCTCCAGAATTTTTAATTTTACGCCGAACGGCATAATCACAAGAATGTGGCCGCAGTCGCACGTATCGTACTCAACACCTTTTAATACCACAAAATCCTGGTGTGCTCTTCCCTTGATGGCATTCTTCCACTCGCGGTATCCGTCATAGGAATCGTGGTCGGATACCAACATTCCTCCAAATCCTTTTCGTTTCAGTGTTCGGATGTACTCCTCAATCATGACTTTTCCATCCATCGAACCCTCTTTTGTGTGGCAGTGCATATCAAATTTCATGCAAAACGCCTCCTTTTATCTTCCATGTTCGAAAACCATTTCGTTTTTCCTATTTTTCTGGAATTGTTTCGGATGGTTCCGCCGCGTTTTTGGCGCGGCAGAATCGATAGTTTGCACCATCTAACTTTATTTTACCACTTTTTCCACAAAAGAAAAAGAAATTTCTTCTGAAGATCTGGTAAATTTTCCTTAAGGAATGGAGTTTTTAGACAATTCCTGTTCTTTGTCCCTGTTTTTACCGTGTTCTTTTTGCTATGATAAAAACAGCTTATTTTACTTGATCGGAGGAACACATTATGAATTCACAGGACATCACCCGCGCACTGATCGACACAACAGTTGCACGCGCGATGGTGGAGATGGACGCAGATCCGAAACGCAGCGTCCGCAAGCTCTGCGATCTTGGCCGCCAGTTTTCCCGCGGCCGCTTTCAGAATCAGATTTTTGCCATTTTTCAGGATCTTCTGCGCAACGATGAAAGCCCGTATTATCAGGCAATCGACTTTCTGCTGCGCAGCAACGATCCGGAAGCGCTTCGTCAGTTCGGCATCAACATCGGCTACAACAGTTTTACCTACGGTGCGCAGATTCTGCGCCAGAAGCAGAAAGAACTTTCCTTTGCTGTTCCCTGGGTTGTCAAGCTCCGTCTCGACAGCCGCATCCCGGACACTTACGATTCCTCGTTTTTTGCATCCGTGGTCAGAACCGGTCTGACATACGGCATCTACTCTTATCAGCTCCGCTCCATGGATCATCATGAGGATATGGAATCCTACCTTGCCGTCATCCAGTCGCATCCGGAATGCGCGTTTCTTTGGTTTCTTTCCGATACGCCGCTTACCGAAAAACAGCAGAAACTGCTTTTATCCTGCCCGAACCTGATGGTTTCTCTTCCAATTGATGCCCCCTCAACGGTTTCCATGGCAAAAGCCCTGCGCCGTCAGAAAACGCTGTTCGGTATGCACAAAGTCTATCAGGATGCAGATGCTGCCGCTTATCTGCTCTCTTTTGACCACCTGTATTCCCAGATGGAACAGAGTGTCTTTTTCTTTCTGGTCGCAGATGATTCGTGCTCAAAAGAAAGTATCCGGGCTGTTTCCGATGTTGTTCAACAGTACCGCTTCACCCCCATACAGCCATTCTTCCCGATCGAAGTGCAGGAAGACTCCCGCAAAATTGAGCAGATTATCACCGCCAATCCGGCGTATCTGCTGCTTCTGCCGGATCACATGGCCCGCACACTCGATACGCCCACCGTTTCCTTTGAAGAGTTGTCTCTTCGGAATATATTTTACCGTGAACTGCTCGCAGATGCATAAAAGTACAGCCAAAGCGGAATTTTATTTCTTTGGTTCCGCTTTGGCTGCTATTTTTTCTGATGATCTGTATATCACTTCTTTCAGTTCTTCGACAAACGTTTCCGGTTCCAGCTCGCTTTCCATGGAAAACCAGCGCAGAACCGCGGTCAGGAAGGCATCACAAAAGAACGTTACAAACAGTTTCTGATTCTGTACCTGAAAGAGATCCTGTACAAAAAACGCCATGACCGGCTCGAGCATCTCGTAAAAGTAATCCTTAAAACTGTTCTGCCCTTCGATCCTCAGGGCACTCTGGTAAAATGCTTTATTCTGATAGAAAATATTGCAGACCGCCACCAGCACATCCCATTCATTCTCAAAGTTCTTTCCGCCCATGTTTGTCAGAAAGTCCACATAAAAGATCCAGTTTACCAGATCGTATTTATCTTTAAAATGATAATAAAAGCTTTTCCGGTTCAGACCGCATTCCTCGCAGAGATCTGAAATACTGATTTTCGCAAAAGACTTGCGTACCATCAATTTTTTCATTGCATCTGCAAGCGCACTCTTTGTACTGTTGGAATCCGCCATCTCTTCTCTCCCTCTCTTTTCGACCGTTTGTGCTATTATTCTACACCATCTTTTTCCTTTATGCAAGAAAAGCGCACCAGGAAAAGGCTGTATTTCCTTTTTCTGGCACGCTTTTTGCAATCATGCTTCTTCCGTTTTTCCATCTGCCTCCAGTGTGAACCAGAATGCCACACCGTTGTCGTAATTCTGGCAGCCGCACTGCTGCTGGAAGGAATCCATAATGGCTTTTACGATGGAAAGGCCGATGCCGCTTCCGCCGTATTCCCTTGTTCTCGCTTTGTCCACCTTGAAGAATTTCACCCATACCTTGTCGAGATCCTCCTCCGGGATCGGGTCCCCGGTATTGAAAACGGTTGTTTTTACGACATTCCCTTCTTTTTTGCAGCTGATCTCAATCGTGTGGTCGTAGTCCAGATGGTTGAGGGCATTCGTCAGATAGTTGGTGATAACCTCCTCGACCTTGAATTCATCGCCCCAGACATAGAGCGGGTCGCCGCCGGTAAAGAGCACTTTTGCCTCTTTCTGGCGGATCAGGATGTCGGAGGACTGCAGCACGCCTTTAATCACGGCGTTCAGATCGAACCGTTCCATATTGACCTGATCCTCACCGAACTCGAGTTGGTTCAGGTTCAGGAGTTTTTTGACCATCTCGTTCATCTTTGCCGCCTCGTCGATGATGACATCGCAGTAGAACTCGCGGCTTTCCTCATCGTCGTTAATGTTGTCTTTCAGGCCTTCCGCATAACCCTGAATCAGAGCGATCGGGGTTTTCAGCTCATGTGTAACATTTGAGAGGAACTCGCGGCGCATTTCATCAATCTGCGTTTTTTTGTCAATATCTTTCTGCAGCTCAACGTTCGCACTTTTCAGCTCGGAAATCGCCTGCTCAAGCTGTTCGGACATGACATTGAAGTTGTTTCCAAGCTCGCCGATCTCGTCTTTTCCGCCGCTCACGTAACGGGCATCGAAGTCAAGGGCTGCCATTTTTTTCGAAATTTCGGTCAGCTCCTGCACCGGACGGACGATCTGGCGGGTGATGATCCAGATCACAATGGCACCGATGATGATGATCGGAATGCCGATAAAGAGGTAAAACTGGTTGGAAAGGCCGACCGCATCCGTGATGCTCTCCAGCGGGCATCTTGCAAAGTAGCAGTTTCCATTGTCAAACCAGCCGATGATCTGCAGATACTCGGCATCGGCGTGGCTGTCGTAGAATTTCTGGATCTGATAGTTGTCTTTGCTGTCAACGACTTTGGTATTTGCCTGCTCGTTTCCGCTGATCAGGCCGAAGATCAGGGTCTGGAGGCTCTGGCGGTCGGTTGCGTTGGAATAGACGAAGCTGCTGAGCTCCGGTCCGGTAATAATGACTTTCAGGTTGTTGGTAGCGCAGAACTGCTCGAAGGTATCAGGGATATTGTCGCTGTCTCCGCCTGTCGCATTCAGTTTCTGAAAGCTCTCTGCCAGAATGTGTTCTTTATCCCGGATATAAAAGGACCCGAGAAAGAAGTAATTGATCAGGCCGATGATAAGCAGGGTAGCCGCCATGGTCGCAATAAAAGTGTAGGCAATTCGTTTTTTGACGGAGTGTTTTCTTCCCTTTTGTGGCATTTTCAAGTGAAACCGGTGCTTTTTCTCCGTCTGGTTTCCCATTGTCACACGGGAATCTTCTGCAGGTATCTCCATGGAAGTCTCATTTTGTTTTTCTGTTCCGTTCATGATTCGTCCGCCTCGAATTTATAGCCCATGCCCCAGATGGTCTTGATTAAATCGCCTTTGTCGCCCATTTTGCTGCGGAGTTTTTTGACGTGGGTGTCGATGGTGCGTGCGTCGCCGTAGTAGTCGTAGTTCCAGACGTTGTTCAGGATTTTTTCTCTGGAGAGGGCGATTCCCTGGTTTTCGAGGAAGTAGGTGAGGAGTTCGAATTCTTTATAGCTTAACTCCATTGGTTTTCCGTCAATGGATGCCATGTGGGCGGCTTTGTCGATGCGGATGCCGCCGGCTTCTAATACGTCGTCTTCGCCGGTTTTGCCACTGCGGCGCAGGATGGCTTCGACGCGGGCGACGAGGATTTTCGGGGAGAATGGTTTTGAGATGTATTCGTCTACGCCGAGCTCAAAGCCGAGGAGTTCATCGCGTTCTTCGCTTTTGGCGGTGAGCATGATGATCGGGACTTTGGAGTTCTGGCGGATTTCGCGGCAGACCTGCCAGCCGTCCATTTTGGGCATCATGACGTCGAGGATGATGAGGGCGATGTCTTTCTGGGCGTAGAAGGTGTCTACAGCCTGTTCGCCGTCACCGGCTTCGATGACGTCGTATCCGGCTTTTACTAAGAAATCTTTGACGAGTTTGCGCATGCGGCTTTCGTCGTCTACTACTAGGATTTTTAATTTTTCCATGAGTTTTGTCTCCTTTATATGACGGACGGAAAACGCCCGGCTGCCCGCCCGCTCGTGCTTTTTCCTGATCTCGTTGTGTTTTTATGTTTGATATTTTTACCATTTTACTTTAACATGGGTTTATGTTTTTTCTGTGAAATGGGGTGAGTTTATTTTAACATATAGGAAGGGAGTTGGAAACTTCTATTTTTTGTATTGATTAAATTTGGGTATGAAAAAAGATCTCCTTGGGTTGGCAGGAGATCTTTTTTCATACGGGTTATTCTTCTTCGTCGAGATAGTATCTACCGTAGGCGTCGGCTGCTTTAATGGCGGCGAAGACGGTCTCCGGGGTTACTTCGAATGGCATATTGTGGAGGGTGTCGGTCTCTGCGCATGCGGTTTTGGCTACTTCCATGAGCTGGTCGTCGGTTACGTTTCCGGCACCGAGTTCAGCCAAGGTGACTGGGAGACCGACTTCGATGCACCATAAGATGATGTCTTCGAGTTCATCGAGCGGTACGTTTTCCAGGACGAGCTGAGTCAGGGTTCCGAAGGCTACTTTTTCACCGTGGTACATATGATGGCACTCTTCGAGTACGGTGAAGCCGTTGTGGATGGCGTGGGCTCCTGCGAGGCCTGCGCTTTCAAAACCGATTCCGGAAAGGAGGGTGTTGGCCTCGATGACTTTCTCGACTGCCGGGGTGCATACGCCGGCTTCAAGAGCGATTTTGGCTTTTACACCTTCTTCCATCAGAGTGTCAAAGCAGAGTTTCGCGAGTGCCATCGCTGCCTCGGTTGTTTTTCCACCGGCGCAGGAAGTAGCTCCGCTTCTCTGGCAGGCTCTTGCTTCAAAATAGGTGGCAAGTGCATCACCCATTCCGGCTACGGTCAGGCGGACTGGAGATTTTACGATGATGTCAGTGTCCATCAGAACCAGGTTCGGGTTTGCCGGAAGGAAGAGGTATCTCTCGAATACACCCTCTTCTGTGTATACAACAGACAGTGCGCTGCACGGTGCATCGGTCGATGCAATGGTCGGGCAGATGAATACTGGTGTTTCTGCGTAGTAGGCAACTGCTTTTGCGGTATCAAAAATTTTGCCTCCGCCGACACCGATAACCAGATCACAGCCTTTTTCTTTCACGATAGCAACCAGACGGTTGATCTCACTCTCACAGCACTCGCCGTTGAAATAATCAAAAACAACGTCGCAGTCGCTTCCCGCAAAGCTTTCTTCGATCATTGCTCCGATCCGTCTGTAGCCTCCCTGGCTGATCAGAACCAGTGCTTTCTTTCCGTATTTTGCCGCATATGTTCCGATGTTTTTCATTTCCCCTGCGCCCTGTAAATATTTAGAAGGGCTAATTAAAATTTTTGCCATTTCTCTTACGCTCCTTTTTTGTTTTTTGAACGTCAGCCTCCGCTTCTGGCGTTTTCTGCGAAAAATGAGTTTACCGCAGAACTTGTCTTTATTATAATAACTGCGCTGTAAAATTGCAAGAATATTTCCATCCAAAATGAACCCCGGAAGTTCACATATTTCCCCGGGATTTTTCGGTTTATTCTGCCTGATCGTAAATGATTTTGCAACGCAGCAGTCCTGTGCGTCGTTTGGGTAGGTATACGGTGCAAACAGATAGACAACTGTCGGGGCATCGTAAAAAGCATTCTGGATTGTGCTGTCATCAGCGATGCTGTCGGCTTCGAGAATTTTGTCCAGTTCTTCCTTTTTGATCTTCTCCGGCTGGTAAAACGGGTGGAACGTCTGGCTTTGATTAAAGTAACCGCCCCTCTGATACGTTTTCACGTAAATTGGCTAAGGGTTGGCTGTGTTGACGATCGCATCGGCATGAACTTTTGTGATGTCGTTTCGGATGATTTTAAATGGCATGGGGATCACCTTCTTTCGTGGGATTTATAGCTGTTTTAATTTATAAGTTGCAAACAGCGTATAATGGCATATTTACCATCCGCTCCTGCTCTTTATACTTCAATGTTGAAAATCGAACTGCTTCTTCCGGCTGGAATTTTTCGCAATATGTTTTAAGACTATGGGATCGAATGTTCTGTTCCGCCTTTACTTCAATCGGCACAATACTCTTTGCCTTCTGAATCAGAAAATCCTGCTCGAAAGTTGCTTTTTCATTTCCATAATAATATGGCGTATAAGGGGTATCTGAAATCAACTGCTGCAGAACGTACTGTTCTGTAAGCGCGCCTTTAAATTCAACAAAAATATCGTTACCCTCCAATATGGATTCTGCTGGCAGTTCACTCATTGCTCCGAGCAGTCCTACATCCAGTACGAATAATTTATATGCATTCATATTTTTATACGCCTTCAGCGGCATATGAGGCTCATTTACCCGGTTGACTTTATATACTAATCCACAATCCAGAAGCCACTGAATTGCTATTTCAAATTCGCTGCTTCTGGCTCCTTTCTTTATCTGTCCAAAGAAAAATTTTTTATTCTCCTTCGCCAGCTGCCTCGGAATAGAATCCCATACCATTCGTATTCTT
This sequence comes from Blautia sp. OM06-15AC, assembly GCF_003481425.1. Classification (NCBI taxonomy): domain Bacteria; kingdom Bacillati; phylum Bacillota; class Clostridia; order Lachnospirales; family Lachnospiraceae; genus Blautia; species Blautia sp. OM06-15AC. The sequence goes on along the minus strand of NZ_QULD01000001.1, from coordinate 354,690 downwards.
GGGAGAACTTTTGCTTCAATATGCTTTCCAAAATCACCCTCATACTGCCGTACAATATCACTCTGTATCTGTCGTACTTCTGCATAATCTTTGTTCAGCCGAAATGCATCCACAACTGCTGGCATGCCTCCTGTATAATAATAATTTTTTAACCAGAACAAATATTTATCCGCAAAATTGTCAATTAAATTGTAATCCTTTGTTTCCAATGCACTTTCCAGCCCTTCTTCGTCCATAGCGCACAGGAATTCTCTAAAATTGAATGGATATAAATCCAGTAAATCTACTTTTCCCACCGGATAGGATATTCCCTCATGAAGCGCCACGCCAAGAAGTGAACCTGCTGCTATTACATGATATTCCGGTGCTTCTTCGCAAAAATATTTCAAAGATTCCAACGCTTTCGGTGCATTTTGAATTTCATCCAGAACAATCAATGTATTCTCTGGGGTAATCGCTACACCTGATTCAATATTGAGGTTCATAATAATACGTTTTATATCGAAATCCGTATCGAAAACCGCCTGCATTCTCTGATTATTGTAAAAAGAAATGTAGGCGGTTTTTTCATAATATGTCTTACCAAATTCTTTCATTAACCACGTTTTACCAACCTGCCGGGCTCCCATTAAAATCAGTGGTTTTCTGTTACTTTTTTTCTTCCAGTCTAATAGTTTATCCATTGCAAATCGACGCATGCTGATCTTCCTCCATTTCTCTTTTTTATTATTTCACATTTTTCCTGTGTTATTCTTACCCTAATTTAACATTTTTCCCGACTTAATTCAATATAAAATCAACATTTTTCCCGACTTCACCGGAACAGAATCTGCTGCGAAACCTTCTCTTAAGACAAACATAATCTCTCTACGGAAAAATACGACGGCCAGCCACCGTCGTATTTTTCGTTATCGAATATTTTTATTTTTCTTCTCTGATCAGTCTGAGTCCGTCTTTTTCCAGCAGATACTCCTTCCCGCACACCTCTCCGATATACTTCCTGTCATGCGAAATGCTGATGATGGCGCCTGGAAATTCGCGGAGCATTTTTCTTATGACCGGTCCCGATAAGGGTGAAAAGTTTCGGGTTGGTTCATCCAGAATCAGCACATTGGCATTGCCAAGGCTCATTTTCAGAAGCAATACTTTTGCCTTCTGGCCGCCGGACAGTTCGCGGATGGGGTGATCCATCTCGTCTGCCGTGTACTTCAGCGATCCGAGATACGTCCGAATCTTCGTCCTCTCACTCTTCTCCCCGGTGGAATCCAGAAAATCGACCGGCGTCATGGAAAGATCCAGCTGATCCTCATAATTCTGCGGCATATAATCTACGCGGAGATCCTCCCGTTCTTTCAGCTCTGCTGCAATCTTTTTCAGCAGTGTCGTTTTACCTGCCCCGTTCGGGCCGACAATGCATATTTTTTCCGGTCCTCTTATCTTTAAGGTGATATTTTCCGCCAAAACCCGCTCTCCATCCGGCGTTTCCAGTTTCGGAAGCTGATATTCGATGACCGTTTTCCCGGCCGGCATGGCTGCCTCTGCTCCTCCAAGCTGGAAGTAAATCGCTTCCTCCTGCTCCGGCATTTCTGTCATGCGGGCATCTTCTTTTTCAAATCTGCGGTTCATCGCCTTTACGGTATGCATTTTGTCCTTCAGATTTTTCGCCACGGACGGTGCCTGACGGGAACAGTTGCTCAAGGCGTTCTGCACGCTCTGGTATACCTTTCGGTATTTCTCATCGCGCAGCGCTTTCTCTCTCCTGTCACTCTGCGCCTTCTGTTCCTGGCGCCCGAAATTCTGCAGGCGCTCCTCTACATACGTCCGATAGGGAAGTTTCGCAACCGTGTATCTCGATTTTGTCTTCCGCACAATCTGTTCAATATGAATGACCATATTTGCCGTGTTTTCAATCAGCGTTTCATCGTGCGAAATGAAAACAACAATATGCTCCCATTCGCGGATCAGTTTCTCCAGAAGTTCCAGTGTCGCAAGATCAATATCATTTGACGGCTCATCCAGCAGAAGGACCGTGGCATCCTCCATGAGAAGACGCATCATCTGCGCTTTCACCTTCTCGCCGCCGGAAAGCTCACTCATCTGCTGATCCCGGTAGAAAAATTCTTCCGTCAGACCAAATTTTCTTGCCAGCACCGCCAGATCCTTCGGTGTCTGATCCCAGAACTTTTCTTTTTCATAGAAATACTCATACACCGTCTTCGTTTTCTCCGCCTCCGGAAGTTCCTGCGGCAGATATCCAAGCCGCTCCTTTCCGATGATGCGCTCGCCTGTGGATTCGATGTAATCTTCCGTCAGTGCGGGATCGTACATCCACTTCAGCAGCGTCGATTTTCCGTTTCCCTCCTCTCCAATGATAACGGCCTTATCACCGTCATTCAGTACAAGCTGAAAATCTTCGAGAATCACCCGCAGATCTTTTTTATGTGTCAGTGTTAATTTTTTTATCTGCATCATACAGAAGCCCCCTTTGCTCCGGCAGCCTCTTTTCTGCTTTTTTACGCAAAACGAGCCTGTCCTGCGTACGCAAAACAGACCCGCAAAAAAATATCCCTGTTCTATTCTCATAAAAAAGGGAAATGATTCAGCGATTCTCGTCTTTAAGCGTACACGAAAAACAGGCCTGTTTTCCAGGCTGTCCGTTCTTTGTGTTTTTCTTAAAGTCGATTATCGCAGAAACATTCCCTCACCTTTACACCAATGGTGCTCTTTCTTTTTATTTTCTGTTCCCTATTATAGGACAACTTACAGATAAATGCAATCCGTTTTTTTACAAATTGAGAAGTTCCTCTGCCAGCGCCTGTGCATGCTCCAGATACCAGCCGTCTTCGTCCTCTTCTGCTTCCACAAACTCGATATACTCATTCAGCGTGGCCAGCTTCACATCCAGATTGAACTGTTCGCGTGAAATCTTTGTCTTTAACGCTTCATACATCCGATCCAGAAACAGCTCTTTCTGTGCATTGTTCATGTAGAACGGGAAAGTACTCCGTGTCTCGGTCGCATGTGCCAGGAATCTTGCAATGTCCAGAGAATACGGCATCATTCCACCAAATCCCCAGTCAATCATGACAACATTTTCGCCGTCATAGATCACATTCCACTGCAGGAAATCACCGTTTGACATCGTACATGGACAGGTCAGCTGGCGGTCCAGGAACATCTGATACGCTTTCCGCAGAATTGGATCATCCGCTACGGACGATGCTCGGCGCAGAACGCGTTTCCAGTATTCGACAAATCTCTGCTCCACTTCATTTTCCGGCGCTTTGTCCATCGACGGTGTCCAGAAATACGACTGAATTTTACTTAAGGTTTCTGCCGCTTTTTCTGTTGTCTCGTCCGTCATATCCCGCATGTCGTTTCCTTCTACATACTTCATGCAGATCCAGTCCGCATCCTCTGCCTGCCGCATACCGACATACTGCGGTACGTGAAACTCTCCTTTTGACAGATACTGCGCATAAATCTGCGCTTCTTTGCTGCCGGTTTTCTTCAGTGTATATTTTCCTGCATCTGTCTCGATCACATACACATCGTACTCCCGCACTTCATCTTCCGCCTCGCCCCACTGCTCGCAGATGCGGGAAACTGCTTTTACCGGTTCTCCGATGATTTCAAATGCCATTGTTTTGATTTCATCTGAATCTACTGATTTCTGAAAATTTCCTAACTCCATCTCTTTTGTCAAATCCTTCTCTTTTTCACATTATTCTACTACTATATCACATCTGTGACACTTTTGTCATTCTATCTTTCTGGCTTTTAAAAGCTTTGGAAAGTTTTTTCACAAAAAAGCAGGCGCACCAGACATTGCCGTCTGATGCGCTCGTATCTGTCAATTTTATGATCCAATCGAGTATTCCATCGATGCCACGCTTAAGATAACGGTTGCGCTTTCATCCCCTTCCGTAAAAGCCGTCAGCTGCAGAACCGTATCCTGCTCCCCCTGCCACTGATAAATCTGATTTCCGAGTCCAGTTGCAATTCCTCCGCCGTATAAAGAATTCAGTTCGTCTACTTCTTTCTGAATCCATGTATTGGCATCCTGTTCGATGTCAAAAGTAAAGGAAACCTGACTCAGCTGACCGTCCGAAAATTCCAGATCCATGTTAGATTCTGCATTTTCCAGGGAAAATTTTTCTTTGCTCTCGTATGTCTTTGTGCTGCTCTCATCACCCTGTCCCAGATCTTTTTCATCAAACTTCAGGAAGCTCTGTTTGAAAAGCTGTTCCGAATCCGTTCCCCATTCAAAATCCGCATACTGGAAAACCTGCTCCTCTGTACAGAGTTCCTTTAAATCCAGATCTCTGCTCTGTGATCCTCCTGCAGATGCGCAGCCCGCCAGCAAAAACAAAGGTAATAAAAAGATTGTCTGTCTTATCTTCATAAACTTCCCCCCTTCTGTTTCCTGATTTTTTAATTAATACTGAATATTCTATCGTTTCTTTATTTTTTCTGTAAATTTATGGTATCATACTTTATTCTGCTGCGCAATACTTTTATCATGTTTCTATTTGCATCAAAGGAATGGCCGCCTCATGATATGCATAGAAAAAGACCGGTAACCCGATCTTTTTCCATACACCTTTTATCCAATTACACTCGTGCCAAATGGCATAAACGAAAGCCTTGCCATCTTGAAAAACTGCCGTCCAAACGGAATTCCAACAATCGTAATACACCAGATGCATCCTGCAAAAATCCATGCAAGTCCGCCGAACATGCCTCCAAATATAAACCACAGAATATTTCCCAAAGTTCTCATATCCGCATCTCCCCTGACGCCATTCCAGACACCACCAGCTATCCATTATTTTGTGAACAGTTTGCCGCATCGATCGCCAGCACCAGTAATAATGCCGGAATTTCATTGCTCGGATTATCATATTCGATGACATACATGTCACCCCAGCTCAGAAGTTTTTTATGTACGTGGACGACTGCACTGCAGGCTTCATATACATCGTAATCCCATCCCATGAAGTCACCTTCTGCACGCCATCCCATGAAATCTACATCGTATTTGGGGCGGAACAGTGCAAAACGTTTTTCGATATGTCCCATTAACTGCCCGTTCCATTCAATTTCGAAAGTCGGAAGAAAGCAAAATAATTTCTGTTTGATAAACCCAATTTCATTATGCGCCGCATCGTACACATGCAGACGGTGTCCCAGCGAGATAAATTCATTTTTCACAAAATACTTTTGGTTCCCCTGCTCGTCATAGATATCATACGTGTCTGACCAGGAAAATACACGTTGTTTGATTAGTAACTGCATATCTGCTCCCCTTTTCATTTTTCTATCAGATAATCAACTTTTTTATGGAAAATTTTTCCTTTTCCCCTTAATTTTCGACCGCGATTTTGACCCCATTTTTTTCGGTCTGAAACAGTCTATAGCAAAACCTCCATATATCGCAGCACCTTTGGCTTCACACGAAGCTGATCTGCGTACTGCATCAGTCTGTGAATGTTCTTATCCTTGGATGCTGCATAGCGTTTCATAGCTTCTCCGACAATCTGTATATCACTGCCGCTGCCGCGCAGGATGTCACACAGCGTCCGTTCCAAATTGTAAACACGAATTGGATTGCCGGATGGGGATTTCATTTCAATTCTGCCAAGTTCATAGTTCTCCGGCACAACGCGCTTGACAATTAGATTTTCCCGTTTCAAGGATGAAGCATTGTAGCCTTTGGGAAAGGTCATCGTATATTTTGCCGGGGTACGATCCGAATAGCCCCGCAGATACAAAGCAGTATCGTGCGAATAAATTCCGCGCCCATACTTTCGCTGTAAAAGGTAGAAATCATCCTCCCATACGTCGCTCCACACATACAGGCCACGCCCGAAGCGGTATATCTCGCCGCTCTTGACAAACTTCTGTAAAACGCTGCGGTGCAGTCCGGCTTCTGTTACTTGCGCTGCGGTAATCGTACCGTCCTCTGACGCTTCTCGCAGTTCTTCGATTTTCTCCTTAACATTCATGTTTCTCACCCCTCTTTGACAATCACACATTATATTATATTGAAATAATGTGTGATTGTCAACTGTAAAGCGACGAACACACATTAAATTACGTAAAAATAATGTGTGATTGTCAGATATCAGGGAATTTCTAACATGTACTTAAGTAAAAAACAAAGAACGGCATAGCCGTTAAGCTATATCGTTCCTTGTTTCCATATTTTTTAAATTACCACCGCATTACTGGCGTTTTTTCTGCGGACGGTTTCTTCCAGCACACCGAAAAATCCTGCCACCAGCGCCATTAAAATGCCGGTCAAGGTCGCATCTCCTGTTTCTAGGCTTCCGGCTTTGGTGATAGTCGTACATTTTTCATTGTCATTCACAATGTTTCCAGTTCTTACGATTAGGACCGTAGTTCTTATGAAGCGGTTATGGCATAATCAATATATAGAAGCAAATGCAATTGATAAGTTACGGAATATATTGGGCTACAATGCGAAAGGTATCATGACGCATTATTCGGATGACAATGTGTTTTAAAGCCTGTATAAATCGACACATGCATAGAACATAATGAAACAGCCTCACCCCTGAAAGTCCCGGTAGTGAGGCTGTATTCTTTTCCTTAATCTTTTTCTGTTAATTTCACCCGTTCTCCATTTGTCAGTTCTGATGTGCTTACGACCATCGGTTCGTCTACTTCTGATAAAAGTACCACGAAATCTGAATTTCTATTTGGAAAACATGTCACAGCTTTTTCTTCCAGAATATTTTCATACCCCCAGGCTCCCTTCTGACGCTTAATATAATAGACACACGTTTTTCCAAAGTCTCCTTCATGAATCGCCTGCCGTGTGATCACTTTTGGAAAAACATCTTCAGAAGTGATTTCGATTTTTCCCTCAACGTTTTCACTAATCGAATGTTTTTCATACAGATCTACCGTAAGCTCATACAAATCATCCTTTCGAATGACAGAACACACTTTTCCAACCAGAAGATCTCTGCCCTCCTGCAGCAAAGATTCCGGAACGTTATCATACACGCTGATATAGCCAATTGCCTGATCAGCTGCGCTTACTTCCAAATCAACTGGAAATTCATACTCAATGCTGCCTTCCTGTGCCTCCTCTGTCCAGACGGAAGGAAGCGTTTTGTTCTCTTCTTTGACCGACCAAAACGTTGCGGCAGTTAAAAACAGAAACCACAGAGCGATTAACCCTATACTTATTTTTTTGAACTTCATCGTACTTTCTTCCCCTCTACGCTTTCACACCGGACATACTGATTCCCTGTATCAAATAGTCCTGTCCCATTAAGAATATCAATAAAACTGGTACTGCGTAAAAAACGGACGCTGCATAAAAGATATCCGGCTGTTCCTCTAAAATCTGGCAAAGATACACGGATAACGGCTGCTGATATGGCTCTCTCAAAAAAATGACCGCCTGGTCTACAATATTCCAATTGTCAATAAAAATCAGGATTAATGCAGCAGCAATGGCTGAACTCAAATTAGGCTTTACAATGGAACGATAAATTCTGTATTCGCTGGCTCCGTCCAGTCTGGCTGCTTCTAACGTTTCCTGCGGAAAATCCTGTATCTGCTGACGAATCAGAAATACCCCCAATGGCTGAAACATTGCCGGAAGAATAATTGCCAAGGACGAATTTTGAATGCCCAGCCAATTCGCCACTAAATAATTTGGCACTAAAGTCAGCTGCAGCGGCATAAGCATGACAATCATGTAAAGATAGAACAAAATCTCCTTGTATTTCCACCTGCATTGCCAAAAGCCGTATGCGGCAAGCGGTGCAAGCAAAAGCTGTCCAATCAAAACCGGAATAGTAATAATCAGGGAATTCCACATCATCCGCAAATACAAAGGTCTCTTAAAGAGCAATATAAGATACTCTTCTGGAACTTGTACCGACTTTCCAGCCACAAACAACAACGGAATGACTGCCAAAATGACAGCTCCCATGCAGATCAGCTTTTCGAAAAAATTCGAATATCTCTTTTTCATAAAATCACCCACAAAAGATCTTTACAAATAATCCAGATTCTTCCTCTGGACCCGATAAATGATGCCCAGAAAGATTCCCAGTATGAGAAACATACACCATGCTGCAGCAGACAGTTTCTGCATATTAAGTGACAAAAACTGGTTATTCATATAGTGCTGCAGCATATAAACATACGGTGATGGATAGGCCCCATACAGCATATAGATCTCTTTAAAAACCTTAAAAGAATTCACGATCGACATCAACAGCACAACTAACGTCGTTGGTTTTAATAAGATCCATGTAATATATTGGAATTCCTGCCGCCCTGTAGCTCCATCCAGCTGGCACTGCTCATGATAGATCTGCGGAATCCAGTTTATCCCGGACCAGAAAAGGACAATCGAAAAACTGATATTTTTCCACAGATACATCAGGATAATAATCAAAATGGCCCATCTGGAATTCTCAATATCGAACATGTTTTTTCCAAAAAGCTGTAAAAACCCATCCAGAAAACCATTTCTCTCAAACAAATATTTCCAGAAAGCAATCACCGTTCCAGATGGAACGATTAATGGGATCAGGAGCAGGATAAGAAGAATTCGACCTCTCCTCTGCTTTTTCAAAACCAGTACCAGAAGCAAAGCAATCGCCATTCCCAGCGGTATTGCAATCCCGCAAAAAATTCCGGTATTACGGAGTGCTGAAAGGAATAACTCATTTTCGAATAACAGTTTAAAGTTTTTAAGACCCACCCATTCCTTGTTCATCATGTTGTCAATCACTGCAAAATACAAAGACAGAAGAAACGGCACGATGTAAAAAGCCATGATCCCGATAAAACTTGGAAGGATAAAACACATATAAATAAAATTTCGTTTTTTCATTTCATATACCTGATTCCATGGATTAAGGACAGCTTCTACTCATTAACATAAAGCTCTGCTCTTTGCTGAAAAAGCTTCGCACATTCCTCTGGGGTGATTTTCTGCTCCATACATTCGTTTCGAATTTCAGTCAAAATACTGTCTAACTGTAAATCCCGAAAAGCTTTTGCAGAAACTTTTTCATTGTATGCTTCCCATTTTTCTGCTGTGTCGTCATCATTTTCCAATTGATACGCAACAAGCTGCCGTGTGTTTTCTTTGTTCAGCATACTGCCATAGGTAAAGAAATTTCTGTAGTAAGAATCACTGTTTGCATCTTCGAACTCAAATTGTTTCTGACCAATGCAGAATTTGATAAATTCCCATGCAAGCGCTTTATCTTTGCAGCCTGAACTCATGGAAAAGTCCTCACCACTTCTCCAGAAAGGAATTTTTCCATCCGTTGATTTCAACAGGATCGGTTTTGTTGCCGTATCGGTTTCTTCAAACATTCCGCTCGGAGAACCTTCGAGTAAATTTGTAAATGTATTCAGCAGGACACTCTTTCCGGAAAAGCTTTTAATATCCGTGAATGCATGGGTCGCATAGGATGGTTGATATTGATACAGTTCCTGCATTTTTCTCAGAAAATCCACATAATTTTCTGAATCAAAATTTACTTCTTCCTTCTTCAAATAAGCTCTGTCCTCTGTCATCGGCAGAAACACGTAAATATTGTTTTGTACATCAATCGTAAAATCATCATCTGCAATTGGCTTGGCCTGCTGATATAACTCATATAAATCATTGATATCCATTTCGTCCGGGACTTCATAATTCAGTTCATCCGTTATGTTTCTATTCAACCGAAGCATAACATAATAAAAACCTTCCGGAATTTGATACAGTTTTCCATCGACTTCTGCTGCTCGCAGGATATTATCGTAATAATCATCTCTGTTAAAATTAGGATCTGCATCAATATACTGATTTAAGTCCTCGAAATAGCCGCTGCCTTTCGTCTTAATTTCCGATGGTAAATACGTTGCATCATAAATATCCGCCCGTTGATCCGATGCAAGTTCTGTAAGCAAGGTATTTAAGCCTTCATTATACTGTTCATCCGTAACATCATTGTCAAAAACAACCTTTGTTTCAATTTTTACGCCTGGATGCTCCTTCATAAATAAATCAATCATATGCTGGGTCTGCGGCTCAATAAATAAGGTTCCATATGTAAGCGTTCCTTCCAAATCAGCTCCCTCTTCATAGACAGAAATATCATTTCTCACATCTTTTTCATCTTGGGACCCACTTTGTGTGCTTCCACAGGCGCCAATCGCTGCTGCACATAGCATTCCAATTACCACGCAGGATACCTTTTTACCATATTTTCCGAGTTTTTTCATAGGCACTTTTCCTTTCAATTTTTCTCACCGCTTATATTTCTATATTTTATTATATACCCTCCGTTTCATTTGACAATATGCTTATTTTTACTATATTTTCAGAATTATTTTTATTAGTTTTGCACCTAAAAATGCCCTGACACTTTTTCCTTTTTGAAAAATAGCATCCGGGCATATCTCCTAATATTATCAAATCACTTTATTTCACTCTCTGATAATTTTATCTTCTAAACTCTTTTCCTTCTTTCTCCTGTATCATCCCTAACATTTTTTTCAAAAGACTGTTCAAATCCCTCAGTATCCGCCTTTTTTTCGCTTCTTTGTCCTTCTGACACGATGATGCGGGTATTTTTTCACTTCGTTGTTTAAATAACGCTCCATGAGAATGATTAATCGCATAAGAACCTCTTCCCAACGCTATCGCCGTCACACCATAATCCTGCGATACGACAATATCGCCTTTATGACAGACACGGATCAGTTCATAATCCACAGCATCTGCTCCATCACCAACCACGACTATTTCGCTATAATCCGATATCAAATATCAAATCATGATTGGTATCGCACAACAGTGTTACCGGAACACAATGCTCTTTTGCAATTTTCTCAACCGTCTCAATTACCGGACAGGCATCTGCATCGACCAATATTTGCATTCTTCTGTTTCTCCTACTTTATGATTACCCAATTCGATTTTCTGTTTGTTCCATTTTGTACCAACACACCATTTTGCTGTAAAGAAACAAATATTCGTGAAACAGTTCTTTTGGACACACCGATCTGTTCCGCATAATACGCCTGGGTTGCAAATGGGTTCTTTTCTATAGCCTGTAACAGTTTTTCTATCTGAACCTGTTCCTTCGTTCGTGATATTTTAACGCCATCAATGCCATTTTTTATATCATTAACGCCATTTTTTGTTTTCTTGGCGTTGATTCTGGCGTTATTTGTATCGTTTTGTCCTCGATAGATATTGATACGCAAGTCAACTTCTCCACCAATAAACTCCGGTTCCTGTAGTCCAGCAGATTTTACCTTGTCTATAATTCTCGGAATCCCGCTTCCCCAATGTTCAATCAGATTCATATACGAAAAGGCATGTGCAAGGGCTTCATTCCTGATTTTGGAATAGCCTTCTTTCATACGCTCCAACGTTTGTCCCATCGGCAATTTCCCCGGCGATGTGATTTCCAGTCGGTTGTCATACACCGCAACCTGTATTGTACCATGATCCAGATAGCTGCGATGCACCACCGCGTTGATAATCAGCTCACGAATTGCATCCGGCGGGATTTCATAAATATCCTGACGGTAAATGCCGACAAGCGTAGCTCCCAGATGAATATTTCGCAGAACAAACTGAAATGCTTCCTCTATTTGTTCCCACAAAGGACCCGTATATTCCCTTCGATCAACAAAAACCGCTTTCGTTGTTCCCTTAAACACACCGCACTGAATGGCAACATGAAGCCCTCCACAGCCCGTTAAGATAGCATAAGCGTTAGAAGGGTAGTCTTTTCCATCACGTTCAATCAAAATACCCCAGGACCGAAGCTGCTGCTTTCCAACGTCTTTTACCGATGCTTTCTGCTCCTCATTATGGGCATTTTTGACTGCCTGCTCCTTCATCGCTTTACAAAGCGTATCAATTTCTTCTTCTGTAACACTCAGTCCAGTACATAACGCCTGATCAAAATAACGATTGCTTCCCTCAAGCATCAGCTCTTTGATCATATACTCGTCAGCAAGCCGGGTTGTTCCAGCAACACGGACATATACGCCTCTCTCTCGTCCAAGCGCTTTAATGTAATATGGCCGCTGTCTGCCTTCAGAAATTTCTGCCACAATAACCGTCTTGCCATCAACTGTCTGCAGCGTAATATCTGGAATAATTGCCGGTTCACAGCTATCCGAGACGGCATTGGCAATCGCATCCATCTTTTTGAATACATCTTCCTTGTCAAAGCCAACCACTTCTCGGGTTTTATCCGCAATTCCAAAAATAATTTTTCCTCCGGTTCCATTTGCAAAGGCAACCACAGACTTCATATATTTGATGCTCTTTTCCGGCAGGTTCTCTTTGAATTCTACGTTTTTGGATTCTCCTGCAAGAATTTCTTCTATGGTCATAAATACACCTCGCTATCCGTGTTTATTTTAATAAATCAATGCTTAAAGTTCTCTTTATATCTGTTACCTTAACATATAATTCTCATTCAAGCAATGCAGTACTTTTAAAAATCGTAATTCATTTTTTCAAGTCTGTCAATTCTATTATTTTCCTTTTCTCGCGCATGATCAGATTCAATCATAGGGCGAAAAGTACAGAATCTATTAGTCCCTTACCAACTCAAAACATCCTTAAGCATTTGTTTTACCGCTTCAAAAGTTAACCTGCTGGATATTTTTTTATATTGTGAACAGAAATCTTTGTTATAAGGAGCCACCGTTTTTAAATAGTGCATATGCACTATTTTCTTACCGAAGATGACGATCTTGATGAGGATGAATTTGAAGAAGGCTTTTACATTGACTTCTTTTAATCTATCGTCTGTTTGCCATGCCCGCCTTTGTGCGGGCTCTTTTTATCAAGAGTTCGACGGAAGTCGAACTTTCCTATTGTACAAAAAAGCAGGCACATCAAGTATCTCTACTTCATGTGCCTGCAGCACTTTGAAACGGTCTCTTTTACGTTCTTAACAGTGCGAATAAAGATAAAGTTTGACAAAATTTCGAATTTTTCCTTTCTTTTTTGACCAAAATTCATGCGGTTTTAAACGGTCTGAAACGGTCTAAAGCGGCATTTTTGCCCTGTTTTTTCCATCAAAAATGTACAAAAAAACCGCTAAAACACTGGATTTTAGCGGTTTTTCAGGTATGGACCTGAGGGGAATCGAACCCCTGTCCGAAAGCCTATTCATTCAGGCATCTCCCATTACAGTCATTCTATTAAAGGTTCCCCCATCGGCACGCCGGATGACAGGCTTGCCGCTTCGGTAGCTTCATAAAATCTTTCATCTCCGCAAAGCTTTGGAAACGAAGTGCTCCGCATCTGTTTGATGCCAGGAGAATAGCCGCGGAAAACTATTCAGCTGACAACGCCGCACTTAGGCAGCGTACGCTACGTAATTATCGTCTGCGTTTAAATTTAGGTTCCAGGTTGATGACGCGGTCCCGGAGTCCACGAATGGCTTCCCAAACTTCAAAACCCCCGTCGAAACCAGTACAAGCCCGTGCTGGCTCTACAGACGCTTTTCTTTGATACGGGGACGCAAACAGATCGTCCCGGTGCAGTGAAAACTCTCTTTCAACTGCCGTATATTGTATTATAGTCTTTCCCCATACTTTTTGTCAAGGATTTTTAATACAGATTTTTAACTTTGAAATCTCTCTCCGCCTCACGTCTCTGATCCTTCTTTGCGATATCCTGCCGTTTATCATACAGTTTTTTACCGCGTGCCAGACCGATCTCGACTTTTACGAGGCTGCCTTTAAAATACACCTGCAGCGGAACGAGCGTGTAGCCTTTTTCCTTGATCTGCGCCTCAAGTTTGCGGATCTCATAGTCGTGCAGCAGCAGTTTCCGGATGCGCAGCGGGTCTTTATTGAATATGTTGCCCTTCTCGTACGGACTGATGTGCATGCCGTAGATGAATACCTCATCACGCTCAATGCGGATGAAGGACTCCTTGATGCTGCATTTTCCCATGCGGAGGGATTTTACCTCGGTACCGGCAAGGGAGATGCCGGCCTCGTATTTATCCTCGATAAAATAGTCATGATATGCCTTTTTATTGTTGGCAATCATTCGATTTCCTTTTTGTTTTGCCATAACTTTTTCCTCCAGGGATTTATTCTGTCTCGGTTTCTTTTTCTACATACGTAAAATCGATTGTCCGGTTGGCAGGCTCGGCGTTTCGTACACGGACACGCACCGGCTCACCAAGGCGGAATACTCTTCCGTGCTGCTCTCCGACCAGACGGTAATTTTCTTCATCAAAATTATAATAATCGTCTTTCAGTGTCATGATGTGAACGAGTCCCTCAACGGTATTTGGCAGCTCCACATAGAAGCCCCATCCGGTCACGCCGGAAATGACGCCGTCGTACTCTTCGCCGACATGCTCCAGCATATATTCGGCTTTCTTCAGCTTCACAGCCTCTCTTTCTGCCTCTGCAGCACGCTGCTCCATCGCACTCGACTGCTCCGCCACATGCTGCAAAATGGACGAATATTTGCCGATTCTGCCGCCCTTGTCGAGACGTCCCCGCAGATCATCCTTGATAATGCGGTGGATCTGCAGATCCGGGTAACGGCGGATTGGTGAGGTAAAATGGCAGTAATATGACGCTGCCAGTCCGAAGTGGCCGCTGCATTCCGGGGTATAAATGGCTCTTGCCATCGACCGGAGCAGCAGGCGGCTGATCAGCGGCTCTTCCGGGGTTCCCTCGATGCTGGTGAGAATCTTCTGCACCTCACCCGGCGTAATCTCATGGGAACGCTTTTCGACTTTGATGCCCTGTTCACGGATCAGCGTCAGCGTTGCCTCCATGCGGTCTCCGTCCGGCTTGTCATGCGTCCGGTATAAGAACGGGATTTCGCGTGTGCAGTATTCCTCTGCCACGGTCTCGTTCGCCATCAGCATGAAGTCCTCGATCATCCGTGTTGCCACGTTCGACGGATACGGGCGGATCTCCACCGGCGTCCCTTCTGCATCAAGAATTACTTTGCTCTCCGGGAATTCAAAATCAATTGCTCCGCGTTCTTTCCGACAGCTCCGGATCAGTGCAGACAGTTCCTGCATCTGGCGGAACATCGGAACCAGCTCATGATATTCCTCCAGCAGCTCCGGATGTGCTTCCGGCTCGGTCAGGATTGCATTGACGGCGGTGTAGGTCATGCGGCGGTCCACGCGGATCACCGTCTCAGCGATCTGATGGCCGATCACACGGCCTTTCTCGTTGATCGTCATAATACAGGAGAGTGCCAGGCGCTCCTGTCCTTCATTCAGGGAACAGATGCCGTTTGACAGACGCTTCGGCAGCATCGGAATGACGCGGTCCGGCAGATAGACACTGGTGCCGCGCTTTAACGCCTCACGGTCGAGGGCGGAATTTTCCTGCACATAGTTGCTGACATCAGCGATATGAACGCCAAGCGTCCACGTATCGCCCGCTTTTGTGACGGATACGGCGTCATCGAGGTCTTTGGCATCCTCGCCGTCGATTGTCACCATCTGCCAGCTTTTCAGATCGAGGCGGCCATTGTAATCGTTTGGAATTACTTCCTCCGGGCATTTTTCTGCCTGTGTGATCACGCGTGCCGGGAACTCCTCCGGGATCTGGTAAACGTCCACGACTGCCTGGATATCGACAGTCTGGATACGCGGCTTCTTCTCTGTGTCGCCGTCCTTTCCATTCTTTCTACGGAATCGGTCATCGCGTCCTCTTCTGCCCTGCTCTCCGGCGCGGCGGTCTCTTTTTTCCCGTTTTTCCGTCGTTGTGGATGCACCGCGGCTCTTCTGGTAACGGCCGTCGGAGATCACATCGATTTTTCCTTCTTTTACCAGGATTTCCATAACCTCCGCAAGCTCCGACCGTTTTGCTTTCGGCACCTGCAGCAGCATGGCAATGTCTTTCAGACGCATCGGCTCATAGTTTTTCGAGCTTACGAGATCCATGAGCAGCGTCTTGCGGTTTTTCAGCAGTTTCGAACTTCTGGAACGCGGATGGCCCGCATGACCGCCATGGTTCCCGCTGTTCTGTCCTGCATGGGACGCCGCACTGCCCTGCGGATATTTCCTCCGATCTTTTTTCTTCTTATTATCTTTCATCTATTATCTCCTCTTTGTAGAAAAAGACACCCTTACGCCTTCTCGTGGGAATAAGGATGTCTTTACTTTGCTAAAAATTCATGTTTAATACAACCGACAGTACAATAAACAGAACTGCCATGATTTTTGTTGCACGGATCAGAGTTCCTTCTGCAGAACGGCTTTTGTTTCTTCCCCAGTAAGTGTCTGAGATACCTGCGATAGCACCGAGACCCTGCTGTTTTCCTTCCTGCATCAATACAACAACGGTTAAAGCAATACAATCAATGACATAAATGACTGTCAAAATCGTTCTTAAAATTTCCACAATTACACCTCCTACGGCCAACTTATATTATTTTACCATAGCGGAAGAACGATTTCAACTGTTATTTGCCTATTTTACGCCGTTTTTCACCATTCTCTTACGCCGGTTCCCTTTTGCGGGAACGGATTCCGGTATTTCGCTTCCTCACCGAGGCGTTCCTCGATGCGGAGAAGCTCATTGTATTTCGCATTCCGCTCCGACCGGCACGGTGCTCCGGTTTTGATCTGGCCGGCGCCTGTCGCGACGGCAAGGTCTGCCAGAAAATCATCCTCTGTCTCTCCGGACCGGTGGGAAATGACGGCGCGGTACCCTGCTCTCTGCGCCATCTCCACCGCATCCAGCGCCTCAGAGAGCGTTCCGATCTGGTTTACCTTGATCAGAACCGCATTTGCCGTGCCAAGTGCAATGCCGCAGGAAAGCCTTCTTACATTCGTCACAAACAGATCATCCCCGACCAGCTGTACTCTGTTCCCGAGCGCTTCCGTCATCTGTTTCCAGCCTTCGAAATCGTCCTCGCACAGCCCGTCTTCGATGGATACGATCGGGTATTTTTCGATCAGTTCCTCATAGTAGGCAACCATTTCTGCGGTATCCCGAAATACTGTCTTTCCGCACTGACGGGATTCCCCGGGAAAGTAGTAGACGTTCCTGCTCTCCTCGTAGAGCTCGCTTGCCGCCACATCGATCGCGATCATCACGTCGTTTCCGGGCGCATAGCCGGCTTTCTGGACCGCATTGACAATGAGCTGCAGTGCTTCATCGGAATCCTTTAAATCCGGCGCAAAGCCGCCCTCATCGCCGACAGAAGTCGAGTATCCCTTCTCCTTCAGGAGCTGCTTCAGCGTATGGTAAATCTCCGCGCACATGGAAAGACCCTCCCGGAATGAGGGAGCGCCGCACGGCATAATCATAAATTCCTGCAGATCGACGGTGTTGTCGGCATGACGGCCGCCGTTTAAAATATTCATCATCGGCACGGGCATACGGCTTGTGTGGCAGCCGCCCAGGTACTGGTACAGCGGCAGATGAAGCGCATTTGCCGCCGCGCGCGCCACAGCAAGTGAGACACCGAGAATGGCGTTTGCCCCGAGGTTTTCTTTCGTTTCGGTTCCGTCTGCCTGGCACAGGATATGGTCAATCCGCTCCTGCTCGAGCGCATTCTCGCCGACAACGGCATCGGCCAGCACGGTATTGACCGCTTCTACAGCCTTTCTCACGCCCTGCCCCAGATAGCGCACTTCCTGATCTCTTTTTTCCAGTGCCTCAAATTTTCCTGTCGATGCCCCGGACGGCACCTGGGCACGCCCCATATGGCCTTCCAGCCCGAGAATCCCCTCCCCGACGGCCACTTCCACCTCTACGGTCGGATTTCCGCGCGAATCCAGAATTTCTCTTCCTGTCACGCTTCGAATTGGTAAATATCGAAACATAGTTTTCCCTCCTGTTTTGCTGCAAAGTGAACAGTAACCAAGTTTCTTCTCTGCGTTCACAGTATGACCGTGCTATGGGAAAAATATGTTGCTCTCTCTGTCGAAACCTCTTTTTTCCAGTCCTTATTCTTTTCAAACATAAAAAAACGCAATATGAAAGCCATCCGATTTTTCCATTTTCGGATGGCTTTCATAAGTTAGAACTGTGCATTGGACTGAATCCTTTCTTTTTTTGTTCTTTTGTTTCGCTTTGGGGTACTTCGTTACGTTTTCTTGGGTCCATACCTTCGCTTTCTTAGTTTATGGGGTAATTCGTTATGTTCTCGGTGGTCCGTCCTCTCTTTCTGTTTTTTTCTTCCGTTTTCTTTTGTTGACTTTACTATATCAGTTTTCTCACCGTTTGTCAACACTTTATTTTGATTTTTTATCTGTTTTTTATTTTTATTCTGTCTCTTATTGCGTAATTATTTTTATTTTCAGATTATTATAATAAAATATCCCTGCCGAACCCGTTTCAAAACGAATCCGGCAGGGACATTTTCACGATTTCTCTTTATTTCTTAATCAGCAGGGATTTTCCTGTCATTTCTTTTGGCTGCTCCATTCCCATCAGCTCGATCAGGGTCGGTGCGATGTCTGCCAGGCATCCGCCCTCTCTTAACGTGTAGGATGGGTCTGCATTAACCAGAATGAACGGAACCGGATTGGTAGTATGAGCGGTGTATGGCTCGCCGGTCTCATAGTCTACAAGCTGCTCTGCATTTCCGTGGTCCGCACAGATGAACATCTGTCCGTCAACCTCTTTTAATGCATCAACTGCCTTGCCTACGCACTCATCAACAGCCTCAACTGCCTGGATTGCTGCGCTCTCAACACCGGTATGGCCAACCATATCCGGATTTGCAAAGTTGATGATGATAACATCATATTTCTGGGAACGAATAGCATCCGTCAGCTTGTCGCATACTTCGTAAGCACTCATCTCCGGCTTCAGGTCATAAGTAGCAACCTTCGGGGATTTTACAAGGATTCTATCCTCACCTTTATTTGGCTCCTCAACGCCGCCATTGAAGAAGAAGGTTACATGTGCATATTTCTCGGTCTCAGCAATACGTGCCTGAGTCATGTTATGTGCTGCCAGATACTCACCGAAGGTGTTGGTGATCTCTTCTTTTTTGAATGCAACGGATTTGTTCGGGATAGTCTCATCGTATTCCGTGAAGCATACGTAGGTCAGATCCAGACGTTTTTCTCTCTCAAATCCGGTGAACTCATCTGCACAGAATGCTCTTGTCAGCTCTCTTGCACGGTCCGGGCGGAAGTTGAAGAAAATTACAGAATCTTTATCCTGAATCGTTGCAACCGGTTTTCCGTCTTTTTTCAGAACGGTCGGCAGAACGAACTCATCGGTTTTTTCAGCATCATAGGAAGCCTGAACAGCCTCTGCTGCATCGGTTCCTTCTACGCCTTCCCCTTTTGTCAGAGCTTTGTAAGCCAGCTCGACACGATCCCAGCGGTTATCACGGTCCATTGCATAGTAACGGCCGGAGATCACGCCGATTTCGCCGACACCGATCTCATCCATTTTTGCCTGCAGCTGCTCAACATAGGATTTTCCGGATGCCGGAGGAGTGTCACGGCCATCCAGGAAGCAGTGTACATAAACTTTCTCGAGACCCTTACGTTTTGCCAGCTCCAGAAGTCCGAATACGTGGGTGATGTGGCTGTGAACACCGCCGTCAGAAAGAAGTCCGAACAGGTGCAGTGCGGAATTATTTGCTTTTGCATTTTCAACAGCCTTTACCAGCTCTTCATTCTCGAAGAAATCGCCGTCCTGGATTGCTTTCGTGATTCTGGTCAGCTCCTGATATACAACGCGGCCTGCGCCCATGTTCAGATGGCCTACCTCAGAGTTACCCATCTGTCCGTCCGGAAGACCTACAGCAAGTCCGCTGGCCTGTCCTTTTACGTACGGGCACTGGCTCATCAGCTGGTCCATAATCGGAGTTTTCGCTTCGCAGACAGCGTTATGCTCGCATTTGTCATTCAGTCCATATCCGTCAAGAATCATTAATACGGTTGGTTTTTTACTCATTGTGAATTCCCTTCTTTACTTAAATTTTGGGTAACAATCCAGAGCCCCGTCTCGATTCCGCTTACGCTGCATCTCGATGTTGCTTTTCGCCATATGAAACTCCAGAAAAAGCGCTCCTTCATGCAAGCATGATTCGCGATTTTTCTTCCATTTCGCATGGCTCTGAATTGTTACATTTTGTTAGTATACCCGGATTGTCGAAGAAATCTCCTGGATCATCGACATTCCGCCTAAAATCTGCATGGCATCCTCAAAATGGCGCTCTTTGACCTCGTCCGTAATGACGACGATCTCGGCGTATTTTCCATTGACACGTTTCTGAAGCATCTGTGCAATCGAAACCTTGTTGTTTCCAAAGACAGAAGCTACCGATGCCAGCGTTCCATACCGATTTTCAATCTGCATGCGTACAAAATATTTCGACTTAATTTCGCCGACACGCTTGATCGGGCATTCCCGGTAGCATGTGCAGCCGATTCTGCCGCAGCAGTTCCATAAAATATTGCGCACAACATCGAAAATATCGCCTACAACGGCACTCGCAGTCGGAAGCTCTCCGGCACCTCGTCCGTAAAACATCG
The DNA here is from genome assembly GCF_003481425.1 of Blautia sp. OM06-15AC. Taxonomy (NCBI): domain Bacteria; kingdom Bacillati; phylum Bacillota; class Clostridia; order Lachnospirales; family Lachnospiraceae; genus Blautia; species Blautia sp. OM06-15AC. The sequence continues at coordinate 334,165 of NZ_QULD01000001.1, read as the reverse complement.
TATCCTGTACGGCATCGCCTGTCAGGAATACGGCATTGTAGGAATCATTGACAGTCGCAAGCGGATGATTGCTGTCGATCAGCATCGGATGAACGCGGGCTTCGATTCCTTCCGGGGTATCTTTTGCCACGCCGAGCAGCTTGATCGTGCATCCCATCTCTTTTGCGTACTCGATATCGGTCGCCGTGATTTTGGTAATGCCTTCGGTGTAAACATCTTCAAATGTCACTCTGGAGTTGAACGCTGCCGAAGCCAGGATTGCTACCTTGCGGCCGGCATCAAGACCTTCCACATCTGCGGTCGGGTCTGCTTCTGCATAGCCCATGTCCTGCGCCAGACGGAGCGCATCACCAAACTCCATGCCTTCCTGCGACATTTTTGTCAGAATAAAATTTGTGGTACCGTTGAAAATACCCATCAGCTCTGTGATATGATTGGCTGCAAGGCACTGTTTCACCGGACGGATGATCGGAATTCCTCCTGCCACGGATGCCTCGTAGAGAAAATCTTTTCCGTTTCTCTTTGCTGTTGCAAGGATTTTTTTGCCCTCGGATGCCACCAGATCTTTGTTTGCCGTTACAACATTCTTTCCTGCATCCAGGCAGGCAAGAATGTAATTCATAGCCGGCTGTTTTCCACCCATAACCTCAACAACAATCTCAATCTCCGGGTCATTGGCAATGTCCTCAAAGTTCATGGTAATGATTGACGGATCATCAACCTTTGCAGCTGCTTTTTCCACATTGCGCACGAGAATTTTTTTCAGCTCCACACGCGCTCCCAGCTTCGGAAGCATTTCCTCCTGCTGGCTTTTCAGCACTTTGTACACACCGGTACCGACGGTGCCAAGACCCAGCATTCCGATTTTAATTACTCTTTCCTCTGCCATACTCATCTCTCTCTCTTATTTCAGGGATACGATGCATTCAATTTCTACTTTTGCTGCTTTCGGAAGAGCAGCAACTGCTACACAGGAACGAGCCGGTTTGGACTCGCCAAAGAAAGCACCGTATACTTCATTTACCTTGGCAAAATCGTTCATATCGGTCAGGAAAATGGTTGTTTTCATCACTTTCGTGCGGTCAGTTCCTGCTGCTGTCATGATTGCGTCCAGATTCTTTAAAGAGAGGGTTGCCTGCTCTTCTACAGTCTCCGGGATCACGCTGCCATGCTCTACATCAAAGCCAAGCTGTCCGGAAATAAATAAAAGGCCGTTGTCTGCGACTGCCTGTACATAAGGTCCGATTGCTGCCGGTGCTTTTTCTGTATTAATGATTTCTCTTGCCATAATCATATTCTCCTTTATGCTTTCTTTCGCGTCGTCTGATTTGCCGCGTTTTTTCCCTCTATCATGCGGTTTTTCCGACACTTTTGTCGTTCCCATCATATCACATGTGGGAGATGTCCGCAAGTGCGAAAAAGCCGCTCCCGGACACAAGAAAAGTTCAGAATCGTTCATTTCACATATCCAAATTCTATTAATTCATGTATGAACGCACTCCGTCTAGGATATCTTTTGTGATATGTCGACATAACAGCAATCACTTGTTTCTTTGATAACTGTTCTGTAAGTTCGTCTGATTTTCTTAAAAAAGCCGGTAAATTCATTTGCCTTTTCCAATCAAATCATCAATCCTATTTCATTTTATCCGTCAATATCCATTTTCCTTTTCGATTAGACCCCTCACGGATAACTTTACCTTCATGCTGCATTTTTGTAAGCATACGCTTAATCGTTGCCGTAGAAACTGCAAGCGCTTTTGCTAATTCTTTCTGAGTCAGTTTCGGATTTTTATAAATCATTTCTGACAATTGAATTTCAAGGTCATCTTTGGGATCATGATTGGGGTCATTGGGATCTCGATCGAGGTCAACAGGCTCATGATTGAGATTATCGGGCTCACGATTGAGATCATTTGACCCATGATTGAGGTCATGATCTCGATTTTTGACCTCAATGACCTCATTCTGGCCGCGATAAAGATTGATGCGGAAAGCTACTTCCATATCAATAAATTCCGGTTCACGCAATCCGTATTCCTGCATAGCCTGCATAAGTTTCGGAATACCACTTCCCCATGCTTCCACAAGGTTCATATAGGCAAAAGCATTGGCAAGCGAACGATTTCGGATTTTTGAAAATCCTTCCTTCATCAACTCAATCGTTACGCCAGGAAGCAGTCCACCAGGAGATGTGATCTCCAAGCGATCATCATAAATTGCCACCTGAATATTAGAATTCTGAATGTAACTGCAATTCATAACTGCATTAACGATCAACTCACGGATACTATCCGGCGGCAGTTCATAAATATCCTGTCGATATACGCCTTCCAGCCGACATCCCATACGAATATTTCTAAGGACAAACTGCACCGCTTCCTCTACTTGCTTCCAAAGCGGTCCTTCATAATTACGTCGATCCAAAAAGACAGCTCGCGTCGTTCCCTTAAACACAGCGCACTGTATCATGGAACGGAGTCCACCTTGTCCCGTTAAATAAATATACGCATTTGTCGGATAGATTTTTTCATTCTCATCTTTTTTCAAAATTCCCCAACTGAGCAAAATATTTTTCGTTACATCTTTAACTTCTGATCGCTGAAGATTGGATTTGCAGTTGGCAATAGCAACTTCTTTCATTTGTTCACAGAGACTTTTAATATCTTCATCGGTCACTTCCATATCTCTGCAGATTATTGAATCAAAAGAGCGGGCATCGCATTCATAATATAACTCTCTTGACATATCACGATCAGCAGGGCGTGTTGTTCCAGAAACTCGAATATATACGCCATTCTCCAGCCCCTCTGCCTTAATATAATATGGTTTCCGACGTCCCGTCCTGATTTCTGCAACAATTACAGGTTTATCATTTATATTTTGCAAATAAACATCCGGGATAATTGTAGGTTCACAACTGTCAGAAATAGCATTCGTAATCGCATCAATCTCCCGAAAAACTTTATCCTCCGGAATGCCAACAACTTCTCTTGTTTTATCGTCAATACCAAATATAATCCTCCCACCTTTTCCGTTAGCGAAAGCAACAACCGTTTTCATATATTTCATGCTCTTGTCTGGACGTTGTACTTTGAATTCAACGTTCTTGGATTCTCCAGCAAGGATTTCTTCTATTGTCATCCGATCACCTCCATGATTAAGTTTTGTCCATGATGACTCTATTATTTTGCTTTTTGCTTCCAATGTGGTTCCATTCATTTATGACTATTTTCCGTATGGTGCTTCAGATTCTGCCGCCATCAACACTGTTTCCTGATCGCTCAGATCGTATGTCACGGCTTTATGCTCTGGCTCATTAAAGGAAGACGAACCACCGATACCGAAATATTTTTCAAAAAACGTTTTCAGTTTTTCAATGACTCTCTGTTTTTTCTTGGCTCTTCCGCCACCACCAAAATGAGAAATTGGCGGCATGATTTTATCTATATCCGTTCCCGCTGTTTTGATCTCTCCGTCCCGAAACGCATTCTCTATGAACTTTCGTGTGTCTTTCGGCTTCAATTTTTCTTCCGTAATAATTACATTAAGATCATAATCGCGCTGTTCCACAACAAATTCATGCCACTCATCCATAACATCGTCCACATCATTGATTCCTGCAATAAAGGTTTCAATAAGCTGTTTCTTGCTGCGCAGCTCCGGGCTGGCATCAATCGCTTTATTGATGGTTATCAGCACTTCCTTATCTTCACAGCGGGTATCATGATACTTCTTTACAAGCATCAGAATATAATCAATGTTGATTTCTACCTGCCGGATCAATTCAATTTCAAACACCACATCATCTGTAATATCCGTACTTTCCCGGCGTTTCCGTTTCCACTCGTCACGCAAATCCTGATAACGTCCAAGGTAGTCTTGCAAATTGCGCTCAGAAATCAGCTCATTCCCCTTAAATTCGTCAAAGGAAAGCAGAAGGTTTCTCATACGAAGAATAGCACCAAACAAAGCAATAAAATCCTTCTGGTTCTGCTCTCCGACAATCTGCGGTTCTGACAGCGGAAACTTATGATTCAATTCCTCCATCAGATCCACATACCCTGGCATTGGCTTACCATCTACGGATTCATATCCGTAATAGTAATCCTTAAAGCTCTGCAGTAAAACAAGGCCCCCGGCATTCTTATCCCCAAACAAGGAAATGGCACTATCTACTCGCTTCTGCAGATTTCTGAAACATACAATATTTCCAAAGGTCTTGATAGAATTCAGAATACGGTTTGTACGGGAAAACGCCTGTATCAGTCCGTGCATTTTCAGATTTTTATCTACCCACAGCGTATTCATAGTCGTCGCATCAAAACCGGTAAGAAACATATTGACTACGATCAGAATGTCCAATTCCTTATTCTTCATGCGAAGCGACACATCTTTATAATAATTCTGGAATTTATCACTTGAGGTATCGTAGTTCGTATGGAACATTTTGTTATAATCCTTGATTACTTCTTCCAGAAACTCTCTGGACGGCTGGTCGACAGATATAAAACAAGCATATCACGAAAACGTGAATTTTTCAATCCGCGCAAAAAATCACTCCGCTTCAAAACACAGAAACGAAGTGATTTCTTTTTGCACAAACTGGCACTCTCTATAGCTAAATCAAGGGTTATATGTTGCATAAAAAACAGCAAAACGCCACCAAACACCTCACCTTCAGCATTTCTGCCGAATTCACCGTGTTTGGTGGCGTTTTAGCCCGTTTTATTGATTGATTTCGTACAAAATCAATTATTTATTGTAGTTTACGATAGCTCCGAAATCTGGTTTCAGGGATGCTCCGCCTACCAGGCCGCCGTCGATGTTCTCCTGTGCGAACAGTTCCGGTGCAGTTTTTGCGTTTACAGAGCCGCCGTACTGGATACGGATAGCTGCTGCTGTTGCATCATCATAGATTTCAGCGATGCACTCGCGGATGCCTTTGCAAACTTCCTCAGCCTGCTCTGTTGTAGCAGTTTTGCCGGTTCCGATTGCCCAGATTGGCTCGTAAGCGATAACGGCTGTTTTTGCCTGATCTGCTGTTACATTCAGGAATCCAACCTTTACCTGCTGACGGATGAAATCCATCGTTACACCCTGCTCTCTCTGCTCCAGAGTTTCTCCGCAGCACATGATCGGGGTGATGCCGTGCTCGAAAGCTTTCAGCATTTTTTTGTTTACGGTCTCGCTGGTCTCTGCGAAGTATTCTCTTCTCTCAGAGTGGCCAAGTACAACGTATTTCACGCCAGCGTCTGTCAGCATAGCCGGGGAGATTTCGCCTGTGAAAGCACCTTTCTCCTCAAAATACATATTTTCAGCACCAATCTGGATGTTGGAGCCTTTTGCAGCCTCTACAACCGGGATGATATCGATGGCCGGTACGCAGAAAACAACGTCAACGTCGTCATTTGCTACCAGTGGTTTTAATGTATTGACTAATTCTACTGCCTCGCTCGGAGTCATGTTCATTTTCCAGTTTCCGGCGATAATTTTCTTTCTTGCCATGATCGTTTGATCTCCTTAGTTTTGAATATAAATTCTTATTTGTCGTTTGCTGCTGCAACGCCCGGCAGTTCTTTTCCTTCCAGGAACTCCAGGGAAGCGCCGCCGCCAGTGGAGATATGAGTCATCTTATCGCCATATCCAAGCTGGTTTACAGCTGCTGCGGAATCTCCGCCGCCGATGATCGTAACTGCATCTGTTTCAGCCAGTGCTGCTGCAACTGCTTTGGTTCCTGCTGCAAAATTCGGCATCTCGAAGCATCCCATCGGTCCGTTCCATACAACGGTTTTAGCAGTTTTAACAGCATCAGCGAACAGTTTTGCAGTTTCCGGTCCGATATCCAGACCTTCCCAGCCATCCGGAATCTGTCCGGCCGGAACAACCTGTGTATTTGCGTCGTTTGAGAATGCATCTGCAACAACGTTGTCTACCGGAAGAAGCAGTTTCACGCCTTTTGCTGCTGCTTTTTCTTTCATTTTGTTTGCATAATCCAGATAATCCATCTCAAGCAGAGAATCACCAACGGTGCCGCCTGCTGCTTTTGCGAAGGTATAAGCCATACCACCGCCGATGATCAGGACATCAACTTTATCGATCAGGTTGTCGATAACAGAAATCTTGCTGGATACTTTGGATCCACCAAGGATGGCAACAAACGGACGCTCCGGATTGTTGACAGCATTTCCAAGGAATGCGATCTCTTTCTCCATCAGGTAACCAACAACAGCAGTGTCAACATATTTGGTAACACCAACATTGGAGCAATGAGCACGGTGTGCGGTTCCGAATGCATCGTTTACGAATACGTCACACAGGGAAGCCAGTTCTTTGCTGAACTCCTCACCGTTTTTGGTCTCTTCTGCACGGTAACGGGTGTTCTCCAGAAGGATTACATCTCCGTCTTTCATAGCCTCAACAGCTGCTTTTGCGTTCGGTCCTACAACCTCAGGATCTGCTGCAAATTTAACTTCCTGTCCAAGAAGCTCGGAAAGGCGAACTGCAACCGGTGCAAGAGAAAGCTCTGGTTTTGGTTCTCCTTTCGGTTTTCCAAGATGAGAGCAGAGAATTACTTTTCCGCCGTCAGCGATCAGTTTTTTGATCGTCGGAAGAGCAGCTACCAGACGGTTCTCATCTGTGATTTTTCCATCGATCAGCGGAACGTTGAAGTCACATCTTACAAGGACTCTTTTTCCTTTTACGTTGATATCATCTACGGTTTTTTTGTTTAACATGGGCGTTTCCCTCCATATATCCAACTGCATCTGCCGCGCCGTTTCTTTGTTTTTGCGGCATCGCGGTCCTTATTTAAAAATGCAGTTTATAATTTTTGCACACGGAAAAGGGCTGTTTTTGTGCCGTATTTTTCCGCCGCATTCGCAAAAAGGGCCCGGTCCTTAACAGACCGGACCCTTTGGGCTCTGAAATTTTGCCGTTCAGTTTGTTAAATTATGCTAACTCGCTGAAGTATTTGATGGTACGAACCATCTGGCTTGTGTAGGAGTTCTCGTTATCATACCAAGAAACAACCTGTACCTCTGTTGTTCCGTTGTCCAGCGGAAGAACCATAGTCTGAGTTGCATCGAACAGAGAACCATATCTCATACCAACGATGTCGCTGGATACGATTTCATCTGTGTTGTATCCGAAGGACTCGGTTGCAGATGCTTTCATTTTTGCGTTGATCTCGTCAACAGTTACAGTTCCTTCTACAACTGCTGTAAGGATTGTGGTAGAACCGGTTGGGGTTGGAACACGCTGTGCAGAACCGATCAGTTTGCCGTTCAGTTCCGGAATAACAAGGCCGATTGCTTTTGCAGCACCGGTGCTGTTTGGAACGATGTTAACTGCAGCTGCACGGGATCTTCTCAGATCGCCTTTTCTCTGCGGTCCGTCCAGAGTCATCTGATCTCCAGTGTAAGCATGGATAGTAACCATGATACCGGATTTGATCGGAGCCAGTTCGTTCAGAGCTTTTGCCATAGGTGCAAGGCAGTTTGTGGTGCAGGATGCAGCGGAGATGATGTTATCGTCTGCTGTCAGGGTCTCATGGTTTACATTGTAAACGATGGTCGGAAGGTCGTTACCAGCCGGAGCGGAGATAACTACTTTACGAGCGCCTGCATTGATGTGTGCCTGAGCTTTTGCTTTGGAGGTGTAGAATCCGGAGCACTCCAGAACTACGTCTACGCCAAGCTCTCCCCATGGGCAGTTGTTAGCATCCGGGAAAGCATAGATTTTGATGTTTTTGCCATCTACTGTGATGGAATCTTCATCGGATGTTACGGTATCAGCCAGAGCATATTTTCCCTGAGAAGAGTCATATTTTAACAGATGAGCTAACATCTTCGGGGATGTTAAGTCGTTGATTGCTACTACTTCATAACCTTCTGCTCCAAACATCTGTCTGAATGCAAGACGTCCGATACGGCCAAAACCATTGATTGCTACTTTTACTGCCATGATTTTCAATTCCTCCTAAAAAGTGAATTTTAATTTTGAGTCTCTGTACTTTGTTAAAGAAACATCAACCTTATCTGTATAATACCTAATTTCGTCGGAAAATTCAAGTTCTATTTTCAAGAAAATACGAAATTATTTCTAAAATTTGTGAAGAAGCCGGATGCCAATCCGTATTTCTGCAAAATTTCGAAAGATCCGTCTATTACAGAAAGAGCCGGAATCCAGCCTTTCCGGGGCTTTTTCCGGCTTTTCCTGCGTGTTTTCTATTGGATCGGCAGATATTCCGGCTTTTTCTCTTTAAACCGCACGTAGTACCGGAATCCGGCTTCCTGCGCGATAGCTGCCGCGTCCGCGAAATGAAACGCTATATGTTCCGGTTTGTGGGCATCGGCACCGAAGGTGATCTTTTCGCCGCCCAGTTCCCGGTATCTTCTGATGACATCCGGCGTCGGATTCGGCACGCCAAGGCCTGCCTTGTAGCCGCCGGTGTTGATTTCCAGCGCGATATCGTACTGAATCAGCTCTTTTAAAATGGTATCGATCTCGTCCGTAAATGCGCGGTAGCTGTAATCTTTTCCCTTTTCTCTGCAGTAGCGTACCACATAATCCAGATGACCAAGCGTCTGGAAATTGTGGAAGAACCGGATATTTTCTGCTGTAGCCCGAAAATACGCCCGGTACAGCTCTTCTGCTGTCCAGTCCGGGAAAGCATCCTCATAATAGGGGTCTTTTCCGTCAATGACATGCATGGAGCCGATCACGTAGTCGAACGGCCACGCATTTACATACTCTTCCATCCGTTCTTTTAAGTGGAGCTGCAGTCCCAGTTCCACGCCGAATCGGATATCAATTCTGTCGTGGTATTTTTCCTGCAGTTCCCGGATTTTTGCCGCATATGCCGGTGTATCGAGCTGGAACTCGCCGGTACTGTAATCCATATCGTAGTGATCCGTCAGGCAGATTGCCGGAAGTCCCAGCTCGACTGCCCGTTTTACCATCTCTTCTGTTGGTGCTTCGCTGTCACTTGAAAAGAAACTGTGCATATGACAGTCCGCTATTTTCATCTTTCGGCCTCCGTAATCGTTCCGCCTCCGCCGACACAGCCGTCCACGTAGAAGACAACAGCCTGTCCCGGTGTCGGAGCACGCACGCCGTCCGGGAAGGTACAGGTAATCTCATCTTCCCCGGTCCGTTTGATCACGCACGGGGAGCCTTTGTGCCCGTACCGGATTTTTGCGGTGCAGGAGAGCTCTTCTCCAAGTTCCAGCGGCGGAATTGCCATATAGTTTACTTTGTTTGCTTTTACTACTTTTGCGAAAACCTCTTCATTTTCGCCGACCACAACCTCGTTCGTCTCCGGACGGATTTCCAGTACGAACACGCGGTGTCCCATCGGAAGGCCGAGTCCGCGGCGCTGTCCTACGGTGTAATGGGTAATCCCCTCATGGGTACCGAGGATTTCACCCTTTGTATTCACGAAATTGCCTTTCGGTGCCACGATTCCTGTCTCGTTCTGGATAAAGGAAGCGTAATCCTGATCCGGCACGAAGCAGATTTCCTGGGAATCCTTCTTTTTTGCTACCGGAAGACCGATTTTTGCTGCAATCTCACGAATCTGATCTTTTGTGTAGTCTCCGACCGGCATCAGCGTATGCGAAAGCTGCTCCTGGGTCAGATTATACAGTGCATACGTCTGGTCTTTTGCCGCTGTTACCGAATTTGCAATCGCATACCGTCCATTGGCAAGCTGTTCGATTCTTGCATAATGTCCGGTCGCAATGTAGTCCGCTCCAATGGAAAGACTGCGCTGAAGCAACGCTTCCCATTTCACATAGCGGTTGCAGGCGATACACGGGTTCGGTGTTCTGCCGCAGAGATATTCGTTCGTGAAATAGTCCATGACGTTCTCACGGAACTCTTTTTTGAAGTTCATGACATAATACGGAATGTCCAGCACCTGTGCCACGCGCCTTGCATCATCAACAGCAGAGAGGCCGCAACAGCCCCCGTTTTCCTCCTGGACTGTCTCGGCCTCATCCTGCCAGATCTGCATGGTCACCCCGATGACATCGTATCCTGCTTTTTTCAGGAGATACGCTGCCACCGAGGAATCTACGCCGCCGGACATTCCAACGACTACTTTCTTTTTTCCCATACTTAGTATTCTTCCTCTTCCTCGCCCTCGCTGATATCAGACTTCGGTTTTGCAAGACCTTCGATCTTGATGTGGTGTTTCTCTGCGTAATCCCAGAGTGCAGCGTGAATTGCTTCTTCTGCAAGCAGAGAACAGTGAACTTTGACCGGCGGAAGTCCGTCGAGTGCTTCCATAACAGCTTTGTTGGTTACTTCCAGAGCTTCCTGGATGGTTTTTCCTTTTACCAGCTCGGTTGCCATACTGCTGGTTGCAACTGCGGCGCCGCAGCCGAAGGTTTTGAATTTGCAGTCCTGAATGATGCCGTTATCGTCGATGTCAAGATACATTCTCATGATATCGCCGCATTTTGCATTTCCAACGGTACCTACACCGCTTGCGTTCTCAATTTCTCCTACATTTCTCGGATGCTGGAAATGATCCATTACTTTTTCACTGTACATTGTTATTCTTCCTCCTGAACTATTTCAAAGCAGTCCTCCTCCGGCACAGCTTTTACCTGAATTTTTCTGTACCGGCTTTCTGGATGGACTGTCTTATTTTTTTAAACTTAATTACCCTGCTGTTTTTTGATGTAATCCTCATACAGCGGGGACATGCTGCGCAGACGGTCTACGATCGCTTTAATCTGCTCTACAACAAAATCAACGTCCTCTTTTGTGATCTCCTCACTTAAAGTCAGACGTAAGGAACCGTGTGCTTTCTCGTGCGGCAGTCCGATGGCCAGCAGTACATGGGACGGATCCAGGGATCCGGAAGTACATGCAGAACCGCTGGATGCGCAGATACCTTTCATATCCAGCATGATCAGAAGGGACTCTCCCTCGATGAATTCAAAGCTGATGTTGCAGTTGTTCGGCAGACGTTTTACCGGATCGCCGTTCAGACGGCAGTTCGGAATCTCGGTTAAAATACGGTTGATCAGATAATCACGTACTTCGATTTCTTTTGCGGTACGCTCCGCCATAGTTCTTGCCGCACGCTCTGCCGCAACTCCATATCCTACGATGCCCGGTACATTTTCTGTTCCGGCACGGCGTTTTCTTTCCTGCGCACCGCCGTGTACGAAGGAGCGGATTTTCACACCCTTTCGGATGTAAAGGAAGCCGATTCCTTTCGGTCCGTTAATCTTATGACCGCTGGAACTGAGCATATCAATATTGCACTCATCCACATTGATCGGGATCTGGCCAAATGCCTGTACGGCATCTGTGTGAAATAAAATATTGTGTTCTTTTGCAATTCTTCCGATTTCCTTGATCGGCTGAATCGTTCCGATTTCGTTGTTTGCCGCCATAACGGAAATCAGAATGGTCTCAGGTGTGATGGCTGCTTCGAGTTCATCCAGATTGACAACGCCGTTCTCATCGACGCCGATATAGGTGATTTTCGCACCGCGCTCTTTTTCCAGATACTCACAGGTATGAAGAATCGCATGATGCTCGATTTTTGTGGTGATGATGTGGTTTCCTTTATTTTTATATGCTTCAAAGGTAGCTTTTAACGCCCAGTTATCGGACTCGCTGCCGCCGGCTGTGAAATAAATTTCCTCCGGTTTTGCGCCGAGCACGTTTGCGATCTGCTCTCTTCCTTTGGTGATGGCTTCTTTGCTTTTTCCTGCAATTGCATAAATACTGGATGGATTTCCGTAGTATTCGCTGAAATAAGGAAGCATAGCCTCGACAACTTCCGGGGCTGTTTTTGTTGTTGCCGCATTGTCCAGATAAATCATTGTTGTTCACTCCTTGTCATTTCTATCGCTGTTTCTGTTTTTCTCTAATTGCCGGCTCTGCTGAACCAGCTCTCCGAGGCTGATGGAATCCACAGCGTTCGTAATTCCCTCATTGATCCTCTGCCACACAAAACGCGTGACGCAGAAATCGGCCGCATCGCAGCCGCCCAGGCCTTCATTGACCGAGCACGTGACTGCCTCGAGTCCGCCCTCCAGCACACGGAGAACATCTCCTACCGAAATGGAATCTGCCGGTTTTGCAAGTACATATCCACCGCCTGCCCCCCGCACACTCTCAATGAATCCGGCTTTTCGAAGCGGACGCACCAGCTGCTCCAGATAGCTCTCTGAGATATTCTGGCGTTCTGAAATGCTGGCAATGGACACTGCACCCTCTTCTTCGTGACTCGCCAGATCGATCATGGCACGCAGACCATATCTTCCTTTGGTCGATAATTTCATTCCTGGTTCTCCTTTTTCCTGTGCTGTCGTTTTCCAATTCCGACAGTTTTAATCGGATTTATTTCTCACTCAGAATAGCACCTATCACGGGGTTCTGTCAAGGAGTTTTTTCGCATATTTTAGACTATCTGCGCAATGCCGTGAAAGGAGTCTATCCCATGCTGAAAATCACAAGAAAGAACACGCTTCTTCTTGGCACACTGATCCTGACCGCGTCCGGGATCATCTGCAGAATTCTTGGATTTCTCTATAGAATATTCCTGTCGCGCCGGATCGGTGCGGAAGCCTTTGGTATCTACCAGCTCGCCACACCACTCTACGCACTGATGCTCTCCCTTGGCGCAGGCGGCATGCAGACGGTGCTCTCGCGCTTTGTCGCATCGTACCTTGCCAAAAAGGATTCCAGACGGGCAAAGATCTGTCTGGCGGCCGGATGCGGCATTGTAGTGATACTTTCCTTCTCCGCCTCCATCTTTCTCTTTTTCAGCGCGGATTTTATCGGAACACGGCTTCTTTTTGAGCCGCGGACGATTCTGCTCCTCCGGATTTTATCACTCGGCATTCTCCCCTCCGGGATCCACAACTGTCTCTCGGCATGGTATCTTGGCCAGAATCAGACGGCACTGCCTTCTTTTTGCCAGCTTTTGGAACAGTTCGTGCGCATGGGCGCTTCCTACCTTGCCTGGCTTTTCTGTCTTTCCACAAGCCTCCCCTCTGCCGCTGTCGCTGCATTCGGTACTGCCGCCGGCGAACTCTTTTCGTGTCTCTTTCTGATGGCCTGCCTGTCCGTCTCGCACAGCAGGTCCCCTCAGAAACACCGCCCGATTTCTGTTTTTTTCAAAGAAAAGACCCTCTGGTACGATACCTTCCGAGAGCTTGCCGTTTTGAATCTTCCGCTTACGCTGAACCGTATTCTTCTGAATGTCCTCCACAGCATTGAAAGTGCTCTGCTCCCCGGCTGTCTGGTCACCTTCGGTCTTTCCCGGAAAGCAGCGCTCTCGCAGTATGGCATTCTCACCGGTATGGCACTTCCGATGATCTTTTTTCCATCTGCCATCACCCACGCGGTGTCCGTCATGCTTCTGCCCGGCGTAGCAAAACAGCAGGCCGACGGTACGCCGGAGCAAATATCAGACACGATCCGTTATACAATTTCTTTCTGTGTGCTGCTTGGCACTTCCGCTGTTTTTGCCTTTTTCTTTTTCGGTCCGTGGCTTGGACGTTTCCTTTTTCAAAACGAAGAAGTCGGCGTTTTTCTGCGTATCCTTTCATTTTTAAGTCCTTTTCTCTATCTGGAAACGACACTTGGAAGCATTTTAAACGGCCTTGGAAAAACTTCTCTCGTTTTTTTCCAGAACCTTGCCGGAGATGTAATTCGTATTCTTGCAATTCTTTTTCTCGTCCCGGTTTTCGGCATCCGTGGCTATCTCTATGGTATTCTTGCAAGTGAACTTACCATTATGACAATGGCACTTTTGTTCCTGCATCGGGAATCTGCAAACGGATTTGCTGTTCATTGATACCTTTTTTCTATCTTTTTTAAGAGAAACAGAATTTTCGCCGAAAAAATATCGACAATCTTCGCGTTATGTATTATAATTTATAGATAGTTTGCGACGGGGCACACAAGAACGCTCCTCTGTCCGCAGCTAGAAAAGAAGTGCATCTAAGATAAAGGAGAACGAAAATGAGCCTTGAATTTGTAAGAAAACTTCCCACCCCAACAGAGATCCGGGAACAATATCCCTTAAGCGCCCGCGCAACTGAAATCAAAAAACAGCGTGACGCTGAAATCGCAAAAGTCTTTACCGGGGATTCCGATAAATTTCTTGTTATCGTAGGACCTTGCTCCGCAGACAACGAAGACGCTGTTCTGGAGTACAATCACCGTCTGGCAAAGGTTGCTGACAAAGTATCCGACAAACTGATCATCATCCCGCGTGTGTATACCAACAAACCGCGTACCACAGGTGAAGGCTACAAAGGTATCGTTCATCAGCCAGACCCGGAAGGAAAGCCGGACCTGCTGCACGGCCTGATCGCCATGCGTAAAATGCATATGCGTGTAGTAGAAGAGACTGATCTGACTTCTGCAGACGAAATGCTGTATCCGTCCAACTGGAGCTATCTGTCCGATATTCTCTCCTATGTTGCGGTCGGCGCACGTTCCGTAGAAAACCAGGAGCACCGTCTGACTGTTTCCGGCATCGACATTCCGGCCGGCATGAAAAACCCGACCAGCGGTGATCTTTCTGTTATGATCAACTCCGTCATTGCCGCACAGGGCTCCCACTCCTTTATTTACCGTACCTGGGAGGTAAAGACAAGCGGAAATCCGCTGGCGCACACCATTCTCCGCGGTGCGACCAACAAGCACGGCAACTCCGTGCCGAACTATCACTACGAGGACATTCAGCTTCTGCTGGAGAAATACAACGAAACACATCTCGTAAACCCGGCTACCATCATCGATGCCAACCATTCCAACTCCGGAAAGAAATACGAGCAGCAGATCCGTATCGTCAAAGACGTTCTGCACACAAGACGATGCAACAAGGATATCGAAAGTCTCGTAAAAGGTGTTATGATCGAAAGCTATCTGGAGCCTGGCAATCAGAAAATCGGATGCGGAAATCATGTCTATGGTAAATCCATCACTGACCCGTGCCTTGGCTGGGATCAGACCGAACGCCTGATTTATGATATCGCTGAGGAGTGCTAAATTTTCTCAACACCCTAAAAACATCAAAAACCTTCGCTGCAGTTTTTCACCAGTCTGCGGCGGAGGTTTTTCTATCGTTTTACTTTTCTGTTCCACCTTTACTTTCTCGGATGTGCCTTCCGGTACACATCCCTGATTTTATTCACACCAAGGTGGAGATACATCTGCGTCGTCGAAATATCGGCGTGTCCCATCATCTCCTGGACACTCTTTAAGTCCGCACCGTTTTGCAGCAGATGGGTTGCAAACGAATGACGCAGGGTATGCGGCGTAATATCCGCCGTAATGCCTGCGGATTTCGCATAGGATTTCAGAATTTTCCAGAATCCCTGACGGCTCATCGGACCTCCGGAGCAGTTGACAAACAATACATCATCATCCCGTCCATGCATCAGGGCTGCGCGCGCACTCCCCAGATACTGCTCCAACGCCTTTTTCGCCGGTCCGCCGAACGGAACGATCCGCTCCTTTTCATCGCGGCAGGTGATGTAGCCCATCATAAGGTTGACATCCTGTATCTTCAAATGGATCAGCTCACTGACGCGGATACCGGTCGCATACAGCATTTCCAGCATTGCTTTGTCGCGGATCCCCTTTGGCGTGTCGGTTTTGGGCTGGCGAAGCAGCAGATCGACCTCTGCGATGGAAAGGATCTCCGGCATTTTTCGCTCAACCCTCGGTGGCTGCAACGCTTTCGACGGGTCAGATACCATTTTTCCCTCCTGACATGCATATTGGCAAAACATATGAATCGCCGCAATGCTGCGCGAGATCGTTGCCGGGGAGAAGTGTTCCCGCTCCAGATATAATAAATAAGAATTTAAAACCGTTGCATTCATCTGCTCCGGTTTTTCTATTCCGTGCTCCTTCAAAAAAACTGCCAGCTTTCGAAGATCGCGCTGATAGGAGACTTCTGTATTTTTTGACGCTTTCTTTTCCGTCTGTAGATAGTCCGTAAATGACTGTATCGTTTCCTGCATAGCTTTTTTCCTTTTTGCTTTTTTCTCCCTCTCACTGCCCGATAAAGGGTAACAATGCTTTTAATTATATACACGTTTTTTCAAAAATGCAATTCCCTTTTCCGACCGTTTTTACAGGATTTTCGCAAGAAACCACGGATTGACATAACTCTCAAGCAGAATACCCCACAGAAGCAGGATCAGTGCAAAGAAGTAGCGCACGCCGAAGCAAAAATATTCCTTTTTCTGTATGCCGCCGGCAAGGTGATTCGTCTCTGCCATCCGGCTGCACGCAGCAGCCATCAGAAATAACGCGGCAAGGTAGAGGAAAATCTGCGGAAAAAGAGCCAGAAAAAAGAATAAAAGACCTGCCATTCCGTTCTGCAGATAGGCAGCCGAGAGAAAGACGCCACACAGAAAACCATATGCCCAAACGGCAGCAGTGGCAAAATACGCACCGATTGCCGTCAATCCAAAGAGAAGTCCCGCAAATGCCGGTGCTAACCGTACCTTTAGAAGATAGGAAAAGCAGGCCTTTGCGGAAATTTTTCTTCCAAAAAACGCCTCCGCCTGAAAGAGGCGGACGCTATTTCCCTCCTTCATTCCCGTGTGGGATGCCGCAAGCAGCAGCAGTACACCGAGAGTCATACCGGCCGCAAACCAGAGGGCAAAAAAACGAATATATGCATTCTCATCCCGTTCTCTCATTTGCTTTTTGCGCCTCCTTATTTTCTGCCTTACTGTCAATGTATTCACGGTTCATAGACAATATACGTAAAAGAAGTGCCTGCTCCGCAGACCCCCATCTGCGAATGGCACTTCTTTCCTCTTTTCAGGGTCCCCCAATGTCTCACGCACCGAAATGTCCGTTCATTTCAAACCCTGCTTTTTGTATATCCCCATAAGATATTTTTCACTTCTTTTATTTCACGACAAGATAGGTATCCAGATCATCGAACTGATCAAGGTAGCTGACTGCGCCCTCGTACATATTGGACTGCAGTACGATATTTACCGTGTTATAGATGCAGCGTTTCAGTTCTGCCATCGTCAGAGTTCCATCTGCAAGTTCTTTTTTGATGTTCTCGTGATCCTCCGGCAGACCCGGCATTACCATGTCATTTCCGGCTCTCATGCAGCCCGCTGCGGTACACTCGCCCTGGATCTGTACGTTGGTGGTTGTCCAGTCGGTCATGATAGCTCCTGCAAATCCCCACTCATCTCTCGCTGCTTTCGTGCAGGTATCGTAGCAGTTTGCAGCGTGCACACCATTGATCAGGTTGTAAGATGTCATAATGGACATCGGCTGTGCATCTTTGACTGCGATTTCAAAGCCTTTCAGATAGATCTCACGCAGGGCACGCTCGGACAGGATAGAATCGGAGCCCATACGATTGTCCTCCTGGTTGTTGCATGCAAAGTGTTTGATCGTAGTTCCGCAGCCCGGTACCTTCTGTACACCGAGTGTCATGGCAGCCGCCATCATACCGGCAAGCAACGGATCCTCGGAATAGTATTCAAAGTTTCTTCCGCAGAGCGGATTTCTGTGGATGTTCATACCAGGTGCCAGCCACAGTGTTACGTTGAACAGTTCCATCTCATGGCCGATCATTTCGCCGACTCTCTTGATCAGTTCTACATCCCAGCTCTGTGCCAGAAGTGTTCCGACCGGAATTGCGGTACAGAACTGATAATAGGTTGTTCCGCGTTTTTCCTGCGGTTTGCTGAAGAATCCGCCTTCCAGTGCCGCCAGGAAATCGCTCGCTACGATCTCTCCGTTGTCTACCTGGTATTCTCTCTTCAGACGAAGACCTGCAGGTCCGTCGACCAGAGCAATCGTGGTTACATTCCACGGCTCCTCCGAAGCACACGGGGATGTCTCCGCTGCTGCTCCCGGAACAGAAATTCCTGCGGAGCCAAGCGCGTTGCCCTGTGCTCTTCCCGGATCACCGGTTGCAAGGAGTGCCAGCTGATCCACAGAAAGGGATTCCACAATCTTTCCTGCTTTTCCAGGAAGCTCTTCCGGTACCGGCTGGTAATCTACTTTCTCAGTTGGGATCTCAGATGCTTTGAGCTCGATCACGCTCATTCTCTTTTCTTTTACTTCCTTCTGCCATGCAGCCTCTCTTGCCTGAACTTTTTCTGCATCAGGAACAATCTCATTCAATTTCTCTTTCAGCGGGCAGATATTTTCACACGCTGTCATGACTGCTTTCTCGTCCAGCTCCAGCGCGCCGGAGAGAACAGATGTATTCAGATCATTTCCAATCCAGATACCATACATGCCCGGCTCCAGAATCCAGGATGCGCTTTCCTCCTCATAGGAAGTCAGCTGATACAGCGGGAAGGTGATGGTCATGGTCTGGGATTCCTTCGGAGCCAGCAGTTTTGTTTTTCCAAAGCCTGCCAGACGGCGGAACTCTTTCACCAGTCTGCCCTGCGGGCAGGAAGCGTAGATCTGTACAACTTCTTTTCCTGCATAAGTATCGCCGGTGTTGGTGACGGTAACAGTCACGCTTACTTTCGGATTCATCATACCGCGGCCGCTTACTTTGATGTCATCGGTTCTGATCTCGAAATCGGTGTAGGACATACCGTAACCGAAGGAGTAACGGACTGGTACTTCAAAGGTATCAAAGTAACGATATCCAACGAAGATACCCTCTTCGTATTTTTCTTTCATGAGGTCGCCGCTCTTGTAGCTGTAAACCTCTGCACCCGGATAATCATAGTAATCTTTTGCCCAGGTATCTGTCATTTTTCCGGATGGGGTTACATCGCCGCTTACAACATCAGCAAATGCATTTCCGCCTTCCTGGCCTGCCTGTACGTACTGTAAAATAGAGCGGATATTGTCAAATTCTTCTACGAATGCCAGATCCATCAGGCCGCCGGTGTTGATAACAAGAACAACGTTTTTATAGCATCTGGAAACCTGTGCCAGAATAGCTTTCTCTTCTTTGGAGATGAAGTAGTCACCCTCCGTATCAAAACGGTCTTTGTTCTCTCCTGCGATACGTGCCAGAACGAAGAATGCGGTGTCTGCACCGTCGGCTGCTGCTTTCTCTTCATCGATCGGGTTTCCGGATGGCATAAAGAACGGGGTTGCAGAGTACGCATCAAAGAATTTTGTGTCGTCTCCGTTCAATTTTGTGAAAATCTCATTTTTCCAGTCCAGTCTTGCCTGTACGTAGAGTTTATCGTAATCCTCCAGCCATTCACTACTTGTTACGTCGTAGCCTGCATTTTTCATGCCCTGGAAAATATTAACGCTGTCACGCTCATTGACATCGCCGGAACCGGTGCCTCCTTTGATGGTGCGGATCGCACCTGCTCCGTAAAGACCTACCTTGCTGCCCTTTGCCAGCGGCAGGAAATGATCTTTGTTTTCCAGAAGAACGAATCCCTCTGCTGCTGCCTCGCGGGCAAGTTTGCGGTGATCTGTTTCACGCTGGGTTACTTCCGGAGATGTAGTTCCGTTAAAGGTTCTTACCTTTGCTTTCATGTCTTTGTTCCTCCCAAACTTTGTTTCGTACTAATGTCTCCATTATCTTCCCTTTTTCGTGTAACTTCTAGTTCCTTTCTTGTCCTTTCTCTGGTTGATATTGATATTTCGCCCAATTTCTGGTACAATATTCTTATCTTTTTTGATTATAATTGACGTATATTTCTATCACATCCTGGAGGTACTTATGGAATCCTGCTTTTACGAAACAATACACGAAACCGATCTGCTGCACGTCCGTTTTGAGCTGCAGGATGCGCCCGCTTTTGTTTTTCCGGCGCACTGGCACGAATATGTGGAAATTCTCTATCTGATCAGGGGACAGTTTTCCGCGATTGTCCAGGCAACGGAGTATCGGTTAAACGAGGGCGATCTGATTATCATCAACTCCGGCGACCTCCATATGACGCGCTCCAACACCTGTACATATCTTCTGCTGCAGATTTCCGCAAGCCAGATGCGCCAATATCTGCCGGACTTTGATACGATGCGTTTCGACACGATCATTCCCTACTCGGAACAGCCGGCTCCGCTCCGCGCACTGCTCTCGGAGATGAACGAGATCCGGCAGAATCCTTCCGATTCATACCAGCTTCTCTTTACCTCACGACTGTACGAATTTCTGTACCATCTCTGCCGGTCGTATTCCCACCAGATCCCTTCGGCATCCCTCACGGGTTCACAGCGCGATCTGCAGCGCGTGACACACGTTATGAATTGGGTGAAAGTGCATTACCCGGAACCGTTAAGCCTCGAAACAGCCGCGGATTCCCTGGCGCTCTCGAAGGAGTATTTCTGCCGGCTCTTTAAAAAGTATACCGGACAGACCTTTCTCGAATATCTGAACGATGTGCGCACGATGCACCTGTACGAAGATTTACAGAATTCCGACGAAACGATCACGGTACTGATGGAGAAAAACGGGCTGTCGAATTACAAAATTTTTATGCGGACCTTCAAAAAGCTGTATGGCTCTACACCTCAGAAAATGCGCTCGAACCGGATACGGCACGTATAAATTCTTTTGAAACTTACTGTTCTTATACACACTGAAAAGGCTGTGGAACATGATTGCTCATGTCCACAGCCTCTTTTTGATTTCGTTATTAAATTGTTTCGTAGAAAGTCTTTTATTTCGCGTAATCCGTTACACGGCTCTCGCGGATAACATTGACCTTGATCTGTCCCGGGTATTCCAGTTCAGCTTCGATCTGTTTCGAGATATCCCTTGCGAGCAGTACCATTTCAGAATCGGATACCTGCTCAGGAACAACCATGATGCGGACTTCTCTACCAGCCTGAATAGCAAAAGATTTTTCGACACCCTTGAACGAATTCGTGATGTCTTCCAACTGTTTTAATCTGTTGGTATATGTTTCGAGTGTTTCTCTTCTTGCACCCGGTCTTGCTGCGGAAATTGCATCCGCTGCCTGAACGATACATGCAATCAAAGACTGGGGCTCTACATCCCCGTGATGTGATTCTACTGTGTTGATCACAATCTGAGATTCTTTGTACTTTTTGCAGAGATCTGCACCGATCTGAATGTGAGATCCTTCTACCTCATGGTCGATGGATTTACCGATATCATGAAGCAGTCCGGCACGTTTTGCCATGCGGACATCGCATCCTACCTCTCCTGCGAGGAGACCGGAAAGCTGTGCTACCTCGATCGAATGCTTTAATGCATTCTGTCCGTAGCTGGAACGGAATTTCATTCTTCCAAGGAGACGGATCAGCTCCGGATGAAGTCCGTGTACACCGACTTCCAGTGCGGCTGCCTCGCCTTCCTCGCGAATATTCTGTTCTACTTCTTTGCGGGCCTTTTCTACCATCTCTTCGATGCGGGCCGGATGGATTCTTCCGTCTACGATCAGTTTTTCCAGAGCAATTCTTGCCACCTCACGGCGAATCGGATCGAATGAGGAAAGAACGACTGCTTCCGGTGTATCGTCGATGATCAGGTCAACGCCTGTCATGGTTTCGAGTGTACGGATGTTTCGTCCTTCACGGCCGATGATGCGGCCTTTCATTTCATCGCTCGGAAGCTGTACCACGGAGATGGTACTCTCGGATACGTGATCGACAGCACATTTCTGAATAGCTGTTACCACATACTCTTTTGCCTTACGGCCTGCTTCCTCTTTTGCTCTGCTCTCCAGCTCTTTGTAGAGCTTTGCTGTGTCGATTTTTACTTCGTCTTCCACAGATTTTAACAGATACTCTTTTGCTTCCTCGGAGGTAAAACCGGAAATTCTTTCCAGTTCCTGTACTCCTTTTTCGTGTAGACCGTCTACTTCCTTTTCTTTCTTTCTGACGCTTGCCTCTTTTGCTGCAATTTCGTTTTCACGACGCTCCAATACGTCCGCTTTTTTATCTACAGATTCTTCTTTCGATAAAACGCGCTTCTCATATTTCTGCAGTTCCGCTCTGCGCTCTCGGGTCTCTTTTTCTACTTCATTCTTCGTACGAAGAGACTCCTCCTTCGCCTCCAGCAGGGCTTCCCGTTTCTTAGTTTCGGCAGTTTTCAGTGCTTCATCTATGATGTTTCTCGCCTTTTCTTCCGCTGTGCCAATTTTCTCAGCATCCTGCTTGATTTTATTGTCCACAGCAATTTTCCTGGTAACAGGAACCGCAATAAGCAGCGTGACTACTACAGCAATGAATACCAGCAGAATTGTAATACCTGTACCCATTACCGGAGCACCTCCTTATTTAGTTTTCATTGCACATTTACAACACTACAATTTTATACTGTTTTCACAAATTTGTCAATGTTTTAAAAATATTCATGTAATTTATTGCACATAATTTCACGGCATGTGGCGGAATCGCCGGGAATATTCAGGATTCTTCGTCAGCGGAATCTTGGTATTCTTCCAGTGCCCGACGGATTTCGGAACTGCCGAATCCCTTCCGCGTCAGAAAACCGGCGGCACGGCGGTACTCTTTTTCATCCAGCCGGTGCGGCGTGCCGAGCTTTGCGAAGGCGGCACTTTTTGCAAGTTCATACTCATCGCGGGCATCCTCCTGCTCTTCCAGGACGGATTCCACCAGTTCCCGGTCCACGCCTTTCTGTGCCAGCGCATAGAGGACTGCCTTTTTCCCTTTTTTCGCACCGCTGCCCGCAAGATACTGCTCCACGTATGCGCGGTCGTCGATATAGTGAAAGCTCTCCACGTACGAGACAGCCTCTTCAATGGCTCTCTCGGGATAGCCGTCTTTTCGTAACTTATCTTCCAGCTCTTTTTTCGTCCGCATCTGTCTGAGCAGCAGATACATCGCGCGGTGTTTGGCCCTTTTAGTCAGCACTTCCCCTGCCAGCTTTTCGTAAACCTCATCGGGAAGCTCCTCCTGCTCTTTGATGCGGGAAGCGCGGATTTCCCCGTTATAAAGAACCAGATCCTCTCCGTCATCGAAGAGGATCCGTGATTTCTTTTTATTCAGAGGACGAATCTCTGTCACAAACATTTATTCGTCGTCTCCTTCGGTTTCCGGAACTGCTGCTGTTTCTTCTGTGCCTTCCGGCGCTTCTTCCTTGATCAGGCCGTAAGCCACGCGCACTTTGTGCTCGATCTCATCCATGATTTCCGGATGCTCGCGCAGGTATGCTTTCGCATTTTCGCGTCCCTGGCCGATCTTGTCGCCGCCGTATGCGAACCATGCGCCGCTCTTCTGTACGATGCCGACGGAAGCTGCCAGATCCAGAACGTCTCCTTCTTTGGAGATTCCTTTTCCGAACATGATATCAAATTCTGCCTCGCGGAACGGCGGAGCTACTTTGTTTTTCACGACTTTGATTCTGGTACGGTTTCCGACCATCTCTCCGCCCTGCTTTAAGGCTTCAATTCTTCTGACATCGAGACGGATGGAAGAATAGAATTTCAGTGCACGGCCGCCGGTTGTGGTCTCCGGATTTCCGAACATGACACCGACTTTTTCACGCAGCTGGTTGATAAAGATAACAATACAATTGGATTTGCTGATCGCTGCAGTCAGTTTCCGGAGTGCCTGAGACATCAGACGCGCCTGCAGTCCGACGTGGGAATCTCCCATGTCGCCGTCGATCTCGGCTTTTGGAACGAGGGCTGCAACAGAGTCCACGATGATGATGTCTACCGCACCGGAACGGACCATCGTCTCGGTGATCTCAAGTGCCTGCTCGCCGTTGTCCGGCTGTGAGATATAAAGGTTTTCAATATCAACACCGATGTTTTTGGCATAGGCCGGATCGAGCGCATGCTCTGCATCGATGAAGCCGGCGATTCCGCCGCGTTTCTGTACTTCGGCTACCATGTGGAGCGCTACGGTTGTTTTACCGGAAGACTCCGGTCCATATACCTCAATAATTCTTCCCTTCGGCACACCGCCAAGACCGAGTGCGATATCCAGGCTTAAAGAGCCGGTCGGGATGGTTTCCACGTTCATGTTTGCTGCGGAATCTCCGAGCTTCATGACAGCTCCTTTTCCGTACTGTTTTTCAATCTGTCCAAGTGCGGCATCGAGTGCACGCAGTTTATCTTCGTTATTATTTCCCATACTGAATATTCTCCTTACCACGCGAACGTCCGTTCGCTTCTGTATACATACTATTACAAATCTGCTTTGTTGTCAACTGTTTTTCTTGTGTCTTTTTTCAGCTCCCAAATCCTCTGCACCGGAGCTGCTTCGAATATATCCTTATGCACAAGTGTAGCATATTCCACTCTCCTGCTGCAACCCAAAAATACTGCAAAAAAATCCCGAAACGGCTTTTCTTTCCTCTTCTGCCATTTCGGGATTTTTTTCTTATTTTTCAGAATGCAGACCAGCTTATCCGATCAGCCAGTTGTACATTTCCTCGTACTGTTTTGCGGAATTCGCCCAGGAGAAATCCTGTACCATTGCGCGGTCGATCATCTTGTTCCACTCGCGTTTTTTGTCGTAATAGATGCGCTCTGCGTACCGCACGGTACCCATCATCTCATGCGCATTGTAGTTTGTGAAGCTGAATCCAGTTCCTGTTCCCTCGTACTCATTGTACGGCTCTACGGTGTCTTTGAGGCCGCCGGTCTCGCGGACGATCGGAAGGGTTCCGTAGCGGAGGCTCATGAGCTGGGAGAGTCCGCATGGCTCAAACAGGGACGGCATCAAGAAGGCATCGCAGGATGCATAGATCTTGTGCGACATTGCATCGGAATAGTAGATGTTTGCCGAAACCTTCTTGTCATATTTCCATGCGAAGTGGCGGAACATGTTCTCGTAGCGCTCCTCGCCGGTTCCAAGGATCACAAACTGTACGGCATCCTGGCACATCTCATCCATCATATAGCTGATGAGGTCGAAGCCCTTCTGATCGGTCAGACGGGATACGATACCGATCATCATCGTCTTCGGATTGACCTCGAGTCCTAACTCCTCCTGCAGTGCCAGTTTATTTTTCACTTTCTCTTTACGGAAGTTCTTTACATTGAAATTCTTTGCAATCTGAGCGTCTGTCTCCGGGTTCCACTCATTGTAGTCGAGTCCGTTTACAATACCGCGCAGATCGTTTGCTCTTGCACACATCAGACCGTCGAGTCCTTCGCCATAGAACGGGGTCTGAATCTCCTGCGCGTATGTATTGCTGACGGTGGTGATCGCATCTGCGTAAACCAGACCGCCCTTCAAGTAGCTGGCATCGTGTTTGAACTCCAGCTTATCCGGTGTGAAGTAGTAGTCGGAAAGGCCGGTAATGCTCTGAATCGTCTTGCGGTCCCAGATGCCCTGGAATTTCAGGTTGTGGATCGTCATGACGGTTTTGATTCCCCGATAGAATTCATCTGCCTGGAAACGCTCGTGCAGGTAAACCGGAACGAGACCGGTCTGCCAGTCGTGGCAGTGGATGAGGTCCGGGCGGAAGCCGATGGTCGGTAAAATGGAAAGCGCTGCTTTGCTGAAGTAAGCAAATTTTTCCAGATCCCACGGCATGCCCGCATATGGAGTGCTTCCTCCGAAATGCTCCTCGTTGTCGATAAAGTAGAATTTGATGCCTTCATATTCCATCTCGAAAATGCCGACATACTGCTGTCTCCAGTTCAGATCCATGTAGAAGTTTGTCACATACTGCATCTGATTTTTAAACTGTTCTTTGATTCCTGCGTATTTTGGAATCACCACGCGCACATCAAAATACTCTTTCGGAAAGTATTTCGGCAGAGAACCTACTACATCCGCCAGACCGCCTGTTTTGATGAACGGTACACACTCCGAAGCCACGAACAAAATATTTTTCATGAAAAGAATCCTCCTGTAATTTCATGCTGATTATCGCATCTTTGTTTTTCTGTAATTCCTTCCTTTTTGTCACGATCCTATGAAACGCGAAAGGATAATCAACGTCCTGTCTGTATTATACCGTACTTTGTCCAGAAAAAAAAGTCTAAACTTCTGTAATTTCTCCGTTTGTTCGGATTTTTTTGTTACTTTTTACTGATTTTTCAGTTCAAGACGTATTTTATCTGCAATTAATGCAATAAATTCAGAATTTGTCGGTTTACCCTTGCGGTTGTTCACGGTATAGCCGAACAGCTCGTCGATTGTATCCATTTTGCCGCGGCTCCAGGCCACTTCAATCGCATGGCGGATGGCACGCTCGACACGACTTGACGTTGTCTGGTGGCGTTTCGCGATGGTCGGATAGAGAATCTTGGTAATGGAATTGAGCATTTCCGTGTCCTCTACGGAAAGCAGAATCGCATCGCGCAGGTACTGGTATCCTTTGATATGGGCAGGAACGCCGATCTCGTGGATCATATTTGTCACATCGATTTCCAGACTGTTTTCCGGCGGACAGATCGGCTCTTTTCCGGGGTTTGTAAAATTTCTTGGATGGTATCTTCTTACTGATGTCATTCCTTTTGTTGCTTTGATCCGGTTCAGAAGAGTTTCGTTGTCGAACGGTTTTAAGACGTAATAGTAAGCGCCGAGCCGGAACGCATCTTCGGTGATCCTCTCCTCTCCTACGGCGGAGACAACGATAAAGGCAGGTCTTTTTTTCAGATTTTTATCCTCATTGACTTTCTCCATTACAGTCAGACCATCCATCTTCGGCATGAAAATGTCAAGCAGTACGACGTCCGGTTCTTTGTCGCGGATGATACTGTAGATATCATTTCCGTTTCCGGTCTGCCCGATCAGTTCAAGCGTGTCATCCTGTTTTATGACGTTCCCAAGCATTTCCTGCATGCGTTCGTTATCATCCGCGATGGCAATGTTGATCTTTTCCATAAAGCTCTCCTTTGCAAAAACTCATAGTCTTTCCGGAATTTCACTGCATCCGTTTTCTTCTGAACTTTTTCCAATCACACAGACATTATAATTTTATTTTTTCGCATTTTCAATATATTTCCCGTAATTTTTTGAAAATTCGATCGACATTTTCCGTAAAAATTCGGAAGTTTGTAACAATTCCAACCAAATTAACGCATATTTTTTCAGTTCCGTGCAAGCATGTTTTCCGCAAAGACACCGTAGCCTTTTTCCGGATGGTTTACGAAAACATGGGTAATGGCGCCGATCAGCCTTCCGTTCTGGAGCACCGGCGAGCCGGAATTTCCCTGTACGATGCCGCCGGTTTTCTGTAGCAGCCGTTGATCGGTAATTTCGAGCACAAAATTTTTGTTCGTATTCTCGCTTCCAAGATCGATTTCTGTAATCTCCGCCTCATACTCTTCTACCGTATTGTCCACGCACATCCGCACGGTGGCCGGGCCCGTCTCGATCTCCTGCCGGTAGGCAATTTCCGTCACGGTAAGCGGCAGTGCACTGCTTTTTTCCCTGTCCAGAACGCCGTGGATACCGTAGATGGTATTCTCCGCCACTGACCCGATACGGTTCTTTTCTTCGTAATGGATCACGCCCTGCAGTTCACCCGGTACACCCGCTTTTCCCGGGATCACAGACAGAATCTGTGTCAGATACAGTTCTCCGCCGTTCAATTGGAGCATTTTTCCGGTATCGACATCACTGATTCCATGGCCGAGCGCTGCAAAGGTTCCGTCCGGTTCCACGAAAGTCAGTGTTCCGATTCCCTGCATATTGTCGCGGACCCAGGCCCCGAGGCGGCAGGTGCCGTCCTGGCTTTTCTGCGGTGTCACCTGCACTTCGATCGTTTCCCCGTCCCGAAGCAGGGAAAGACACACCGGGGAACCGTTTGATACTTTTACTGCATCAATCAGCTCCTGCTTGCTGCGGATGCTCTGTCCGTTTACTTTTGTGATATAGTCGCCTTCCCGCAGAATATTTTCTGACGGACGGCTGACGGTTCCGTCGGACGAACGGATTTCGGCTGTACGGATCACCATCACACCGTCGGTCTCCATATAGATACCGACCGGCGCGCCGCAGACGGCAACTTTCGGCCGTTCTTCCTGGATCACACGGATCTTTTTCAGCGGGATCCCGGCGGCGGAACATTCTACAACCGTTTCTCCCGTTTCTCCGAATTCGGTTTTTTCTGCTTCCTTCGTATCTTCCGAAATCGTCAGAAGCGGATGTTTCGTGAGCGGCTGAAACGGGCTTTCGCTGTTCTCATCCACATACATCGTATCCGGCAGGGATTCGCGCATGGCATCGTAGCCAAGAAGAACAGCGAGGATCAGAAACAGCGCCGCCAGCGCAAGCAGGACTCTTCGGTATTTTTGTTTTCTCGTCATTTGCATTCCCATCCTTTCCGCCGCAGGGCAGAACTGCGGCATTTCTTTTGTTTTCGCGGCGGTCGTCAAGTTCTCGTGCAGGCACGGACTTTGACTCGCCGCCCGCGAAAAAGAGGGAAACCACGCTTTGTTTCGTGATTTCCCTCTTAGTATGCGGACTTCTCTTTATTTGAGTCTTGCAGATTTTTGTACCTGTGCCAATTCCTTCATCTCGCTGGCATTTGCCAGAACAGAATCCGTAATTTTCGCGCCGCCGAGCATTCTTGCCAGTTCTCTGACAGAATCTTCCTCGGATAATGGATGGATCGATGTGACGGTCTCGTTTTCTTCGACGTTTTTTTCGATTTCAAAATGAGAATCTGCCATCGCTGCGATCTGCGGCAGATGGGTGATGCAGATGACCTGATGGCGCTGCCCGATCTGTGCCATTTTTTCGGAAACTTTCTGCGCCGTCCTTCCGCTGATTCCGGTGTCGATTTCATCGAAAATCAGGGTTTCTGTCTCGTCGCGGTCGGCAAGAATCGTCTTGATTGCAAGCATGATTCGCGACAGTTCACCGCCGGAAACAACTTTCGCCAGCGGACGGATCGCTTCGCCCGGGTTTGTGGAGATTAAGAACTCCACAGCATCGGTTCCGTTTTCGGTGTAGCTTTTTGTCTTTTCAAATGAAATTTCAAATGCGACATGCAGGAAATTCAGGTCGCGCAGACCTTCGATAATCTGTGTTTCGAGCCGTTTTGCATAGTTTCTGCGGATTTTGGACAGATTATGTGCGGCCGCATCCAGTTTCTGCTCCGTTTTCTGTAACTGCTCCTGCAGTGCGGCGCGGCAGCTCTCAAAATTTTCCAGTTTTTCCAGTTTTTTCTGCTGTTCTTCGCGGTATGCGGCGATCTCTTCCATCGTCTTTCCATACTTTGCTTTCAGGCGGTTGATCTCGTCGAGCCGCTTTTCCGTCTCGTAATACTCTTCTTCGGAAAAGGTCAGTTCGGAAAGATATGCGGAAATTTCGCGGTTGAAATCATTCAGCAGTCCGTCAATATCGGAAAGGGTCTGCGACGGACCGGAAAGTGCATCGTCGTACACCGCGGCCTGCTGCAGCTCCCGGATTGCGCGGCCGACCTGCTCCCCGGCGCTGTTCTCTGCACCGTAGCCGGTGATCGCATATACCGTCTGCAGAGATTCCGCGATCTTTTTCGCATGGCCCATTTTCCGGTACGCAGTTTCCAACGCTTCGTCCTCGCCCTCTTTTAGCTCTGCCTGATCAATCTCGTTGATTTCAAACGTAAGAAATGCTGCCTCCCGCTTTCTTGCCTCCTCGTCGAGTTCGTACGCCGAGAGCTCCTTTCGGACATTCTTCCACTCCTGGTACAGCGCCCGGACCTCTCCTTTTGCCGTGGCCGCCTCGGTTCCCGCAAACGCGTCAAGAATCGCGATCTGCCGGTCCGGATAGAGCAGCGACTGGTGCTCATGCTGGCCGTGGATGTCGAGCAGCAGGGACGCAAGAGCTTTTACCTGCGAGATATTGCATGCCTCGCCATTGATGCGGCAGACGCTGCGGGATCCGGTGATCTTTCTGGAAATAATCACCTGACCCTCCTCCGCCTCGAGATCCATCTCTTTTAACAGCTCCAGCACATGCGGATTTTCGGTTTCAAAGACCAGTTCCACCAGCGCGCTTGTCTCTCCCGTCCGGATCATCTCGCGGGATATCTTCTTTCCAAGCGCCGCGTTGATCGAACCGATCAGGATGGATTTTCCGGCTCCGGTTTCTCCGGTCAGTATATTCAGGCCCGGACCGAACTCCACTTCCGCTTCGTCGATCAGGGCCAGATTTTTTACGTGTAAGTTTGTGAGCATTCTTTTCCTCCGGTGTCACACCTGCTGTCATCTTTTTGTCTCTTTTTGCAGAGACGTGCGTTCTTTAGAACTCTTCGCCCGTCTCCTCCATGCCGTCCACCATTTTTTTCAGTCGTTCTGCTGCCACAAGCGCCGCATCATCGTCTCTTGCCACGCAGAGAATCGTATCGTCTCCGCCGATGCAGCCGACAATTTCATTCCAGTTCATCTCATCGAAAGCCGCTGCCGCCGCCATCGCCATTCCAGACACGGTTTTGATGACCAGAATATTCTTGGCAAGATCAACGGAAATATACGCGTCTTTTAACACGCGCGCATAGCGGCTCCCAACCTCGGACGGTGCGTTCTGCAGAACCGCATAGCGGCTTCCGCCGTTCTCTTTTGGTACTTTTGTGAGCTTCAGCTGGCGGATATCCCTCGAAATCGTCGCCTGCGTTACGGCAAAGCCGCTCTCCTCCAGCTTCTTTGCCAGCTCCTCCTGTGTTTCAATGTCATATTGGTTAATTAATTTGATAATCTGTGCATGTCTCGCGATTTTCATTTCAAGCATCCTTCCCCAGTAACTATATCTTAAATGTTTGCCATTTTCTTTCTTAATGTCTCCAGAAAACTGATGTTGCTGATCTTCACAATCAGAGTATCCCGTCTGGCCTTTTTGATCACGATCCGGTCGCCGGTTTTCATCGGAACGCGGGTGTCGCCGTCAAAATATGCCATGCCCTGTTCAATGCCGCCGTCTCTCGAAGGCCCGAGCTCCACCTCGATCACATCCTCTGCCGGAAAGACAATGCTTCTCGTATTCAGGGTGTGCGGGGCAAGCGGTGTCATCAGCATCAGGCTGGCTGACGGTGAGATGATCGGGCCGCCCGCGGAGAGGCTGTAGCCGGTCGAACCGGTCGGCGTTGCGATGATAATGCCGTCGGCGCTGTAGGAATTTAAAAACTCCCCGTTGACGTAATTGTCGAACCGGACGACACGCAGGTTTCCCTCACGGGTGATCGTAATGTCGTTGAGTGCCGCGTCCTCCGCAATCAGCTTTCCGTCCCGGTAAATCGATCCGCAGAGCATCATGCGGTGCTCAATCGTATACTCATCTGCCATCAGATGATCCAGCGCCGGATAAAGCGTGTCACGGTCGATTTCCGCAAGATAGCCGAGCGTTCCCAGATTGATGCCGAGCAGTGGAATCTGTAAATCCACCACGTCGCCTGCTGCCTGCAGAAGCGTGCCGTCACCACCGAGCACCAGAATGCCGTCGATATCTGACGGAACCTTCGCCGGATCCGTATAATGGTATTTTTCCCCTTTTTCGCTGTTATCGCAGAGAAGACACGTTTTTCCGCGCTCCTCCAGATATTGCCTGATCTGGTCTGTCACGGTAAGGTCCGGGTCTTTTGCTCTGTTTGTGATCAGGTAAAATCGCTCCATATCATGCTCCTTAACCCTTTTATTTATCCAGTGTATCGTGTGCGCTCTTTACAACGGCGTCTACATCGACATTGGTCTCTTCCTCTGTCACGCCGTCCGGCAGCCGGACAAGATGAACGAGATACTCGATATTTCCCTCCGGTCCTTTGATCGGAGAAAATTCCAGATGGCGCACGCCGAAGGAAATGCTTTTCGCATAGGAAATGACCATCTCAATGACTTCTTTGTGTACAGCCGGATCACGGACAACACCCTTTTTGCCGACTTTTTCGCGTCCTGCCTCAAACTGCGGCTTGATCAGAGCTGCAATTTCGCCGTTCTCTTCCATCAGATTCCGGACCGGAAGCAGCACCTTGGTCAGGGAGATAAACGATACGTCGATCGATACGAAGGACGGTCTCTCCTCGATATCCTCCGTCACGACGTAACGGATGTTCGTGCGCTCCATACAGACAACGCGCGGATCGTTCCGCAGCTTCCAGTCGAGCTGGCCGTGACCGACATCCACGGAATATACCTTGACGGCGCCGTTCTGCAGCATACAGTCGGTAAAGCCGCCGGTGGATGCTCCGACATCCATGCAGACCTTTCCATCCAGGGTAAGGTCAAAGTTTTTCATTGCTTTCTCTAACTTTAAGCCGCCGCGGCTCACATACGGCAGTGGTTTTCCTTTTAAGACAATCTCCACTTCTTCCGGGAACATGGAACCGGCTTTGTCCTCCCGCTCATTGTCCACCAGAACTTCTCCTGCCATAATCATGGCTTTCGCTTTTTCCCGCGATGTGGCAAGGCCCCGTTCTACCAGTAATACATCTAATCGTTTTTTCATCTTTCTTCCTGCCCCTGTTTTCTGTAGTATTCCTCAATTCTGCCGCAGATATCTTCCGGCGTAAAGCCGACCTGTTTCATCTGGTATGATACACTTCCGTGCGGAATAAAGCGGTCCGGCAGTGCAATGATCTCCACGCCGAACGGAAGGTCTTCTTCCTCGGCAAAAGCAAGGACGCGCTCTCCAAAGCCGCCGTCTTTTACATTTTCCTCGAGTGTTACGACAAGCTCATACGTATCGGCAAAGCTTCGAAGAAGTTCTTCATCGATTGGTTTGACGAACCGCGCATTCACAAGCGCCGCATCCATATCCATCCGCTCTTTTAACTGTTTCTGCACTTCTTCTGCCATTTTTACCATACTGCCGACGGCAAGAAGTGCAACACGGCTTCCCTCATGGATCACTTCTGATTTTCCGAGGCAGATGGGCGCACGGAACTCTTTTAATCCCGTATACGCTTCCCCTCTCGGGTAGCGCACCGCGATCGGGCCGTCGTAATCGACCGCAAATTTGATCATATCCGAAAGCTCCCAGAGGTTCTTCGGTGCAAGAATTGTCATATTCGGCATCGAACCCAGATAGGAAAGGTCGAAAATGCCGTGGTGTGTCTCCCCGTCGTAGCCCACAAGACCGGCGCGGTCAATCGCAAAGACGACATGGAGATTCTGCATACAGACGTCATGCATGATCTGATCGTACGCCCGCTGCAGGAATGAAGAATAAATCGCAACGACAGGCGTAATGCCGCCGAGTGACAGTGCCGCTGCAAATGTCACCGCGTGCTCTTCTGCGATTCCCACATCGAAACAGCGGTCCGGGAACATGTTGGAGAAGCGTTTCAGTCCGACACCGGTCATCATCGCCGCCGTGACTGCCGCAACATCCTTTCTTCGATCTCCCATTTTCCGCATGACCGTGGAAAAGACATCCGTGTACGTCGGATTGGATTTTCCAACCGGCAATCCTGTTTTCACATCGAACGGACCCGCACCGTGGAATCTTGCCGGGTGGCGCATCGCCGGCTCATAGCCGCGGCCCTTCTGTGTCAGGACATGCACCAGAATCGGTCCTTCAAACCGTTTTGCTTCCTGGAAGATCTTGATCAGCTGCGGAATGTTGTGGCCGTCCACAGGACCTAAATACGTAAGTCCCATATCCTCAAACAGCATGCCCGGAATGATGATCTGTTTGATGCTGCTTTTCGTCTTCCGCATCGCATCCACCATGCCAGGTCCGATGCCCGGAATGCGGTTCAATGCCTTTGTGACATCCATCTTGAAATCCGTGTACGCCGATGCCGTCCGAAGGCCGGACAGGTACGATGACATACCGCCGACATTCTCGGTGATCGACATTTCGTTGTCATTTAAAACGATAATAAAATTCGATTTCAGGCTGGCCGCATTGTTCAGCGCCTCGTACGCCATGCCGCCGGTCAGCGCACCATCTCCGATGATCGAAACAACGGAATAATTTTCTTTTTTCAGTTCCCGTGCACGCACATAGCCGACGCCTGCGGAAATCGAGGTCGAGCTGTGGCCGGTGTCGAATACATCGCAGTCACTCTCGCTCCGCTTCGGGAATCCGCTGATGCCGCCTTCCCGGCGCAGCGTTTCAAACCCGTCTTTCCGCCCGGTCAGAATCTTGTGCGTGTAGGACTGGTGTCCCACATCCCAGATCAGCTTGTCTTTTGGAAGATCGAAGACGCGGTGCATCGCAATCGTCAGTTCCACGACACCAAGATTGGACGCCAGATGGCCGCCGGTTTTACTCAAAGACTCGATAATAAATTCCCGGATTTCCTCTGCAAGCGCCGGAAGCTGGTCCGCCGGAATCTTCTTAATATCGTTTGGTTTCTGTATTTTTTCTAACATGAAATCATCCCTTACTTTTTTCTGGAAGTCAGAGATTCAAACAGCTCTTCCAGAAATATTTTATCTCCCGGACAGGACAGATTTTTCAGTTCGTCCACGGCCTCTTTCGTGAGCCGTTTTACCTCCTGCTCCGCCCCGTCTGTGCCAAACATCGTCACATACGTTGTTTTTTCATTCTTTTCATCGCTGAAAACCGGCTTTCCAAGCTCCTCCATCGTGGATGTGACATCCAGGATGTCGTCCCGGATCTGGAACGCGATTCCGACTTTGGAGGCAATCCGGCAGAGCGCGTCAAGATCATCGTCGTTTGCTCCTGCAAGTGCCGCACCTGCCATCATGGCAGCCTCTAAAAGCGCCGAAGTCTTGTTCTCGTAAATGTAGTCCAGCATCTCACGGTCGATGGCGAAATGGCCGGCTTTTTCATTCATCACGTCAACACTCTGACCGCCCAACATGCCGGAAATTCCGGTTTTCTGACAGAGAATGCCAAAAGCACGCACTACGCGGTCGGTGTGCTCCTCCAGTGGAAAGGCTTTCCAGGCTGTCTCGTATGCATAGTTTAAAAGGGCATCTCCTGCCAGCACGCCGACGGCCTCCCCGAAGACGACATGGGTCGTTTTTCTGCCGCGGCGGTAATCGTCGTTGTCGATCGCAGGGAGATCATCGTGGATCAGGGAATGGGTGTGAATCATCTCCATGGCTGCCATAAATGGTTTTACTGCCTCCCCGGTTCCGCCGAACAGACGGAAACTCTCCTGCAAAAGCAGCGGACGAAGCCTCTTTCCGCCCGCTGTCATACTGTAATTCATGGCTTTTGCCAGTTCCTTTGCAAAGCCTTCCTCTTTCGGCAGGTAAGCGGCAATGATACTTTCCGTTTCCCGCGTTTTTTCTTCGAGTACCGCTTTAAAATTCTCTGAATGTTCCATCCTCATTCATCTGGAGCATTTTTTTCTCGACGCGGTCAATTTTCTGACTGCATTCATTCAAAAGCTCCATTCCCTCCTTGTATAAACGAAAGGAGTCTTCCAGGCTGACATCGCTGCTCTCCAGCGTTTCGAGCATCTGATCCAGTTTTCCAAATGCTGCTTCCAGTGTCTCACCGGAAGGGGTTCCTTCTTCTTTTCTCTCTTCTGCTTCCATATTTCCCATGTTTTCTCGATTCTCTGCTTTTTCACGATTGTTCCATCCAGGATACGGCCGATGTCTTCTCTGCGCGCGCTGTGATCTTTCCGTCTGATACACAGATTTCGAGCAGATCACCTTCTTTGACATCCTGCACCGAAGTGATGGCTTTTCCTTCTTTTTCCACGTAGGAATAGCCCTGGTTCAGCTTGTCCAGCGGGGACAGACCCTTCATCGCCTGAATGTAAAGGGCAAGGCGGTGGCGCGCTTCTTTGAGCTTTTCTTCCATCGCATCTGTATACCGACGCTCCAGCTCGGCGTGGCGTGCTCTCTGGTCACGGATCTTATTTTCCGGTCCGAGATACTTCCACTTTGTCTCGTACTGCAGAAGGCGGCTTCTCGCTCTCTGCGTCTGGTTTGCCATCGCATGGTTCATGCGGCTTTTATAATTTTCCAGTGTGTTGAGTACCGCGCGGACATCAGCGACCGCCAGCTCCGCCGCTGCGGACGGGGTCGGGGCGCGCAGATCTGCCACGAAATCGATGATCGTTGTGTCGGTCTCATGGCCGACGGCGGAGATCACCGGCGTATGGCAGGAAAAAACGGCACGCGCTACTTTTTCCTCATTGAACGCCCAAAGATCCTCGATCGAACCGCCTCCGCGGCCCACGATCAGCACATCCAGATTCAGTACGTCCAGACGGCGTATGCCCTCCACGATGCTGTCCGCCGCTCCCTCTCCCTGCACCAGGGCCGGGTAGAGGATGATCTGGACAAAGGGATTCCGGCGGAGTGCAATGTTTTTGATATCCTGCACAGCAGCTCCCGTCGGTGCTGTGACAACGCCGATTTTCTTTACATACGCAGGAATCGGCTGCTTGTACTCCGGGGCAAACATGCCCATCTCTTCCAGTTCTGCTTTTAGGGCCAGATACTTTTCGTATAAAAGGCCGGCGCCCTCTTTTGTGATCTCTTTTGCATAGATCTGATACTTTCCGTCCCGCTCATAGACGCTGATGCTGCCGCCGACAATCACGTTATCGCCGTCCCGCATCGGGAAGGCAAGGCCGCGCCGCGAACCGGCGAACATGACACAGGAAATGGTTCCTTCCGCATCTTTTAAGGAAAAATAGATATGGCCGGACGGATGGTATTTACAGTTGCTTACTTCTCCGCTGACGTAAATCCGGCGGAGCATATAGTCCTGGTCAAAGATGTTTTTGATGTATGAATTGACCTGGCCTACGGTGTAAACATTCTGATTTTTATTTCTCATCTTCTTCTCTTGCCAGTTTTCCAAGAATACCGTTGATAAAGGACGGAGACTGGTCTCTGCCGAAGCGTTTTGCCAGCTCAACGGCCTCGTTGATGGCTACACCGACCGGAACGTCCTCGTCGAATTTCATCTCGTAAACGGCAAGACGCAGGATCGCCAGGTCTACTTTTCCCATACGGGTCGTTTTCCAGCCCTCGGAAGTACGGTTCAGCATCTCGTCGATTTCCGGGATGTGCTCGGTCACATGATGGTATTTCTCTTCCATATAGGTCTGATCTTTTTCGCTTACGGTTACTTCTTCATCCTCGTCGTTGTCGTCAGAGTACGTAAAGTAAAGAGACATCTGCTGCGGCATCTCCTCTTTCTCCTGGAACTCTGCGGTATAGAGAAGTTTAAAAATATTTTCGCGAAGTTTGCTTCTGTTCATTGTCTGTTTTAATTCCTTCCTGTATAGTTAATTAACTATTTTTCTTCCATTTCATCTGGCTCTGAATAGTTAACAAGAACCGCGGGGTTGTAAGGGGTCGCCTTATTCCCTCGCGGTTCGTTGTTTTTTATTTCGTCTGTTCCATATTCACGCCTGCAATGGCTACATTGACATCGGAAACTTCCAGGCCTGTCATATTCTCGATCGCTGTTTTTACTTTTTCCTGTACGTTTTTGCAGGTTGCCGGAATCTCGTATCCATATTTGAGATTGAGGGCAAGATCCACGCAGACAACGCCGTCGAGTACATCAACTTTGACACCCTTGGAAAGATTTTTCATGCCAAGCTTGCTGACTAATTCGTTGGTAATATTTCCGGCCATGGAGGCTACCCCGTCCACTTCCGTTGCCGCAAGTCCTGCGATAATAGCTACCACCTCGTCTGCAATCTGCACGGTTCCGATTCCTTCGTCATCATATATCGTATAAGTGTTTCTTTTCTGAATTTTTGCCTCTGCCATCTTAAAGAACCTCCTCCTTGGCTGACTTTCCTTTATTATACCAAAAGTTTTCCGAAAATAAAAGTTTTTTTTATTCTTCTTCCTGTGCCGCGCACCACTCGCGTGCTGCCGGCGTGTTGGCAAGGCCGCCCTGGCCGGTTTCGCGCAGACTCGGATGCATCTGGTCGCCGACTTCCCGCATCGCATCGATCACCTGATCCGGCGGAATGCGGCTTATGATTCCCGCAAGTGCCATGTCCGCCGCAGAAAGTGCATTCACGGAACCGATCACATTCCGTTTGACGCACGGGACCTCGACAAGACCGCCGACCGGGTCACACACGAGACCGAGCAGGTTCTTTAATGCCATCGCTGCCGCATGCGTGATCTGGGACGGAGTGCCGCCGCCAAGTGCGGTCAGTGCGCCTGCCGCCATCGCGCTTGCTGTTCCGATTTCGGCCTGGCAGCCGCCGGAAGCGCCCGCAATGTAGGCCCGCGCCGCAACGACCTGGCCGATACCGGCTGCCGTGTAGAGCGCACGCACGATCTGCTCATCCGCTGTCCCCTTCTCTTTCTGGTAATTCACGAGCACAGCCGGAAGCACACCGCACGCTCCTGCGGTCGGTGCTGCAACGATCCGCTTCATGCAGGCGTTTGACTCACCCATCGCAAGTGCAGATGCCATAACTTTTCCGACAAACGGTCCGCAGAGCGTGTTCCCGCTCTCGACATACGCGCGCATCGTCTTTCCGGCGCCGCCCACAAGACCGCTTCTCGACTGCAGCGAACCGTCGTAATTCCGTTCAGCGCCTTTCATGGCTTCCCACATGCCGCGCATCGTCTCAATGGACTCTTCGCGGCTTACATTTCTCTCATTCATATCATCCAGAAGGATGACTTCATCAAACGGCAGGTCTTTTTCCTGGCACTCTCGGACAATTTCTTCCAGTGAATTATAAGACATCGTCCTCTTCTCCTTCCGTTACGTTGATGTATGTTACCTTTACAATGCCCTCAAGATGCTCCAGCCATTCCAGCGACTCTTTGGGAAGCGGCTGATCCATCTCCACGACCATGACGGCCGATCCGCCTCTCTTGTCGCGGTAGAGGGACATATTCGCAATGTTGACTGACTTATGTGCCAGCATCGACGTAACCTCGGCTACGTGGCCCGGCTGGTCCAGATTGTGGACGATCAGGGTCGGAATCTCGCAGCTGCAGTTGACATCCAGCCCGTCGAGGCGGTTGATCATGATACGGCCGCCGCCAAGGGAGCACGCCTGCACCTCGAGCGTCCGGCCGCTCTTTCCCTTTACTTCCAGAACGACGCTGTTCGGATGGGCACTCGTCAGATTGGCGATGCCGAATGAATAGGAAAGACCCATCTTCCGGGCAATTTCAAAGCTGTCCGGAATCCGCTCGTCATCCGGCCGCATGCCGAGAAGACCCGCGACGAGACCGCGGTCTGTTCCATGGCCCTTTCCCGTTGCGGCAAAGGAACCGTACATCAGTATTTTTGCTTCCACCGGCTGTTCCCCGAGAAGTTTCTGCGTCATCCATCCAATCCGCACCGCCCCCGCTGTGTGCGAACTCGACGGACCGACCATCACAGGGCCCAGAATATCGAATAAGTTCATTCCTTCTCCTTTTTAAGCGGCATCCCGCGCTTTTGTTCTTAGTTTTTGCTGAATTCGGTCAGCACAAGGTCTTTGTTTCGATCCTGTACCATGCCGACACTCCACGGATTGACAAAGAGAAGCAGCGGATTTCCCTTGAGGTCCATGACCTTCTTCATATCGGATGTACCCTGAATACGGTCCAGGTTGATCTCCTCTTTGTTTGCGATCCAGCGGATGTGCTCATACGGCAGGTTCTCCAGACGGATATCCACGTTGTACTCGTTCTCCAGACGGTATTTTAAAACGTCAAACTGCAGGACGCCGACAACGCCGACGATGATCTCCTCCATGCCGCCTTTGTACTCCTGGAAAATCTGGATCGCACCTTCCTGTGCAATCTGGGAAATTCCCTTGACGAACTGTTTTCTCTTCATCGTATCGAGCTGGCGCACTCTTGCAAAATGCTCCGGCGCGAAGGTCGGAATTCCCTCGTATGCGAATTTTTTGCCCGGCATACAGATCGTATCTCCGATGGAGAAGATACCCGGGTCAAATACACCGATGATATCGCCGGCGTATGCTTCATCAACAATATGACGGTCACTCGCCATCATCTGCTGCGGCTGGGAAAGACGCATTTTCTTTCCTCCCTGCACATGGAAGACTTCCATTCCGGCGTCGAATTTGCCGGAGCAGATGCGCATGAATGCGATACGGTCACGGTGTGCTTTGTTCATGTTTGCCTGGATTTTAAAGACAAACGCAGAGAAATCCTCTTTGACCGGATCGATCACGCCGCAGTCTGCCGTACGCGGAAGCGGCGGCATCGTCATCGTGAGGAAGTGCTGCAGAAAAGTCTCCACACCAAAGTTGGTGAGCGCAGATCCGAAGAATACCGGGGAGAGCTCTCCCTTGCTGACAAGCTCCTGGTCAAACTCTGCACTTGCGCCGTCGAGCAGCTCGATCTCATCCATAAGCTGTTCTTTCTGGTCCTCATCGACCACATCGAGAAGATGCGGATCGTCGATATCAATTTCTTCCTCGATACCTTCCTTCGTTCCCTTCATTGTATCGGAGAAGGTAAGGACTTTCTTTTTGTCACGGTCGTAAACACCGCGGAATTTCTTTCCGGAACCGATCGGCCAGTTGATCGGGCAGGTTGCAATGCCGAGCTCTTTTTCGATCTCGTCGAGCAGCTCGAAGGTATCGTTCGCATCGCGGTCCATCTTGTTGATGAAGGTAAAGATCGGGATGTGGCGCATGACACAGACTTTAAACAGCTTTCTGGTCTGTGCCTCGACACCCTTCGATGCATCGATAACCATGACGGCGGAATCGGCTGCCATCAGGGTACGGTACGTATCCTCCGAGAAGTCCTGGTGTCCCGGGGTATCCAGAATGTTGATGCAGTAGCCGTCGTAATTGAACTGCAGAACGGAAGAGGTAACGGAAATACCACGCTCTTTCTCGATCTCCATCCAGTCGGATACGGCATGGCGCGCAGTCGCTTTTCCTTTTACGGAACCGGCGAGATTGATCGCTCCTCCGTACAGCAGGAATTTCTCAGTCAGTGTGGTTTTACCGGCATCCGGGTGGGAAATGATGGCAAAGGTACGCCGTCTTTCAATTTCTTTTGTATAATCAGGCACGGTTTTATCTCCTTTAGAATATAAAATCTTATTTACTATGTTTTCCATGTTTATGCTTTTTAGACATACTAATTTATTCTATTATATGCCACCATTCCTGTCAATCGTTATCTTGACAGTTCATTCATAATCGAAGCATAAATCTTCTGACTCCGGTTTTCCCAGTTGCTGCAGATCTTTTTGGCCGCCTCCTCGGACGGAACCGTCACGACAATCTCAAAAATAGTCGTCTTCCGCTCTCTTGCCTGACAGCGGACCTCGTAGTCATCTCCCGCGGTCTTGTAGTAATCGGCCACAACGGACGCTTTTTTCCGCAGTTCATAGGAGTGTTCCTTCATATAGCGGTCGATTTCCTCCCGGATTTCCGGAGAGATCTCGTTTTCGAAGAAGGAAAGCGTCTTGCTGCCCTCCTCAGTCATGTGGTAGTACGAGGTGTTGCGCACCTTCTCGATCTCGATCAGCTTTGTATCCTGCAGCTCGCTTAACGCCTCCTGGAGATGAAAGTAGTTCGTGTACTCTTTTTCCAGGATAAAATCCGAAATCTGTGTATTTGACAGCGGAAAATTCACATTCTGCAGCATGTAGAGAATAATCAGTTTGTATAACGTAAAGGATGATTCAATCACGGTGTGTTTCCTCCTTTTTCTTCGTCCAGAAGCTGTCCCTGATACGCATGTTCTTCTTTCATGCGATGATGCAGCTCATTTAAGACGGTGCGTTTTGCCTGGCTCCATGTTGGTGCAATCAGAAGATCCCCGGGGCCGTCTCCCGTCACACGGTGGATCACAAGATCGGGACGGAGGCGCCGCAGGCAGTCGATGACAAGAGTAAGATACGCCTCCTGCTCCAGCACCTCAAATTTTCCGGCCGCGTAGTCCGCCGCAAGATCCGTGTTTTTCAGCACATGAAGCAGCTGAAGCTTGATGCCGGAAATGGAAAGTCCATTCAGGTAATCCATTGTTGCAAAGACTTCTTCCTGTCCCTCCCCCGGCAGACCGAGGATCGTGTGGACAACCACGGGAATCCCCCGCCTGTACAGCTCGTTTACTGCCTGTTCAAAACAGGAAAGCGGATAGCCCCTTCGGATATACTGTGCCGTTTTTTCATGCATCGTCTGCAGTCCCAGCTCCACCCAGACCGGTTTGATCCGGTTCAGCTCTTCTAACAGAGAAAGAACCTCTTCCCCTAAGCAGTCCGGTCTCGTTCCGATCGAAAGGACCACGACCTCCTCGTCCGAAATTGCCTCCCGGAAAATTTTTTCCAGATATTCCACCGGCGCGTACGTGTTCGTATACGCCTGGAAATAGGCGATGAACTTATGCACCGGCCGCTTTTGCTGCAGGAGGGATTTCTGCTCCCGGATCTGTTCCGGGATGGATTTGTTTCTGTCCCCGGCAAAATCACCGGAGCCGCCCGCACTGCAGAAAATGCAGCCCCGGTCACCGCAGGTGCCGTCCCGGTTCGGACACGTCATCCCGCCGTCGAGCGAGAGCTTGTACACTTTTTCCCCGAACGTCTTTTTCAGATAGGCGTCCAGCGAATAATACGGCTTTCCAAGCCAGTCTGTCATGATTTCTTCCCCTTTTATTCGATGTCTTTTCCAATTTTTTTGAAGTTTTCCCGGATCTTCTGCTCATAGCCGTTCGTTCCAAGATGAAGGAAACGGCTTCCTAAGATCTCGTCCGGCAGATACTGCTGCTCGACGTAGTGATTCGGGTAATCATGTGCATACTGATAGCCTTGACCGTGGCCGAGTTTGGCAGAACCTTTGTAATGGGCGTCCTGCAGATGCGGCGGAACCGACGTCCGCACACTTCCGACCGTCTTCATCGCCGCAAAGACTGCCTCGCACGAAGAATTACTCTTCGGTGCACAGGCAACATACGTGGCTGCCTCCGCCAGAATAATCTGCGCCTCCGGCATGCCGACGCGTTCCACGGCAAGGGACGCGGAAACTGCTACATTTAAGGCATTCGGATCGGCAAGGCCGACATCCTCCGCCGCGCAGATCATGATGCGGCGGGCGATAAACTTGATATCCTCCCCGGCATACAGCATTTTGGCCAGATAAAAGACCGCCGCATCCGGGTCAGAACCACGCATGCTCTTGATAAATGCAGAGATCGTATCGTAATGCTGATCGCCCGTCTTGTCGTACCGCACGACGCGTTTCTGGATGCACTCCGATGCCGTTTCGAGATCGATATGGATTTTTCCGTCCGCCTGACGTTCCGTCGAGAGGACGCCCAGCTCGATTGCATTTAAGGCCGCTCTCGCGTCACCGCCTGCGATGTCGGCGAGGAACTCTTTTGCATCCGCATCGAGCACAACGTTGTACGTCCCGAGCCCCTTTACCGGGTCCGTCACCGCGCGCTCCAGCAGTTTTTCGATGTCCTCTTTTTCGAGCGGCTTTAATTCAAAGATAATGGAACGCGAAATCAGCGCCCCGTTGACCTCGAAATACGGGTTTTCCGTCGTCGCGCCAATCAGAACGAGTGTGCCGTCCTCCACAAACGGAAGCAGATAATCCTGTTGCCCCTTGTTGAAGCGGTGGATCTCGTCGACAAAAAGAATCGTCTTTTTGCCGTACATGCCGATCCGCTGCTGCGCTTCTTTTACGACTTCTTCCATATCCTTTTTGCCGGCTGTCGTGGCATTCAGCTGGGTAAACTCTGCGCTTGTCGTGTTGGCGATGACGCGGGCAAGCGTCGTTTTTCCCGTTCCCGGAGGGCCGTAGAAAATGACGGAGCCGAGTTTATCCGCCTTGATCGCACGGTACAACAGCTTTCCAGGGCCGATGATGTGCTCCTGTCCAACCACCTCGTCCAGCGTTGTCGGGCGCATGCGCGATGCGAGGGGGGACTCTTTTTCCATTGTGGTTTCTTTCATATAATCAAACAAATCCATGTATTTTTCACCCCATTTTTCTTCCTGCCATTTATCTTATCACATTTTGGCGGGTATCCTCAACCCCTTAATCTCGGATTCTCCGCAACTATGTTCGATGGAATCCGCGGAAGCTATTCTTCAATCAGCTCACGCACCGTCACAAACGTGTATCCCTCTTCTTTTAATTCTTTTACGATCCGCCGCAGCGCTTCCACCGTCGCGCGGTAGCCGTCATGCATGAGAATAATGCTGCCATCCTTCACATTCGGAAGCACCGCGCTGCAGATCGACGCAGTGTTCTGGCTCTCCCAGTCGCGGGAATCCACATCCCAGAGTACCGGGATCATCGTCACTGCAAGGTCC
The DNA here is from genome assembly GCF_003481425.1 of Blautia sp. OM06-15AC. Taxonomy (NCBI): domain Bacteria; kingdom Bacillati; phylum Bacillota; class Clostridia; order Lachnospirales; family Lachnospiraceae; genus Blautia; species Blautia sp. OM06-15AC. The sequence continues at coordinate 290,161 of NZ_QULD01000001.1, read as the reverse complement.
AGCCCCTCTCTCCATTCCCCGAACGGCGGACGGATATAGACGGGATATTCCCCTGTGATCTCGTAGATTGCATTGCTTGTTTTCACGACCTCCTCCCTCGCTTCCTCTTCTGATACTTTCGTAAGCTGAACATGATGAAACGTATGATTTCCGATCAGATGGCCTTCCGCATGCATCCGGCGGACGATTTCTTCGTTTCCGGCAAGACACTGCCCCTGCAGAAAAAACGTTGCCGGAATTTCATTTTCTTTTAAAATTTCAAGCACCTCCGGCGTATAGCACGCATTCGGCCCGTCATCAAATGTCAGCGCCGCACGGCGGGGCACACTTTTTTCTGCTTCCGCCGCTGTCTCTTTCGCGCCTTCTCTTTCACACCGTGCCAGCTCTGCAAACAGAATAGCCGCCATCATCACAGCCAGAAGCGGCAGAGGAACGTGCCGCACTTTTCGGAATCTCCGCATGGTCTGCCCTTCGCACTTTCTTCTGCATTCCCTGTATTATATGAAAAACAGGAGAAAAGATGCCGCACCCGGCGGTTCTTTTCTCCTGTTTTTGTTCTTTATGTATCCTGTACCTGAAGAATATACGTACCGGACGCAGTATCCTGGTAAACGATATCTCCGATGGACTGCAGCAGCGATTCGTTCAGCGCATCGCCATATTTCTCCTTTTCTTTGCTTCCCACAAAAATGTAGGTCACATGATACTGCTCCAGCAGGCGCAGCACTTCATTCGTATCGGTCGAGGTGTACATCTGTTTCACATCCTCGGCGCGGACATTTAAGTCTGCGGGATCCCCTCTCCAGAGCCATTCATGGACATACCATCCAAGCACGGTCGGAAGACCGGTCATTGCGGAAACGCGCTCGTAATCGCTATAGCTGTCGCCGTTCGCCTCAAGCACAACCGGCTGTCCTTCTATTGTTTCATCCAGCCAGCGGATGGCACCTGCGTCCTCGGAAAAGACATTTTCCAGATACGCTGTCGCATCGAGTCCGCGGTACTCGGACAGATCGAAAATATTTCCGAACCAGGAGTACACGCTCGTTCCAAAATAGCCGAAGGTCCATAAAAGCAGTACCAGCCCGATTCCGCCGAACACCTGCAGAATCCGCTCTTTTTTCCAGAGCAGGAACCGCGTGATGATGTAGCTCATGCAGATCCCAAACAGGATAAATGCCTGATACGTCAGCTTGAACATCGTGTTGGAGCGCGCATACGATTCTTCGTAGATATCGCGCACATAGACGAGCTCCGGAATGATGATAAGGCCGATGGCACAGAGGCCTAAAATACCGATCACCATATCGCTCACCGCAATCTCTCTCCAGAAATTACAGAAGGCAGAAACTTTTTTTGGCTTTTCCGCCGTTTCTTTTTCGCCCGGCTCCGGTTTTTTCTCTCCCAGAATCAGGGCAACGGCCTGCTCTTCCACCTCTTCCTGCGTCTTTCCATCGGCAAGTACAATCTGTCCCTGCCGCTCCATGCCCGGAAGATGACAGTTTTTCCGCCATGCTAGCAGAACGGCTGCGATAAACAGCACAACGAGCACCGTCGGAAGGCCCCAGAGAATCGTCAGCTGATACAGCATCGAATGGTGCCTGGCAATGCCGACACCGGAAACCATCGTCTCAAACTTCATTGTAAACGGAAGGGCGACAACTGTTCCAATTGCAAAAACTTCTGCAGCCTGCAGGAGAACCGTTCCGATCGTCTCTTTCGCCCGCGCATGATACCGGTACAGCGCACCGTACAGAGAGAAGCCTGCAATCACGACGAAATAGATAACAAAATCCCAGTAGTTGGACCAGTGGAACACACCGATCAGAAAGCCCGCCGCGATGATCTGCGGCTGAAGCAGAACGTCTTTTAACGACCATTTCCACTCTTTTTCCGGATCACGGCAGGTATTTTTCACGTAGGAATATAAAAGGCCCAGCACCAGCAGGACGAACATGACATTCACCACATGGGCATGCAGGTCGCCGAGCACAAAGGAATACGATGGAAACTCATGAATCGTGCGGTCATTTTCCACAAGCGGGTCATACCCGATATAGCGGGTCGAACTCGGGAACCAGTAAGCCGATTCGTTCAGTCCCAGCCACTGGCGGATGCAGCCGTAAATCACATAGTGCATATTTCCGGCAAGGGAAACGGCGCCTCCCGAAAGAAGACCGCCAAGCACCGGTGCAATCTGGCTTTTATTGCCGCCCTCTTTCCGGATGCGGTGGCACGCACGCGACTCTGCCAGATGGTAGGTGATCGAAAACGGCAGAACAAACGCGAACGATGCCACCATCGTACGCATCAGATGGTACGTCTGCTTTACATCCGTGAAGGTAATCTTCGTCAGAAATACGGCATAGAACTGGCCGCCGTAATAGTAGTTAATACCGCTTCCGCTGTACCAGAGATCCTCTGCCGGAACGGCGGTGCTGCGCATCATGGCCTTCATAAAACCATAATCCATGAATTTTTCGGTTCCGTGTGCCTCCGGGTGAAAGCCCGCAAGATAGGTCCAGAGAAGGAAAAAGGCGAAAAACAACACTTCTTCCATCATCAGGAAGTCGATTTCCGGCGCATGGACGCGTACCTTAAAACATCCGAAAATCCAAGAAGCCAGGATCAGTACACCGACTGTGATCAGGCAGACCGGTGCGGTAAACGGAACCAGTCCGAAGCTTCCAAGAGCAAATACAGCAAAACCGGAAACAACGATGCCAAGCACTTTAGAAAACATCCATCCCCGGTCATGAAACCGCGGAAACAGCGCTGCGGCAGCCGGATAAAATCCAATACCGAGCACCAGGGTCATAAGCCACCACTTCAGGAACGAAACGTTGTCCGTTCCAAGAAGCGGCGTTGTGGCCAGCACAAGCAACACCAGCAGAATGCCGGAAACTGTCGTCTTTTTGCTCATCTTTAATTATCTTCCTCTGTCATTGTATAGACATGACGTTTTCTTGCCATCTCATCGCTTGCAAGATACTCGTCGTAGGTGGTCATCTTATCGATCAGCGCGCCGTTCGGAAGGATCTCCATGATACGGTTTGCTGTAGTCTGTACAAACTGATGGTCGTGGCAGGTGAACAGCAGCACGCCCGGGAATTTGATCAGACCGTTGTTCAGTGCAGTGATGGACTCCATATCCAGATGGTTGGTCGGCTCGTCAAGAACGAGAACGTTTGCACCGGAAATCATCATCTTGGAGAGCAGGCAGCGCACTTTCTCTCCTCCGGAAAGGACTCTGACACGTTTCACGCCGTCCTCACCGGCAAAAAGCATTCTTCCGAGGAATCCGCGGACATACGTTACGTCCTTGATCTCGGAATACTGGGTCAGCCAGTCTGCGATCGTCAGGTCGCAGTCGAATTCTGCGGTGTTGTCCTTCGGGAAGTAAGCCTGTGTAGTGGTTACGCCCCATTTGTAGTAACCGGAATCCGGCTCTTCTTCTCCGGTCAGAATCTTGAACAGCATGGTGATCGCCTGCTCGTTGCTTCCGACGAAAGCAACTTTATCTTCTCTTCCGAGGGTGAAGCTTAAGTTATCCAGGATTTTCACGCCGTCTACGGTTTTGGTCAGTCCCTCTACCTGCAGAACGTCGTTTCCGATCTCACGGTTCGGACGGAAATCGATGTAAGGATATTTCCGGCTGGACGGTTTGATATCGTCGAGCTGGATTTTCTCCAGGGCTTTCTTACGGGAAGTAGCCTGTTTACTCTTCGATGCGTTGGCGCTGAATCTAGAGATGAAGTCCTGTAACTCTTTGATCTTCTCCTCTTTCTTCTTGTTCGCCTCTTTCATCTGTTTTACCAGCAGCTGGCTGGACTCAAACCAGAAGTCGTAGTTTCCGGCATAGAGCTGGATTTTTCCGTAATCTATATCTGCGATCTGGGTGCAGACTTTATTCAGGAAGTAACGGTCGTGGGATACGACGATAACGGTATTCTCGAAGTTGATCAGGAACTCCTCAAGCCACTCGATCGCATCGAGGTCCAGGTGGTTGGTCGGCTCGTCGAGAAGAAGGATGTCCGGGTTTCCGAACAGGGCTCTTGCAAGAAGAACTTTGACCTTCTGGCTACCGGTCAGGTCTGCCATCTGTGCGTAGTGCAGTTCCGGCTCAATGCCAAGGCCGTTTAAGAGCTGCTCTGCATCGGTCTCTGCCTCCCAGCCGTTCATCTCTGCAAACTCACCCTCGAGCTCGCTCGCTTTGATACCGTCCTCATCTGTGAAGTCTTCTTTTGCGTACAGCGCCTCTTTCTCTTTCATGATCTCATAGAGACGGGCATTTCCCATGATAACGGTGTCGAGTACCGGATAGCTGTCGTATTTGAAGTGGTCCTGCTCGAGGAAGGAAAGACGCTGGCCCGGTGTGATGGTTACGTCTCCGTTTGTCGGTTCAAGCTGGCCGGACAAGATTTTCAGAAAGGTTGATTTTCCCGCTCCGTTGGCACCGATCATGCCGTAGCAGTTTCCCTCGGTGAATTTGATATTGACATCTTCAAACAACGCTTTTTTTCCGACACGAAGTGTCACATTATTTGCTGCAATCATACTTTTTAAAACCTCATTTTCTTATTCTTAATTGTAAACGTGAAGTTACCGCCGGGGTTTCCCGGTCATACGGAGTATAGTCTACCATAGGTTTCCGTTTTCTGGCAAGTAGGGAAAGCCCTTATTCTTCGTCTTTTTCACCGGAAATTGTAAAAAAGCTGTCATCCCGGTCTTTTTTGTCGATCAGTTCATTGTACTGCAGGCATTCATACTGCCGTTCGTACTCGAGATCCTCCTCCGGCGCATCGCTGTCGTTCCAGCGGTACCAGGTTCCGTCACTTGCTAAAAAGCCGAGGTGATTGAGCGCCGGCATCTTCTCGCGCAGGTCAAGCAGATACTCGTTGTACGGCGTCAGTTCCAGGCCGGTAAGGCTTAACGCATAGCTTGAGAGATAATTTGTGCTGATCCAGACATTGCTCTCGGATTTCATGCTGTAGTTGGTCCAGATGAAGAACGGGGTTCCATAGAACTTCTCCTGATCCTCGACCGAAAGATTCTGATAGGCGTCTCCGGCAATCCATGTTTCAAACGCATCCGGCAGTTTCGGGGAATGATCGCCGAACATAATGATCATCGTCGGCTCGTCCACCTGCTGGAAATACCGGATCAGATAGGAAATTGCCTCATCGGAAAGCTTTAACAGGGAGAAATACTGATCGGCCTCATCACTGTCGTAGCCGTTGCAGTTGATATCCGCCTGGAAATAACGGTTCGTGTAGCCGCTGTGGTTCTGCATCGTCACATCAAAGAGGAAGAACGGGCTGCCCGGCTCCTTGTTCTCGTAGGTTTCCACGATCTTCTCATAGTTCGCCTGATCGCTGATCATGCCGCGGTACCGCTTGGCCGTATCGGAGAACTGATCAATCGAGATGAAATCATCAAAATCAAGGAAACGGTATGCCGTGCTCCGCTTCCAGTTTGTCGCCTTGTTCGGATGCATCGCAATTGCCTGATAACCCTGGTCTTTTAACGTCGTGACAAGGGAATACTGGCTGTGCGTAAAGTAGCTGACGTACGGCACCATGCCCGGGAACCGCTTGCAGGAGTTTCCGGTCAGGAACTCATACTCCGTTTTTGCTGTTCCGCCGCCCTTGGTACACGTCAGCGTGTGCCCTTTGATGATATTTTCGGTCAGCGAGTCGAGGAACGGCATGTAGCTCTCGCTCGTCTGCGGATCGCCGACGGAACGGTAGTCAAACCACGACTCGTTCATGATCGCGATGATGTTGACGGGTGTCACGCTATCCGCATTATCTTTTCGAAGATCTTCTGTTTTCGTCTCTTTCTCGCTCGTATCGGCAATCGCTGTCACTTCGTCTTTCGAATAGCCGTCCGGCGGTGTCAGGCGCATGTATTTGGCGACCGCGGTAAAACCGACTGTCGTTCCGTACTGGCGGTATGTCTTCGCCGGATTCCAGAGGTCACTGATGACACCGAACTCGGCGTTCCAGTTCAGATTCATGTACGCCAGGTATGTTCCGAGCGTCAGCGCAGCAGCAGCCACGCGGAGCAGAATTTTATTTCTCGTTTTCCGTGCAAAACGATATTCCCGGCTCTGCAGCCAGAGGCGCACAACGAGCATCATCGTGATAAACGAAGTCACGATTTCACCTGTGATCTCGAATTTGTAGCCGCCGACTACGTCCGCCGCCGTCGCAATGCTGTACAGGTCGATGAGCTGGAACGCTTCTCCGCGGAACAGATAAACATAGTAGAATACCAGACTCATGCAGAAATAAAAGATGTTCATGAAAATCATCGCGCGGCGGATGGAGTTCAGAAAGAGGGAAACGAGAATGGAAAGTACGAAAATGACACCGATATTCAACAACGCATAATACCATTTCATCTCCCGGAACTGGCTGTTTGTGACAAATTCCAGTGTGGCAAACAGATAGGCTGCGTTTGCCAGCATCAGAATCGGCTGTTTCCATCCCACATAGCGCGGTTTTGGTTTCTGGTCCGGCTTTGCAGCAAACCGGCAGAAACTGACAACTGTCGTCAGTATGATACACGCCAGCAGGCATGGGAACAGAAAGTGAATACTCCACTCCCGGTCTGCCGCCGTCGTATCCAGCAGCGGGCGCGCCAGAAACAGCAGCACCGCCAGCACGCCGAAATCCAAAACAAGAAACGCGCACCGGGCGCGCTCCTTTTGATTCTCTTTTAATCTCTGATAAAACTTCTGCATCGAAACTTTATGCTCCTTTTATAAACAAGAATTATAATCCTTCCGTAAACGGCTCGTCCGCCGGATAGCCGCCGCCTAATTTTTGCATACAGCGCTGGATGGAATCTTTTGAATTTCCCCAGTCCTTATCCTTGTTGCGGTAATCGAATTTGTCAGTAAACCATGTTACCTCTTCCTGCAGCCGCTGGTAATTTTCTTTCATGATTTTGAACAGAGTCGGGTAAAATTCCGCTTTCTGTTTATCATTCAGCTTTTTCTCCGCCGTTTCTACCAGATCCGCAAAATGCGGCAGACAGAAGCCTTTTCCCTCGCGGAACAGTCTTGCAAACTCCTCGTCTTTTTTGTAGAGATCAAAGAACGTATCAAGATAGCGGTTATAGTTTGCCTTGAAGTGATCGCAGACGTAGCACGAATGCGTCTTCTCATCAATCCACTGGCCGATCGCAGTCTCACGGCCCTGTTTGTCGAGGGATGTCTTCTGCATCCGCTTGAACACCGAGGATTTTCCCGGTGCAAACAGATCCATCTGTGCGGCAAGCTCCTGGTTCAGTTTTTTCAGATGGGTGGATAAAATCAGACCGCTTCCGAGACGGTTTCCGTAATCGTACATCATTTTATAGTGGTGGCGGCAGAATCCCATCGCGTCTGTTTCCGCACGCACATCATCCTCCATATAGGATGCGCCGGAACCGAGCGCAAACGAAATCGCATGCTGCTCTGCTTCCCGCTCCAGATAGCAGAACGGGCACTCATCTTCCGCCTTGAATGCATCCATCAGCGGAATGGTATGGATCAACTCTTTCATAATGTAAAAACCTCCGATTTTATTTGTTGGTGCTTTCTACAGCATACACAAAAACCTCTCATTTGTCAAAAGAACTCTTTTTCCTGTTTTCCTATTATTCTGATGGATAATTTCTATATTTTGCACAATTTACATGTGCATTATAAAAATTTAAAGTTGTTTCTTTTTGGTATTTAATCGTTTAAGATAAATATTATATAAGTCTTTGTATCACTCTGTTCAGAAAGGAGCCATAGCAATGGGAGAACGTCATACGGAGGAGATGCGCCTCCTCGGTCTTACCATCGCTTTTTATCGCAGAGCACGCGGATTAACGCAAAGTGAGCTTGCCGAAGCTGTCCAGATCAGCCGTACACATATGAGCAACATCGAAGCGCCAAACAGTCATACCTCTCTGTCTCTAAACAAGCTGATGGATATTGCGGAAGCACTCGAAATTCCGCTGAAAACATTATTTGATTTCAAACGGTAAGCCCGGAAAGCTTTCCGTTTTTTATAGCAGATTTTTACAGCAACCCCCCGCAGCCGGTGTGCGCCCGGTGCGGGGGCTTTTTCTCTCTTATTTTCCCGAAAAATCCGGAGTTCCGTCAAGATTATACGGGGTCACCTGGTATACATAGTAGTTCAGCCAGTTCGTGTACAGATTGTTCGCATGTGACCGCCATAAAAGCACTGGTTTTGTATTTGGATCGTCGTTTTTATAATAGTTCTTCGGAATCTCAATCGGGAGTCCTTTGTCTTTATCGCGGTGGTACTCGCCGTCGAGCGTCATACGGTCGTACTCCGGATGACCCATCACAAAAATCTTTCTTCCCTCTTCCGCCATGCCAAGATAGAATCCGGCTTCGTCGGACTCTGCGAGAATCGTGACATCTTTGCAGGCACGGATATCGTCGATCGGTACTTCTGTGTGGCGGGAATGCGGTGCCAAAAACTCGTCATCGAAGCCTCGCACAAGCGGGATCTTGCGGTTGTTGACTTTGTGCCAGAACAGCCCGAATTTCTTCTCCGGAAGCATCCGTTTCTTCAGTCCGTAGAAATGATACAGACTCGCCTGGGCTCCCCAGCAGAGGAACATCGTGGAGGTAACATGTGTGTTCGTCCAGTCCATGATCTTTGTCAGTTCATCCCAGTAGTCAACTTCTTCAAATTCCATCTGCTCGACCGGTGCACCGGTGATGATCATACCGTCGTAATAATTTTTCCGCACATCCTCAAATTTCACATAGAACGTGTTCAGATGGCTGGTCGATGTATTTTTCGCCTCGTGGCTTGCCACCATCAGAAAGGTGACATCAACCTGCAGGGAGGTGTTGGAAAGGGAGCGCAGAAGCTGCAGCTCGGTATCTTCTTTGAGCGGCATCAGATTCAGGATCATAATCTTCAGCGGACGGATGTCCTGATGAACCGCTCTTGTCTCGTCCATGACGAATATATTTTCGCTTTCGAGTATTTCTTTTACAGGTAAATCTGCCTGAACTTTAACCGGCATATTCTTTTTCCTCGTTTCTATTCTTCTTGATCTGCCGCGCTTTTCTCTGCGCAGACAGGCGGTTTGCTTTTTCCGGCAGGAATTTCTGCCGTCTGCTTCCGATTATAGCAGATTCCCGCGCGGGATGCAAACCGCCTTTGCAGATATTTCGTTATTCTTCTGTCATCTTCAGAAATTCCTCTTCTGAGATCACCGGCACGCCGAGTTCGCGCGCTTTCCGGTTTTTGGAGGAACTGGATGTCGTGTCGTTGTTGATCAGATAGCTCGTCTTTCCCGTTACACTTCCGGTGGCTTTTCCGCCGAGCTCCTCGATTCTTGCCTTTAATGCATTCCGGTTCGGGAAATGTTCCACACTTCCGGTGATGACGAAGGTAAGACCGGCTAATTTCTGTTCTTCCTGGCTTGCCTGCGGCTTCTCAATCGTCAGATACGACAGAAGGCGCTCAAGGCGTTCTTTATTTTCCTCATCCGCAAAGTAATCCACGATGCTTTTTGCAATCACTTCTCCGACACCGTCGATCTGCGCGAAATCCTCCGCCGATGCATTCCGGATCCGGTCGAGATCGAAATCGAAGGCTTTGCAGATCATTCTCGCGTTTGCAAGACCGATATTTAAGATGCCAAGTCCGAAAATCAGACGGGGCAACGTTGTGTTTTTCGCGCGCTCGATGCTGTCGATCAGATTCTGGTATGATTTTTCACCGAAACCGTCCATCTCCACAATCTCGTCGCGGTAGCGGTCGAGACGGAAAATATCGGCAAACTCACGGATGAAGCCGTGGCCCACGAATTTTTCGAGCGTTGCCTCCGACATGCCGTCGATGTTCATCGCGTCGCGGCTTACAAACAGGGTGAATGCCTTCATGAATTTTGCCGGGCACTCCGGATTCGTACAGTAGAGGGTCTCGACATTGTTCATCATCTGAATCCGGGTGGCACCGCCGCAGGCAGGACACGTTTCCGGAATATCGCGCACACCGCTTCTCGTCAGATTCTCTGAGATCTGTGGAATGATCATGTTTGCTTTGTAGACAAGGATTTTATCACCCACACCGAGATCCAGCGAACGCATGATACTGATGTTGTGGACGCTTGCGCGGGAAACCGAAGTTCCTTCCAGCTCGACCGGCTCAAAAACCGCAACCGGATTGATGAGACCGGTTCTCGACGGGCTCCACTCAATTTCAAGCAGAGTGGTCTCCTTCTGTTCATCCGCCCATTTGAAGGCGAAAGCGTTCCGCGGGAATTTCGCGGTTGTGCCGAGTGATTCTCCGTAGGCGATATCGTCATACAACGTGACAAGGCCATCGGACGGGAAATCGTTTGTCTCGATTTTCGTGGAGAAATATTGCATCGCCTCGTCGAGGTTATCTTTGGTGACAACCTTGTATTCCACCACCTCGAAGCCCTGCTCTTTCAGCCACTCCATCTGACGGATTCTGGAATTTTCGAAATCCTGTTCCGGAGCGCTCACAAGCGCAAATGCCATAAAATGAACGTGGCGTTTTGCCGTAATCTCATTGTTCAGCTGGCGCACAGAACCGCTGCAGAGGTTCCTCGGATTCTTGTATTTCGCATCGACATCCTCAATCTCCTCGTTGATCTTCTCAAAATCGGAATAGCGGATGATCGCCTCGCCGCGCAGAACCAGCTCTCCCTGGTACGGGATTTTTAAGGGAATATTTTCAAACACTTTTGCATTGTTCGTGACAACCTCTCCGATCACGCCGTTTCCACGGGTGACGGCCTTTGCGAGGGTACCGCCGCGGTACGTCAGAACGACGGTCAGACCGTCCATCTTCCAGGATAGCAGCGTTTTGTGATCCCCGATGAAGCTGCGGAGCACTTCCACATCTTTCGTTTTATCAAGGGAAAGCATCGGCGACTCGTGCGCTTCTTTCGGCAGTTCGTCCATCGCCTCGTAGCCGACTTTTGTGGTCGGGCTTCCGGCGAGTGTTACGCCTGTTTTTTCCTCTAATACCTGCAGTTCGTCATACAGCGTGTCGTACTCCAGGTTGCTCATGATCTCCCGGTCTTCCTGGTAATAGGCTTTTGCCGCTTCGTTCAGCTTTTTGACCAGTTCCTTCATCCGTTCTGTCTCGTTCATCGCTTTTCCTCCCCGATCTGCTTTTTCAGTTCTGCTAATTCTTTTTCCGTTAAAGGGCGGTACTCCCCTGTTTTCAGGTCTTTCAAGTGAATATTCATGATCCGCACACGTTTCAGCTTTGTGACACGATATCCTAATGCTTCGCACATCCGCCGGATCTGACGGTTCAGCCCTTGCGTCAGAATAATCGTAAAGCTGCGCTCTCCCGTTTTCTGGATCCGGCACGAGCGCGTCACGGTATCGAGAATCGGCACGCCGGATGCCATTTCTTTCAGAAATTCCGGTGTAATCTCTTTGTTTACCTCGACCTGGTATTCTTTTTCGTGGCGGTTTCTGGCACGCATGATACCGTTTACGATCGCACCGTCGTTCGTCATCAGAAGGAGGCCTTCGGAATCTTTATCGAGTCTTCCCACCGGGTAAATCCGCACCGGGTAGGACAGATAATCGATGACGTTGTTTTTCTCCCGTTTTTCCGCAGTACAGACGATGCCGCGCGGTTTGTTGAAGGCGAGATAGACTTTTTTCTCCTCCGGGACAACGGTTTTGCCTTTCACGACAACAACGTCGCCAGACTCCACCTGCATGCCGGTTTCCGCGCGTTTTCCGTTTACCGTAATCTCGCCCGCTTCTGTCAGACGGTCCGCCTCCCGCCGCGAGCAGACGCCCGCATCACTTAAGTATTTGTTTAAGCGCATGGTTTTATCCTTCCAAAAAAGCAGTTTCATAAAAACCAGAAACTGCTTTTTTTGTTTTGTATTATTCTATTGTTCCTACTGAATGCTCTCTACATATACTCTCAGGGAAGCATCTGCATCGAGTGCATTCCGATAATCGTTCTGAACCTGTTCGATCAGATTTTTGACTTCTTCGTTTTCGAGCGCCGCTTTCATAGCCTCGGTTACGGCCGCATCGCTGTCAGTATCATCCATGATTTTCAGGCCGCCGTCTTCTGTCGTGTAGAGATAATACTCCGAAAGCATCGGCAGGGTCTGGTTGATTCCCAGATATTTGCATCTGCTGCTGACAAACGCGATGTACGTTCCGTCGCTTGGACCGCTGATCGTGTAGACCTTTACATCTCCGTATGACTCCACATCGCTTTCTGCCTCAATCTGCGCCTGCTCCTCCGCGGTCAGATTATCTGTTACTGCAAAAAGACCGTTGATATCCCTTGCACCGAGCGCGGTGTAATACTGCTCCAGCACGGTGCTTACTTCCGGGACATTGTCCGTGGCAAAGGAGACAGCCGTATTATCGGTATTCTCTGTATTACTGGTATCGTCTGCCGCTTCCGGCTCACTTGTCGGCTCAGCCTCTGCATCCGGCGCGCTGGCAGTATCGGTACTGGAAGCATCTGCACTGGAATCATTCGCGGAATCCGAAACGTCCGATGAAATGCCTGTGCTGTCCTCAGAATCTGCTTTGCTGTCTGCTTTTACCTGTGTCTTTTTATCCGGCACATTGTTTCCGGTGCTGCTGCTTGTTACGGTTCCGCCGCTCGATTTTCCATCGTTTTTTGGTGACACCAGATGAACGATGAGAAGAACCGCTGCCACAATCAGGAGAATTGCTCCGATCAGAAGCATGTAGCGCAGATTATCGGAAATCCATTCCCGGATTTTATCTTTTGTTGTCATTGGTTTTGCCATATTTTTCCTCCTTCATCAAAACTGATCCGCCGGATCAGTTATTGATATGCTCAGCAAGCAAAAAAACCTCTACTTCACACCGAAGCAGGGGCTTTCCTTATCCTGCGCCGGTCCTGCCCGCCGCAGCATGCCATGTAGCAAAAACGCGTCTGGAGGGATTCGAACCCCCGACACACGGTACCGGAAACCGTTGCTCTATCCCCTGAGCTACAGACGCTGATGTGATCTGTTTTCTCAACCACACTATGATAGTTTACCACAGACTCCTGCAATTGTAAAGTATTTTTCCCACCCAGCCGCCCATTTTTTTCTTAAATTATTCGCAGACTATTCTGCCACACAGCTTACGTTTCTTCCTCACACAGCGTCAGTTCCCCGCTTTCCCGGTGGTAATAATAAACGTGATCCGACAGAATCTCCTGCGGCTTGACCGTCTTTTCATTCACGTCCCGTACCATGTCGGAAAGACACTCCTCTGGGAACACATCATAATCTGGAATCACCATGCACTCATGGATACTGCTCGGAATCACATAAAGACTTGCCTCAAAGCGCTGCGAAAGACTCTCCAGCACGCCGGGATAGCACATGCAGATTGCACCCAGCTTTCCTCTGCGGTTGCTGACCAGGTAAAACTGTTCCGCCAGCGGACCAAGCTCGAACAGGGGAAATGTTACTCCGTACTCCTCTTTCAAATACACCATAAGGCTGTCTGTGCGCACCGGCAGATCCCGCAGGGTGTTCTCCCAGGCACGGGCATCCAGCTCCTCCGCCGAAATTCCCCACAGCTCCCGGTGCGTCTCGTGGATCAGAATTGTCGCATCCGGCACGCGGTTTCCCCGCATCTGGTAATAGTACACGACCGCGAGATCGAGAAATTTTCTGTGCGGAACTTCGGAGAGCAGCGTACGGTTTTTCTCCGCATGAATGAGCTCGCAGTAGATCTGCGGCGCAGCATTTTTCCAGTTGGTAAAAAAGGCAGCTTTCTCCGGTCTTCTCGCCTCCGCTTCCACTTTCCGGTACTGCTCCAGTACCTTTTCTGCAATCTGAGAAAGCGGCACGCCCTGCAGACAGCATTCATACAGAAGCTCCACGTAGATCGTCGGTGCAATCCAGTCCTTCTTTCTGCTGATGACAAACGCCTCTTTTTCGATACCGTTCAGCTTCTGCACCGATTCTATCTTCACCTCAAAATCATCGCCGGCTTTTCTTTTCAGCAGCGCGGCAAGCTGCTCTTTGAACATCTGATAGTCCATTTTTTCCCACCTTTCCTGTTTGATTGCCTTTTGTATTTTTGCTTTACGGAACAAAAAAAGCTCCGAAAAACACAACTTAAAAACCTCTGTACAGATCTGTATATGCCAGAGATTCGTTGGTTCGCGGAACTTCGAACGATGAGAAAAACGGGCCCGGACTGCTTCCGACAGCCTTTATCAGCCATTTTTCAGACGAATATTCTATTTATTTAGAAAACCGTGTCCGCCACAAAGAAAGTTGTGACGGACAACGGCGGGAACAGTCTTACTTATACACGGGACAGATATTCACCTGTTCTGGTATCAATTTTGATTTTGTCTCCCTGGTTTACGAACAGCGGAACGCTTACGGTAGCACCAGTCTCAACGGTAGCCGGTTTGGAAGCACCCTGTGCGGTATCTCCCTTGAAGCCTGGCTCAGTCTCGGTGATCTCAAGCTCTACAAACAGAGGCGGTTCGATTGCGAATACATTTCCGTTGTAGGAACATACTTTAACCATTTCGTTTTCTTTTACAAATTTCAGAGCATCTCCGATGGTCTCTTCGTTCAGAGCGATCTGCTCATAGTTTTCTACGTTCATGAAGTAGAATAAATCACCATCGCTGTACAGATACTGCATGTCTACACGCTCGATACGAGCCTGCGGGAATTTCTCAGTCGGACGGAAGGTACGCTCTACCACACCACCGTTGATGACATTTTTTAATTTTGTTCTTACGAATGCAGCTCCTTTACCAGGTTTTACATGCTGAAATTCAAGAATCTGAACGACCTGACCATCGATCTCGAGGGTAACGCCGTTTCTAAAATCTCCTGCTGAAATCATTCTGATTTTTCCTCCTTAACATAGTACGATGCGCCAAATGCGCACCATAGGCTTATCTTATAATATAATATTTTTCCCGATTTTTCAACTGTTTTTTTTCGTAATCCTGCCGCGGGCCAGATCACGCTCATAAAAGAACAGTACAATGTGCTCCAGATACCGTTTCAGAACGATCTGAATTTCCTCTTTCGGATTGATCGGCTCGGTCAGAATATTGTAAAGTCCGGTCCGTTTTGCACCGTACACATCGGTGAAAAGCTGATCCCCGACAAAGACCGCCTGCTCCTCTTTGATCCCCATTCTCCGGCATGCCTCCTGGTAGTTTTTCACCGAAGGCTTGTGCGCATTTTCGATATAGATAGAACCGACCGCATCGGCAAACGGAGCCACACGCGGTTTCTGATTGTTGGAAAGCAGACAGGTGGAAAAACCAGTCTCCCGAAGAGACGCAAAGAACGCAGCCGCCTCCTTCGTTGCCGGCGCACCGTGCGGAACAAGCGTATTATCGATATCAAAAATCACGCCCCGGTATCCTTTCCGGTACAGATCCGCGTAATCGATCGTATAGGCACTTTTTTCTCTCCGGTCCGGGTAAAACATCCGCATCAGTATAGTTCCCCGGTTCTTCTGGTTTTTTCCACTCATCTTCTTTCTCCAATCCTCTTTTCGTTTATACAGTAACTTTATTCTTCTTTCAGAAACTCCTGCAGAGCCTCAAAATTTGCTTTCATCTGGTCATAGCCGTGCTGGTAAAATTCCCGCAGCTTCTCCTCGTCCTTTTCGAGACGCGATACCGCCGGTATCTCCGGGCGGATCACAAAGACGGAGCCTTCTTCTTCCCATTTTTCGATGCATTCGAGTACCTGGTTATAATGTTTCGCGCGGTTTACAAGCGCACGCACGAGATTCGGGTATTTGCGGAATGCCGCCACATACAGCTCCCAGCCTCTCGTTCCCTCTTTTTTGCGGTAACCGAAATTCCGTGTCAGAATAATGACATTTTTTCGGTGTCCCGTCTTTAAGGAACGGATAATCGGGATCGAATCGGCAACACCGCCGTCGACGTACTCGTTTCCGTCGATCTCCACCATCGGGCAGGCGATCGGCATGCTCGATGATGCACGGCCAATTGCAAGCAGACGTTCTTTATTTTCGCGGTCATCCAGATATTCCGCGCGTCCCGTCTCACAGTTTGTCACAACCAGCTCACACGTCTGCGGCGATGCAAAATACGTATCAAAATCAAATGGAAAAATCTCATACGGATACCGTTCGAACACCATATCCATGTCGAGCAGTGCTTTTTTCTCAACGATTGTCTTGATATTCTTATTGACGTAGCGGTTTTTCTCATCCGTGACAATCATACAGTCCCTCGTTCTGCCAATCTGGCGCGATACATAGTCCAGCGCATTGCAGGCTCCGGCGGAAACGCCGATCACATGAGGGATATAATACTCCTGCTCCATCAGAAAGTCCAGCGCTCCTGCTGTAAAGACGCCGCGATTGGCCCCTCCTTCCAATATGACTGCTCCGGATTTTGTTATGCTGTAATTTTTTGTCTCATTCATTCTCCTGCACTCTCCTATTTTTCACAATGACACATTACTTCCTGCACAGAGCAATGCCGGAGCAGATCGGAAAATCCCGACACGCTCCGGCCCTTCTGCCTGTTTTATCTGTTTTCCAGCGGAACATAGTCCACTTCATCTTTGACACTCTTGTACGCCGGGCGGATGATCTTGTCGGTGTTGATCAGTTCCTCCATCCGGTGTGCACTCCAGCCGACGATACGCGCGCAGGCGAACATCGGGGTGTAGAGCTCCAGCGGAAGATCCAGCATGCTGTAAACGAAGCCGCTGTAGAAGTCGACGTTTGCGGATACACCTTTGTAAATATGGCGCTCCTCGCCGATGATCTTCGGAGCCAGTTCCTCGACCATAGCGTACAGCCGGTAATCTTTCTCTCTGTGTTTTTCTTTTGCCAGCTGCTCAACGAAGGTCTTGAAGATGCGCGCACGCGGGTCGGAAATGGAGTAAACCGCATGGCCCATACCGTAAATCAGACCTTTCTGGTCGAACGCCTCTTTGTGCAGCAGCTTTCTTAAGTAATTCGATACTTCTTCCTCATCCGTCCAGTCTTTGACGTGTGACTTCATATCGTCGAACATCCGCACAACCTTGATGTTTGCACCGCCGTGCTTCGGTCCCTTTAAGGAGCCGAGCGCCGCTGCAATTGCGGAGTACGTATCGGTTCCGGAAGAAGAAACAACATGTGTTGTAAAGGTTGAGTTGTTACCGCCGCCGTGCTCCATGTGGAGGACGAGGGCAAGATCGAGGATCTTCGCCTCCAGCGGGGTGTATTTCTGATCCGGGCGGAGCATCAGCAGAATGTTTTCTGCGGTGGAAAGCTTCTTCGACGGATTGTGGATATATAAACTTTTTCCCTTGATATAATGGTTGTACGCCTGATAGCCATAGACGGACAGCATCGGGAAAACAGAAATCAGGTTAATGCACTGGCGAAGCACATTCGGAAGGGAGGTATCATCTGCGTGGTTGTCGTACGCGTACAGGGTCAGAACGCTTCGGGACAGAGTGTTCATCATGTCCTTGGTCGGCGCTTTCATAACAACGTCACGCACAAAGTTCTTCGGCAGGGACTGCTGCTGTTTTAAAATCGTCTTAAAATGCTTAAGCTGCTCTTCATTCGGCAGATTTCCAAACAGGAGCAGATAAGCGACTTCTTCAAATCCCATACGGTTTTCACTCAAAAATCCCTGGGTCAGTTTTTCCACGTTGATGCCGCGGTAGTACAGACGTCCGTCACACGGTGTTTTGACGCCGTCAATGATATCCGAAGACACAACGTTTGAAATCTGTGTCAGTCCCGCAAGGACGCCAACGCCGTTGACATCGCGCAGTCCGCGTTTTACATCGTATTGCCCATACAGCGAAACATCCATTTTGGAGTTATCCAGACAGATGTTTGTCAGTTCCTCTATTTCCGGTGTTACTTTCATGCTAAAAGCCATATGCATTCCCCTTTCTCTTCTCTTTTTTTACTCACTTTCGCTCATTATAGCATTAAACCAAGGGATTCGTATACTGAAATTTTTATAAACATTCGAAAAATTTTCGTAAGATTTTGTCTCACAAAAGGTATCAGGCTTCTGTTTTACATGCATCGAAGGCTTGATCCAGTGCGTCCAGGAAATCTCCCATCACGTAATACAGCGTCTCAAACCGCAGATAATCGAGGACGTTTTCATCCCACATAAACTTCAGCACCGGCGGGAATTCCTCATCGGACTCCCAGAACTGGAAGACGAGCGGCAGAAACGGAAAGACATGAAAAACAAAAGCAGCGTCTCCCGGGAAATATGGTTTTCCGCCAAGGGAAACGCATGCTTTTTTCAGCTGTTCCACATGCCCGTCATACCGTGCGGCGCGGCTGTCGTGAACGCCGGACGCAATCGTGCGGCCTTTGATCGTTCCCTTTAAGGAATTGGTACGCGCATACGTGCCGGCGAGCACAATCTCCTTCTTTCCGCAGCAGAGCAGGTCGAAAATCGTCAGCGTCTCATTGAAACTGCCCTGATGTACATGAAGAAAATGGTCTTTTGATCCCTCTACAACGCCGGTATGGCGGTTCACTCTCCATTCTTCAAAAAGATACGGCACATAGAAATAATCGCCATCAAACGCAAAGCCATACTTTCCTTCGATCTCCTTCTGATCGTATGTCAGAAAACGTTCCTGCATCTGATCACGCATTTTAATATAGTTCGACACTTCCATTTTTTTGCCTCCCGCTATTTGTCGAGCATCTTTTTCAGCTCGTCCATGAACGTGTTGACGTCCTTGAACTCACGGTAAATCGACGCAAAGCGGACGTACGCCACCTGATCCAGGTCTTTTAAGTAATGCATGACCTTCTCTCCGATCACAGAGCTTGGAATCTCGCGTTCCTCGCCGTTGAAAAGCTCCGTCTCCACCTTGTTGACCATCTCGTTGATCTTCTCGGCGGACACCGGCCGTTTGTGGCAGGCGCGCAGGATACCGGTCTCGATTTTCGAGCGGTCATACTGCTCGCGGTTCATATCTTTTTTGATGACGATCAAAGGGATCGTCTCCACTTTTTCGTATGTCGTAAAGCGTCTGCCGCAGACATCGCACATCCGGCGGCGGCGGATCGCATTGCTGTCTTCAATCGGGCGTGAATCCACAACCCGGGTATTATCCTGATTACAAAATGGACATCTCATATCTTTCGTCCTCGTTTCTAAATAAGTATTTCGGAAAGTTTTCTACTTTTACAGTATACGCATTTTTCCGTGAAATTCAAGTCAACTGCAGCAACATTTTCGCATATGTTTTTCCATAGGAATCAGTAAAAAGGAGCACCGCATGCGCGTTGTAGATCTCCGCCAGAAAGAAGTTATCAATATCTGCACCTGCAAAACGCTCGGCTGTCCGATTGATGTGGAATTCAATCCAAAAACGGGACATCTTACCGGACTCGTTCTTCCGGGTCCTGTGAAATTCTGCGGCTTTTTCTGCCACGGCGAGGATTTTGTGATCCCATGGGACCGCATCTGCCAGATCGGCAACGATATCATTCTCGTCGAAATTCCGGAAAAAGAGAAAAAACAGCCCTGATCAACGGATATGAAAACCGAATTCCGATTCCAGCGGAATCTTCGTCCATTTTGCATCCGTGATTTCGATGTAGCTGGAGGTGCGGATCCTTTTGATCATCTCCGTGATCGTCTCCTCATCACCCTGCACCTCCATCTCCACCGTCTCATCCCAGCAGTTTCTCACCCAGCCTGTCAGCCCGAGCTGGTAGGCAGCATAATACGCCCGGTAACGGAACCCCACGCCCTGCACCTGGCCGTAGAAAATCACATGGTACCGGATTTCTTCTTTTTCGTCTCTTCTGTCTCGTTTCGCTGTCTCGTTCATATTTCTCTGCCTCCCAACAGTCATTGCCTAAAATTCGTCTGCCGTCGCACAGTACAGCGGAAGCGGGAACCAGTCGGATGGAATGTTCTTCCAGATTTCAGATGGAACCTTGCTTCCCTTACTTGCCAGCGGTGAAAGAAGCAGTTCCTGCGCCTGCTCCCGGTTGAGTACATCTGCCCCCGGATGGGCTTCCCGTGTCACGGTCACAGTTCCATCTTTTACCGTCACGGTCAGCGGCTGTCCCTCCAGTACGGCAGACCACGTTCCATCGCTGATGCCCATCGTCTCTGCTTTCATGGTCAGCATTGCCTCGATGACGTCTGCAAATTGGAAAATACGGTACATCGCGGAACCGCAGCGCTCTTTTGTGAAGCTTTCGCAGACTTCCGATAACGCTGCTGCTTTTCCGGTCTCATACACCGGAATGGAAATGAAAAGAGAGTCAAGCGCATTTTCTTTTAAATAAGCGGCAAGTGCAGGAACGAAATCCTGTTCCTCCAACACTTCTGCTTCCACAACCTGGTTTCCGCCGCAAAGTGCCAGATATCCGATCCGCTCACCGTTTTTCCAGATTGCAATTGCCTGCTCGCCGAACGTTTTCAGGCAGGCTTTCACATCCTCTCTTACCACGTAAAGCGGTTTTTCCTCATTCAGCTTCTTTGCAAAGGCTGCCGCCTCTTCGTCCGCTTCGCCGTTTTCCGGAAACAGCGGCGCAAAGGTGTAAGCGGAGAGTTCCCCGTTTTTCCAGGTATGGCGCACATTTGCCACATCCAGGTAAAACGTGTATTTTTCACTTCCCGGCGTAAAGCCAAAGTAGGCATACCGCTGTCTCTGGCCGTCCAGTGCCAGAAGATCACACGTTCCTTCCAGATCCGTAATCCAGTCGCCAAGAAGACGCTTCATGTGGCCTTCGCCCCTTGCCTTTGGATGCACGGAAACGCTTCCCACATATCCTGCGCGGAGCAGCTTACCCCCTGCTGCCATTTGCTGCGGAAGCACCGCAATCTCGGCCCGGAGTCTGCCGTTTTCCGCAACAGCGACGCGGTGGATCCGTGCCATTTCCGGTCCTGCCTGATAAACCCTTGGAATTAACTGCTCAAAGTCGTGCGGACGGTGTGCCGTGCTGAACACGTAGTTTGCAAGTTCGATGCAGTCCTCCCACTCTTCCGGCTTTGCAAGTCTGTACTCTGTCATAATGTAAAAACCTCCTGATCCTAAAAACCCTTTTGTTTTTGCTCTTCTTTTTCTCTATCCTAACGGATTTTTGTCCTTTTGTCACGAAAATTCCGAACAAATTGCAATATTTTTGCTATATCTGGTAAAAAAAAGAAACGCGCCCGGAAATTTTCATTCCAGGCGCGTTTCCCTTTTCTCAACGTTTCCTGTTTTACTGGATTCCTTTTACGGTGTAATCCTGTGCCTCTACGGCTGTTTTCAGCACATCGTCTGATACAGGAGCTGTCAGTGTTACAACGGCTGTTCCTTTTTCATGGCTTACTTCTGCGGATGCAACACCCTCGATTGCCTCAAGTGTTTTCTTCACTCTTGCCTCGCAGTGGCCGCACATCATGCCCTCGATTGTCATGGTTTTTACCATTCCCTGTTCTGTTGTCATGTTCAGATCCTCCTTTAGAATTTCGTTTTTGATTCTTTTATCTTTTGACGCGTCGTGCATCCGAAACAGATTCAGACGCAGGGCGTTTGTCACAACGCAGAAGCTCGAAAGGCTCATCGCCGCCGCACCGAACATCGGGTTCAGCTTCCAGCCGAACAGCGGGATCCATACGCCCGCAGCCAGCGGAATACCGATGATATTGTAAATGAAGGCCCAGAACAAATTCTCGTGAATGTTCCTGAGGGTCGCACGGCTTAAGCGGATCGCTGCCGGTACATCGGAGAGGCGGCTCTTCATCAGGACAACGTCTGCCGCATCGATCGCGATATCGGTTCCTGCTCCGATGGCAATACCGATATCCGCACTGGTCAGAGCCGGTGCATCGTTGATGCCGTCTCCTACCATCGCTACTTTTCCTTTTTCTTTCAGGCGGCTGATGACCGCTTCTTTTCCATCCGGCAGAACGCCTGCGATGACTTCGTCCACACCTGCCTCAGCGCCGATGGCACGCGCGGTGCGCTCATTGTCTCCGGTCAGCATCACGACACGGATTCCCATATTCTGCAGCTCTTTCACCGCACGCGGGCTGTCCTCTTTGATGACATCCGCAACCGCGATCATACCGAGCATCTTTCCGTCTTCACTGAAGAACAGCGGTGTCTTTCCTTCTTCGGAAAGTTTTGCTGCCTGCTCTTCCATCTGTTTCGAGAGAACCGCTTTTTTCGTAATCAGTGCGCGGTTGCCTCCGCAGAGCTCTTTTCCGTTCCGTTTTGCCACAAGGCCGTTTCCAGGAAGCGCAGAGAAATCACTGACTTCTTCGCGGGCCAGGCCTTTTTCCTCTGCAAGTGCAAGAATCGCACGGGCCAGCGGATGCTCACTTTTCTGCTCCAGTGCAAAGGCACCTTTTAAAAGCTCCTCCTCACTTACACCGTCCGCCGGGACAAGATCGGTTACCTGCGGCTCTCCGCTTGTGATGGTTCCAGTCTTATCGAGTGCAACGATCTGTGTTTTTCCTGTCTCCTCGAGAGAAACTGCGGTTTTGAACATCGTTCCGTGTTTTGCTCCCATTCCGTTTCCGACCATGATCGCAACCGGTGTTGCAAGGCCGAGCGCACACGGGCAGCTGATAACGAGAACGGAAATACCTCTTGCAAGAGCAAAGCTGACGCTCTCTCCTGCAAACAGCCAGATCACAATCGTAGCAAGTGCAATGCAGATAACGGCCGGCACAAAAATACCGGAAACTTTATCGGCCACTTTGGCGATCGGCGCTTTTGTCGCTGCCGCATCGCTGACCATCTGAATGATCTGGGAGAGTGTTGTGTCTTCTCCGACTCTCGTCGCCTCACAGGTCAGGAAACCGGACTGGTTTAAGGTCGCCGCCGATACGCGGTCGCCGGCCTCTTTATCCACCGGAATACTCTCGCCAGTCAGCGCGGATTCGTTGACGGCACTCGTTCCCTCCAGGACAACGCCGTCCACCGGAATATTTTCGCCCGGGCGGACGATGAAATGATCGCCCTTTTTCACCTGATCAATGCCGACTTCCACTTCTTTTCCGTCTCTTAAGAGAACGGCGGTCTTCGGAGCCAGCTTCATCAGACTCTTTAACGCATCGGTCGTTTTTCCTTTGGAAATCGACTCCAGCATTTTTCCGACGGTAATCAGGGTCAGAATCATGGCTGCGGACTCGAAGTAAAATTCATGCATATAGCTCATGACTGCATCCATGTCCCCCTGTACCTGCGCTCCCGTCATGGCAAACAGGGCGTAGACGCTGTATACAAACGATGCGGTAGAACCAAGCGCTACCAGCGTGTCCATGTTCGGTGCTTTATGCCAGAGACTCTTGAAACCGCTGATAAAGAATTTCTGGTTGATGACCATGACCGCAATGGTAAGCAGGAGCTGTACCAGTCCCATTGCGATGTGATTTCCTTCAAAGAATTTCGGCAGCGGCCATCCCCACATCATATGGCCCATGGAGAAATACATGAGCGGAATCAAAAGAAGAACGGAGCTCAACAGACGGCGTTTCATGACCGGTGTTTCCTTGT
This sequence comes from Blautia sp. OM06-15AC, assembly GCF_003481425.1. Taxonomy (NCBI): domain Bacteria; kingdom Bacillati; phylum Bacillota; class Clostridia; order Lachnospirales; family Lachnospiraceae; genus Blautia; species Blautia sp. OM06-15AC. The sequence goes on along the minus strand of NZ_QULD01000001.1, from coordinate 266,635 downwards.
CTTTCAGCATCTCTTCGTATTCTGCTGTGGAAGCCGACTGTGATGTGCTTCCCTTCTCGCCTTTTTTCGACGCACCGTAGCCTGCATTTTCCACGGCGGCAATAATCTCTGCCGGGGAGGCCGTTCCCTCCACGCCCATGGAATTTGTCAGAAGGCTGACTGCGCAGGATGTGACACCGGGTACCTTTGACACGGCTTTTTCGACACGGGTCTGGCAGGCGGCGCAGCTCATGCCGGTTACATTGTACTGTTCCATCGTATGTCTTCCTTTCTGTAGTTCTGGATTTTCTATTTCATATACCCTAATGGGGTATCTTGTTTTCTTCTACACTATATACCCTGTCCGGGTATTTTGCAAGTGTTTATAATAAAAACGCATTAAAAATCTGATTATCCGCTAAAACACAGTATCTATCAGCATTTTCAAGGAAACAAACACATCAATTTACTACTTATTTACTACCATTGAATGAGCCTTGATACGCAAGTTTTCCTAGATATGCAAAGATATGGTACAGCACATCAGTATTGAAACAAGAAAAAATTGAATAACTCATAGACTATGGAACGCCTAAAATGACGTTCCTTTTCTATTTCCAGCCGTTCTTATTGGACGGCTATTTTATTACCCAAAATGAAAGGAACATTTAGACTTATGAAAGAAATATTAAAACGATTATGTACTGGCGTACTTGCTCTTGCGACTGTCGTTACTGCTTTACCGAGTACACCCGTTCATGCGTCGGAAACACAGTATTGGACGGAGTCTGTCGAACGTGTCGGTATCGTAGAACGTGTTAATAATGATGGCTCTATTACTGAAACCTTTAATGAGGGACATTTGACCGTTGAGGGCAAGGACGCTTATTGTATTGACATCAATACAGCATTCAAAAACGGTTATAAAACCAGAGCTGACGCAAGCACCCGTATGAGTACCGACCAAATAAGCGATGTTGCCTTATCTATCGAATATGTGAAACAGTACACAGACAGCCATAGCGGAATAAGCAACAATCACGCTTACCTTTTAAGACAGCTTGTAGTCTGGCAGAGATTGAGCGTACATCTAGGCTGGCAATGTGATAACGTGCGAGCTTCTTATGATGAAATTCCAAAGGCAACGCAGGACGAAGTTTTCGCTGGTGCAAAAGCCTTTGTCAAAGAAAATAAAGGACGCTATGAATGTGGCGGTTATATCTACTCTGGCGAGGGGCAGGAATTGGGACAATTCTGGGCTAAACTCAATGTCGGAAATGCGAAACTGCAAAAGATTTCCAGTAATACCAGCATTACAGACGGTAACGGAAATTACTCTATCGCTGGTGCAACATATGGTGTCTTTGCTGATAAGGATTGCACGAAACAGCTTGCCACCCTTACGACTGATGAAAACGGAAATACGGACGTTGTAGAGGTAACGGCTGGCACAGTCTATATCAAGGAATTATCTGCACCAGCAGGATATAAAGTGGATAAAACTGTATATTCCTTAAAGGTTGAAGCTGGAAAGACAGCGACCTTGAATGTATCTGATACACCAAAGGTAACGAACACATTGATTGAGCTTTTCAAGATTGATATGGAAACACAGAAAAACAATCCGCAGGGGAACGCTTCTTTAGCAGGTGCGGAATTTACATGGAAGTATTATGCAGGCTTCTATAATAAAGACAATCTTCCTGCCGAAGCTACTCGTACATGGGTTACAAAGACAATCGCTGAAACAGACAGCGACGGGACAACCCACTACATCACAAAATTAGCGGACGCTTATAAGGTAGCTGGCGACAGCTTCTATATGCAGGACGGAAAAGCGGTTCTTCCACTTGGAACGCTAACCGTTGAGGAAACAAAAGCCCCAAACGGCTACTTGCTAGACGGTGCATATATGCAGGCTGGCGACAAGTCCGAACAGATTAAGGGCTTATATGTAACACAGATTACCGAGGACGGCGACCTTGCCGTATTATCTGGAAGTAACCAGTTTTCCGTATCAGATAAAGTCATTCGTGGCGGTGTCAAAATTCAGAAACGAGATTTAGAAACCGGCGATACCAAACCACAAGGAAGTGCAACATTGAAAGATACTGCTTTTGACATCATTTCTTTAAATGATAATTCTGTATTGATTGAGGGCAAGCTCTATAAGAAAAACGAAGTGGTAAAAACAATCTATACGGATATTGAGGGTATTGCTTCTACTTCCGCTGACCTTTTACCTTATGGAAAATTCCGTATCGTTGAAAGTGAAGCTCCCGACGGATATTTGACAGACGGTATGAAGCCGATTGACTTTGCAATCACAGAGAATGGAAAAATCGTAGATTTAACCGACAAAGCAAACTCTATCTACAATCAGATTAAGCGTGGCGATATTGAGGGCGTAAAAATCGGTGCAGGCACACACAAGCGTCTTGCTGATGTTCCTTTTAGGATCACAAGCAAGACGACGGGCGAAAGTCATGTTGTGGTAACTGATGATAACGGGCAGTTCTCCACTTCTGCTGACTGGGCTAGTCATAAGCACAATACCAACGCAGGAAAGACCAGCGAGGACGGTGTGTGGTTTGGGACTTCTGAACCAGACGACAGCAAGGGTGCATTACCTTATGATACTTACATCATTGAAGAATTAAAATGTGAAAGCAACAAAGGCTTTGAACTTATCCCACCTTTTGAAATCGTAGTATCAAGAAATAACCGTGTGATTGATTTGGGAACGCTGACTGATGAATACGAAAGAGAAATCTCAATCCATACCACAGCGACCAGCAAGGACGGCGAAAAGACAATCCTTGCGGGAAAAGAAATCACGATTGTAGATACTGTCAAATTAGACGGACTTACAAAAGGCACAAAGTATCAGTTGAAAGGCTGGCAGATGTTAAAGGAAGAAAACGCTGAACTTGTCATTGACGGAAAGCGTGTAGAAAATGACTATACTTTTGTCGCTGATGATGAAGCTATGAAAGTGGAAATTGCCTATACATTCAATGCGTCTGCTTTAGGTGGCAAGAACCTTGTTACCTTTGAAGAATTGTATGATTTAAGCAATCCAGACGAACCCGTAAAAGTTGCGGAACACAAAGACATTGAGGACGACGGGCAGACGGTACTTATCACAGAGCGTATCATCAAGATACATACAACTGCTACCGATAAGGACGGCAACAAAGAGCTTAAAGCAGGAAAAGAGGTAACAATCATTGATACCGTAACCTTAGAGGGCTTAGAAATTGGCACAAAATATCAGCTTAAAGGTTGGCAAATGTTGAAAGAAGAAAATGCAGAACTTCTTATCAATGGAAAGCGTGTAGAAAATGACTATACTTTTGTCGCTGACAGCGAAACTATGAAAGTGGAAGTTGCCTTTACCTTTGACGCTTCTACTCTTGACGGCAAACAGCTTGTAACTTTTGAAGAATTGTACGATTTAAGCAATCCAGACGAGCCGAAGAAAGTTACCGAGCATAAGGACACCACAGACGAGGGACAGACGATTACTTTTAAGGAAAAACCAGAAGAACCAGAGAAACCCGAAACACCGCAAACGCCAGAAAAGCCTAGCAGACCTACGGACAGTCCCAAAACGGGAGATAACACCAACCTTTACGGACTGCTTGCACTTCTTTTGACTTCTGGTTCTGGACTGGCAGGTATCTTCTTCTACAAACGCCGTAAAATGAAGAAATCATAAGGCGGTAACGGTATGAGAAAAGGAAAATCACGCTCTCCGCCGAAGCTGTCAAACGGCAGACTTCCGCTTATTCTGGCTTATCTGCCAACAACCTGCAAGAACACGGATAGTCAAGGGTGCGTAAGCATTTATTTTACCCTTTACTATCTGGGGGATTGCTGGTACTTTCCAAACCGCCAGAATAAGAAATCACAATCAATTAACTAATCAAAAATAGAAAGAAACGAGGTAAAACACTATGGAAATGAAATATGTCGTGCCAGATATGGCACAGTCTTTTGGAACTCTTGAATTTGCAGGAGAAAGCGAGCCTATCTTTGAAAGGGATAAAAATAACCGCAGGGTTTTAGCCAGACGAAGCTATAACCTTTATTCTGACGTACAGAAAGGCGAAAATGTTGTTGTGGAAATTCCCGTGCAGGCTGGCGAAAAGCATTTCAAGTATGAACAGAAAGTAAAACTTGTCAATCCGAAGTTATACGGCAGAGGTTACGCAATCGGGGATATGGGACATACCGATTATGTGTTGCTTGCTGATGATATTGTAACAGTTGAAGAAAAGTAAAGGAGTTAAGAATTTATGAGATTATCAAACGGATTTGTTATTGACAAAGAGAAAACATTTGGAGAATTAAAATTTACAGCGGTGCGTGATGTGTACTTGCAGAATGAGGACGGGACACCGAGTACCCAGCTTAAAAAGCGTATCTATGATTTGAAGTGCAGTCTGCATGGTGGAATTATCCCCGTGTCTGTACTGCCAGAAGTACCGTTAAGGGAATTTCCGTATAATGCAGTTGTGGAGCTTGTCAATCCAGTAGCCGATACGGTATCACGAAAAACCTATACGGGTGCAGATGTGGACTGGTATGTAAAGGCAGAGGATATTGTATTGAAGAATAAAGGCAATCAGAACACAGGCAATCCACAGAACCCTACACCGCAGGGACAGCAAAAAAAATAATCTATAAAATATATTTTGATTGTAAGCGATACTCTATAGAGTTATAATAACTTCACAATAAATATTATGGAGTGGTAACAATGAATAATAATCGTCCTACTTTTAATGAGATAAAATCATACGATGAATTTGTTAAATATTACTGGTATCGTGATGAATTATCAAAAATATGTAAACAGCTTGGTATTGATAATACAGGAACAAAACAAGAATTAAATCAAAATATTAAGGAATATTTTAATGGTAACTTAATCAAGAAAAAAAAGAGCCGTTCTCGAACAAACTTGATAGCAGAAGTTACATTAAATAGTCCTTTGCTTGACTGTGGATTTTCATTCAATACAAAGTTTAGAGAATTTTTTTCACAACAAACCGGAGTTAATAATTTCAAGTTTACAGCAGATATGGCAACAGCATGGCGAAAGGTAAAAAAAGAGAATGATACGTCTTTTACAATTCAAGATATGCTGAACATCTACTATTGTAAATCAGATTATGCAAAATATGATAATTCCACTTGCGAATGGAATAAATTCTTAAAAGATTTTTGTGCTGATGAAAGAAACACTCAATTTAAAAACAAATTAAAAGTTGCGTCTATCCTTTGGAAGATAGTTAGGGACTCGGATTTACCAAAGGTTTATACTTATGATTTGGTAATAAAATATCTAAAAACGGTGTGAAATTATAAAATATAAATTGTAGTAGAGGCAGTTAGTCTTAGGATTGACTGCTTTTTTCATACCCAGAAAGGAGTGATTGATTTATGCGTAAGATTTGGAACAAAGGACACCGTATCAGAGCCAGCGACAAGCACCTTGTCTACCACTTTTCCATAGGGACGCTTCTGTTTGTATTCATGGCGGTTCTTCTGCTACTGAACATCAAACAGCTCATGCGTACCGACTGGGAACATTTCAGCTTGTTAGAAAACGGCTTGACGCTTTCCCCTTACAACTTCATAATTGTGCTGATAGCGACTGGTGTTTGTGCATTGGTCGCTTTTCTGTATTACCGCTTCTGTTACGACAGTTTCAAGAAGCTATTGCACCGTCAAAAGCTGGCACGAATGATACTGGAAAATAAGTGGTATGAAGCCGATACCGTACAAGACAGCGGTTTTTTTACTGACCTGCAAAGCAGATCAAGGGAAAAAATCGTCTGGTTTCCAAAGATTTATTATCAAATGGAAAAGGGATTGCTCCATATCCGCTGTGAAATCACGTTAGGAAAATATCAAGACCAGCTTTTACGGTTAGAGGATAAATTGGAAAGTGGCTTGTATTGCGAGCTGACCGACAAGACCCTGCATGACGGCTATATTGAATACACCCTGCTTTATGACATGATAGCGAACCGCATTACCATTGATGAAGTATGGGCAGAAAACGGCTGTCTTAGGCTGATGAAAAATCTTGTGTGGGAATATGACGCACTCCCTCACGCTTTGATTGCTGGTGGGACTGGTGGCGGTAAAACTTATTTTCTGCTGACGCTCATTGAAGCCTTACTGCATACCAACGCTGTCCTTTACATTTTAGACCCAAAGAACAGCGACCTTGCAGACTTGGGAACAGTCATGCCTAATGTCTATCACACCAAAGAAGAAATGATTGATTGCGTCAATGCCTTTTATGAGGGCATGGTACGGCGAAGTGAGGAAATGAAGCAACACCCGAACTATAAGACGGGCGAAAACTACGCCTATCTGGGACTTCCACCCTGCTTTCTTATCTTTGATGAATATGTGGCGTTTTTTGAAATGTTGGGGACAAAAGAAAGCGTGAGCTTACTTAGCCAGTTAAAGAAAATCGTTATGTTAGGGCGACAAGCAGGTTATTTCCTTATTGTTGCCTGCCAGCGTCCAGACGCAAAGTATTTTTCAGATGGTATCAGAGATAACTTCAATTTCCGTGTGGGACTTGGGCGTATCAGCGAATTAGGTTACGGTATGCTGTTTGGTTCAGATGTGAAAAAGCAGTTTTTCCAGAAACGTATCAAGGGGCGTGGCTATTGTGATGTGGGAACAAGCGTCATAAGTGAGTTTTACACGCCTTTAGTCCCAAAAGGACATGATTTTTTACAGACTATCAGCTCTCTTGCACAAGCAAGGCAGGACGGGACGGCGACGTGCGAAGCGAAAGGCGACGGCACGGACTAGCCGTTGCTGGTGTGGCGTAAGCCACGCCAGCAGGTAAAACCCCTCGGTATCTAACAGAGGGGTACGTTTGCAAATAGACAATAGACAAAAAACATAGGAAACATAAGGCTTCTGGCATGGTTTTCTAGCAAAAATCGGCTGTGAAGTCGCCTTAAAAAACTTCACACTTTACAGATTGGGGGTATGGTTCTGAATGAAGAACAACGGATAAAAGAATTACGGGAGAAACGGATTGCTTACGGTATCTCACAAGGCAGGCTGGCGGTGGCTTCTGGTATCACAAGGGAATATTTCAACAAGATAGAAAGTGGAAAAATGAAGCCGTCAAAGGAACTTCTGGAAACTCTGCATAAGGAACTGGCAAGGTTCAATCCAGAAGTACCGCTTACCATGCTGTTTGATTATGTGAAAATTCGTTTTCCCACGCTGGATATACAGCACATCATCAAAGATATATTAAAACTGAATATCAATTATATGCTCCATGAAGATTACGGACATTACAGTTATACGGAGCATTATTCTTTAGGGGACATCTTTATCTATACGTCGGCTGACGAAGAAAAAGGTGTCCTTTTAGAGTTAAAGGGGCGTGGTTGCCGACAGTTTGAAAGTTACCTGCTGGCACAACAAAGAAGTTGGTATGACTTTCTCATGGACGCACTCATAGACGGTGGCGTGATGAAGCGTATCGACCTTGCTATCAACGACCATACGGGTATTTTGGATATTCCAGAGCTTGCGGAAAAATGCAGGAAACGGGAATATATCGGAAAGTCCAGAAGTTATAAGTTTTATCAGTCGGGCGAGCTTATCAAGCATAGAGAGGACGACAGAGAATATATGGGACGCACCCTTTATCTTGGTTCGCTAAAATCAGATGTGTATTTCTGTATCTATGAAAAGGACTATGAGCAGTACGTCAAGTTAGGGACACCGCTGGAAGAAGCCGACATTATCAACCGTTTTGAGATACGGCTTAGAAATGAACGTGCCTATTATGCAGTACGAGATTTGCTGACCTATTATGACGCAGAGCAGACTGCCTTTTCTATCATCAACCAGTATGTGCGGTTTGTTGATGAAGAAGCAGACAAGCGAAAAAATGACTGGAAACTCAATGACCGCTGGGCGTGGTTTATCGGCGATAACAGACAGAGCTTGAAGCTGACGACAAAGCCAGAGCCTTACACCTTAGACCGTACATTGCGGTGGGTACAACGGCAGGTAGCACCGACCTTGAAAATGCTGAAAAGGATTGATAAGGGAAACGGAACAGACTACATGAAAACTATCGAACAGCAGGCAAAGCTCACAGAAAAGCATGAAATGATAATCAAACAGCAGACGACCCCTGCAAAAGATTTAGTAGAAAGTTAGGAGTGATGAAAAAATGTGGGAATTATTGAAAGACTTCCTGCTGGTATCTGTTGGAACGGGTATCGGCGTAGCCTTGATGTGTATTTTAAGTGTTGGCAAAGGAGCTGACTATGAAATGAAGAAATTAAAAGAAAGCGAGGACAAATAACATGAATTTCGGGCAAAATTTGTATCAATGGTTTTTAAGCAACGCACAGAGCTTAGTGCTTATGTCGATTGTGGTTATCGGTATCTACTTAGGGTTCAAGCGTGAGTTTTCAAAACTTATCGGTTTCTTGGTAGTTGCCTTGATTGCTGTCGGCTTGGTATTCAATGCTGGCGGTGTGAAAGATGTACTGTTAGAGCTGTTCAATAAGATTATCGGTGCATAAAATTTTATTGTGGGGCTGATGTATGGGTGCTATAATGTGAAAAAAGAAGTAATCGAGGTGTTCTATTTTGAATGAGAGAGAAAAAATTATTCGTTTATGGTTTGATATGTGGTTGAAACAGCAAGACTTAGGAATAGATAAAATTTTTACAGAAGATGTTGTTTATACGGAAAGCTGGTGTCCTAAATATGAAAATCTTAAAACAGTAAAACATTGGTTTAATGAATGGAATACTCGTGGTAAAGTCATTATTTGGGATATTAAACAGTTCTTTCATAAAGAAAATCAAACTGTCGTAGAATGGTATTTTAAAAATGAAATGAATACGGGAAGCGTTGAAGAATTTGACGGTATTTCCTTAATTGAATGGACAGAAGATAACAAAATCAAATCATTAAAAGAATATGGTTGCAATCTGAATAACTATAATCCATATCAACACAGCGATAACCCTCAATTTAGAGATGAAAAAACAAACTGGTTTTAAAACTTAATCAAATTATATCCATATACATAAAGCAGTTAGTCTTAGGATTGACTGCTTTTTTCTTACCTAAAATCAGATTGGAGTGATGAAATGAGCGATATTTTTAAGGATATGCAGGCAAACGTCGGCTGTGATTATATTTCTAACCTGCCCTCTTACAAGCGTAAAGTGTGGCATGAAATGAAGCGATTACCGCTTACGAATTATGATATAAAACAGTTAGAAGATTTTTCAAAGTATGTGTTTGGTATGTCGTACCAGAGCTTAAAAGATGTGATGAAGCAACAGAAAGGACGTGAGGAACAATGCAGGAAACAAGGGTGCTGGTGGAAACGAGAGGAACAACTGGCGAAGAAACAATATCATACTGGTTCGACCTGCCGATAGATGTTGCCGAGTTTGAAGAAAAGTTAGGTATCGGTGCAGAAAGTGGGGATTATCGTATTATCGAAAAGGTGTTGCCTTATGCTGATGAAGTCCACGAACACACCAGCGTGTACCAGCTCAACGAATTAGATTTTATGTACCGCCAGCTTTCAAGTGATATGCAGGAAGAATATGTATCACTACTTACGGTGTTTGAAAATTTAGAAGCACTTTATATTTGCAGGAACGTGATTATTGTTTATCCCGACTGTAAAAGCATGATAGATGTTGCAAGGCAAAAGCTGATGAACGACCCGATGTTCAAGCATTTATCCGAGGACTGTCAAGAATACTACTTTGACTTTGAAGCCTACGCTTCTCACTTGCAGGAACACGGGAAATTTTTAGTAACAGAACACGGTATCTTTGAACTGCCAGAGTAGGAAATGAGGTGGTGCTTATGATTGATGATATGGCGGTTTATATTGCTAATCTTGGCAAATACAATGAGGGCTATTTAGTCGGTGCTTGGTTCACGTTCCCCATTGACGAGGAAGATGTGAAAGAAAAAATCGGCTTGAATGAACAGTATGAGGAATACGCTATCCATGATACCGACAACTTTCCCATTGCGATTGGCGAGTATGTTTCCATTGAAGAACTCAATGAGATGTATGAAATGATAGAGGAACTTCCCGACTATATTGTAGAGTGTCTGGACGAATTTATCAGCCACTATGGGACGCTGGAAGAAGTCGTGGAACATAAGGACGATATTTACTATTATCCCGACTGTGAAACCATGACAGATGTTGCCTACTACTACATAGACGAATTGCAGGCACTTGGGGACATTCCACCCAGCTTACAGAATTACATTGACTATGAAGCCTACGGGCGAGATTTGGATATGGGCGGTTGCTTTATTGAAACAAGCCGAGGTATGTGCGAGATACCATATTAACGCTGGAAGATCAGCGACAAGCATTGTTGCTACTGACAGCGTATTTCTCTTTAAGGGACAGTCTGAAAATGGCTGTCCTTTTCTATTTTGAAAGGAGCTGAAAGAACTTGAAAAAGATTAAAAGCTACACGGGTATCTGGAACGTGGAAAAAGTCTTGTATGCAATCAATGACTTTAACTTACCCTTTCCCGTTACTTTTACACAGATTACATGGTTTGTGATTACGGAATTTATCATCATTCTGTTTGGGGATATTCCCCCACTTTCCATGATTGAGGGAGCATTTCTCAAATACTTTGGTATTCCCGTTGCTCTCACTTGGTTCATGTCGCAGAAAACCTTTGACGGAAAGAAGCCGTACAGCTTTTTGAAATCACAGATAACCTATGCCCTGCGACCAAAAATCACTTATGCAGGAAAAGCCGTAAAACTGCATAAGCAGATATTGAATGAAACAATCACGGCAGTAAGGAGTGTGAACTATGTTCCCGATAAAATATATTGACAATAACCTTGTCTGGAACAAGGACAATGAGGTGTTCGCCTACTATGAGCTGATACCATACAACTATTCTTTTCTATCCGCAGAGCAGAAATTTATCGTGCATGACAGTTTCCGACAGCTTATCGCACAGTCCCGTGAGGGTAAAATTCATGCGTTGCAGATTGCCACAGAAAGCTCAATCCGCAGTATGCAGGAACAGTCAAAGAAGCTGGTAACTGGAAAATTAAAGGAAGTTGCCTGCCAGAAGATAGACGAACAGACCGAAGCGTTAGTATCTATGATTGGGGACAATCAAGTGGACTACCGCTTTTTTCTTGGCTTTAAGCTCATGGTTACGGAAGAACAGCTCAATCTGAAGAACATCAAAAAATCGGTGTGGCTGACGTTCACAGAATTTCTCCATGAAGTGAACCACACGCTGATGAATGATTTTGTTTCCATGCCGAATGATGAAATCAACCGTTACATAAAAATGGAAAAGTTACTGGAAAATAAAATCTCCCGTCGCTTTAAGGTGCGTCGCTTGGAAATCCATGATTTTGGGTATCTCATGGAACATCTTTACGGCAGGGACGGTATCGCTTATGAAGATTATGAGTACCAGCTACCAAAGAAAAAATTGAACAAAGAGACGCTGATAAAATACTACGACCTTATCCGTCCGACAAGGTGTGTGATTGAGGAAAGCCAGCGGTATTTACGATTGGAACATGAGGACAAGGAAAGCTATGTGTCCTATTTTACCGTCAATGCGATTGTAGGAGAGCTTGATTTTCCGTCGTCTGAAATCTTCTATTTCCAGCAACAGCAATTCACATTCCCCGTTGATACGAGCATGAATGTAGAAATCGTGGAAAATCGGAAAGCATTAACGACCGTCCGCAACAAGAAAAAGGAACTGAAAGACCTTGATAATCACGCCTATCAAGCAGGAAGTGAAACCAGCTCAAATGTGGTGGACGCTTTAGACAGCGTGGACGAGCTGGAAACTGATTTAGACCAGACAAAAGAAAGTATGTATAAGTTAAGCTACGTCATACGGGTGTCTGCACCCGATCTTGACGAGCTGAAACGCCGTTGTGATGAAGTCAAGGACTTTTACGACGACCTCAATGTAAAGCTGGTGCGTCCTGCTGGGGATATGCTGGGGCTTCATTCTGAATTTTTACCAGCCAGCAAGCGATATATCAATGACTATGTGCAGTATGTAAAATCAGATTTTTTAGCTGGGCTTGGCTTTGGTGCGACACAGCAGTTAGGAGAAACTACGGGTATCTATATGGGCTATTCTGTTGATACGGGAAGAAATGTGTACCTGCAACCGTCCCTTGCCAGTCAAGGTGTAAAAGGTACAGTTACCAACGCTTTAGCGTCTGCTTTTGTCGGTTCGCTTGGCGGTGGGAAATCGTTCTGTAACAATCTTCTGGTATATTATGCGGTGCTGTTTGGCGGTCAAGCACTTCTGTTAGACCCTAAAAGTGAGCGTGGTAACTGGAAAGAAACGCTCCCAGAGATTGCACATGAAATCAATATCGTAAATCTTACCAGCGATAAGGACAATGCAGGGCTTCTTGACCCGTTTGTGATTATGAAGAATGTAAAAGACGCTGAAAGTCTGGCAATCGACATCTTAACATTCCTTACGGGTATTTCTTCAAGGGACGGCGAAAAATTCCCCGTACTTCGTAAGGCAGTACGCTCCGTTACCCAGAGCGACAGTCGGGGCTTGCTCCATGTGATAGACGAGCTACGCCGTGAAGATACGCCCATATCAAGAAATATCGCAGACCATATCGACAGCTTCACGGACTACGACTTTGCACACCTGCTGTTTTCAGACGGTACGGTAGAAAATGCTATCAGTCTGGATAATCAGCTCAATATCATTCAAGTAGCCGACCTTGTACTGCCAGATAAAGATACCACTTTTGAAGAATACACGACCATTGAATTGTTGTCTGTGTCTATGCTGATTGTGATTAGTACCTTTGCCCTTGATTTTATCCATTCGGACAGAAGCATTTTTAAGATTGTCGATTTAGACGAAGCGTGGGCGTTCTTAAATGTGGCACAAGGAGAAACCTTATCAAATAAGCTGGTTCGTGCTGGGCGAGCTATGCAGGCAGGCGTTTATTTCGTTACCCAGTCTGCCTATGACGTGTCAAAGGAAAGTCTGAAAAACAATATCGGCTTAAAGTTTGCATTTAGAAGCACGGATATAAACGAGATAAAGCAGACCTTAGAGTTTTTCGGTATCGACAAGGACGATGAGAACAACCAGAAACGCTTGCGTGATTTGGAGAACGGACAATGCTTATTGCAGGACTTATACGGGCGTGTCGGTGTGGTGCAGATACACCCAGTCTTTGAAGAACTGCTACACGCCTTTGATACCAGACCGCCCGTACAGAGAAATGAGGTGGAGTGATGAAAGAAAGGATAAAAGGTGTGTTCACAAAAAAGAAGATTTTCCACTTTCTCAAAATGGCTCTGTTCGTGGTGGCACTCTCCCTTATCCTGCTTTCACTTTTGGGGACGGTGGCTCATGCGACGGGGCTTGTAGACGATACCATAAACGCAGAAAATCTTTATTCAAAATATCCCCTTTCCAACTACCAGCTTGATTTTTTCGTCGATAATAGCTGGTCGTGGCTTCCGTGGAACTGGCTCGACGGTATCGGAAAATCGGTACAATACGGGCTGTACTGCATTACCAACTTTGTCTGGACTATCAGTTTGTATTTGAGTAATGCAACGGGCTATGTGGTGCAGGAAGCCTATAAGCTGGACTTCATCAATGATATGGCAGACAGTATCGGAAAGAGCATACAGACCCTTGCAGGCGTTACCGAGAACGGCTTTTCTTCTACGGGCTTCTATGTTGGTTTCCTGCTTCTCATTATCTTAGTGGTGGGAATGTACGTTGCTTATACGGGACTGATAAAACGGGAAACCAGCAAAGCACTTCACGCTGTTATCAACTTTGTGGTGGTGTTCGTGCTGTCCGCTTCATTTATTGCTTATGCTCCCGACTATATCAAGAAGATAAATGAATTTTCATCAGACATCAGTACCGCTTCTTTGGATTTGGGAACAAAAATCATGCTCCCTAACTCCGACAGCGAGGGTAAGGACAGCGTGGACTTGATACGGGACAGCCTATTTTCTATTCAAGTGGAACAGCCGTGGCTCTTGCTTCAATTCGGGAACAGCAACGCAGAAGAAATCGGGACAGACCGTGTAGAAGCTCTCGTATCGGCAAGTCCAGAGGACGAGGACGGGAAAACCAGAGAGGAAGTCGTGAAAACAGAAATCGAGGACAACGACAATAACAATCTGACAATACCGCAGGTCGTGAACCGTTTGGGTATGGTGTTCTTCCTCTTGTTCTTTAACTTGGGTATCACGATATTTGTATTCTTGCTTACGGGCATGATGTTGTTCAGCCAGATACTTTTTATTATCTTTGCAATGTTTTTACCTATCAGTTTTTTACTTTCCATGATACCGAGCTATGAAAGCATGGCAAAGCAGGCAATCGTGAGAGTATTTAATACCATAATGACACGGGCAGGAATAACGCTCATTGTAACGGTGGCATTTAGTATTTCCAGTATGTTTTACAACATTTCCACAGACTACCCATTCTTTATGGTGGCGTTCTTGCAGATAGTATGTTTCGCTGGTATCTACATGAAGCTGGGCGACTTAATGAGTATGTTCTCACTTAATGCTGGCGACAGTCAAAGCATGGGACGACGCATATTCCGCAGACCGTATCTGTTTATGCGACATCGGGCTAGGCGTATGGAACACCGTATTGCAAGGGCGGTAAGTGCTGGCGGTATTTCGGGCGGTGTAGCTGGTGCGGTGGCTGGAAGTGCCGTTGCTGGCAAGAGAGCCGAAAGAAAAAATACGGCTTCTAAAGAAAATCGGGGCAATACCACTTCCAGCATGGGACAGCGTGCAGGTTCAAAAGTCGGTGCTGTTTTAGATACGAAAAATAAAGTGAAAGACAAGGCAAACGCTGTCAAAGAGAATATCAAGGATATGCCGACACAGACCGCTTATGCGGTGTATTCCGCAAAGGAAAAGGCAAAGTCCAGCGTGTCCGACTTCAAGCGTGGCATGGTGCAGGAACAGCAGTCCAGACAGACGGGACGCTTGGAAAAGCAGGAACAGCGTAAGAAAAATATCGCTGACAAACGTATGGAGCTTCAAAAGGCACAAGAAGCAAGGCAGGTACAGCGAAAGGCTGACGGATCAGCGACAACGGGAGCTACCCGTCCCCATGAGCGACCAGTCACAGCTTCAACCATTCCAAAGCCGAGTGTTGAAAAAATGCAGGAAGTCAAACGCCCAGCCACAGCTCCAACTCCGAAAGCAAGTGAGCCAGTCAAGACAAATGTTATCAAAGAGCGTCCGTTATCTTCTGGTGCTTCTGATAAGAAAGCACCCCAGCCTACACAGACAGTACATAGGCAGAATGTAGAAAAAGTGGTATCGCAGGAAACACGCCAGAATGACACCAAAGACCGCAGGATAAAGGTTCAGCAGACCCAGAGCGTCCAGAAGAACCAGCAGACCATAGAGAAAACCCGTAACCTTGTAACGAAGAAAGGACAGAAGAAAAAATGAAACTGAAACATATCGCTATCATTGGCAGTCTGTTTCCTATCCTCTTTTCTCTGGTGCTTTTCTTTGGCGTCCTCATTAGTGCGGACAGCGACGACGAGAACAGCAATTTTTCTTCTGGCATTACGGGTATGAACCTATCCGCAGAAGTCTTGAAACATCAGCCTATGGTAGAAAAATACGCCAGAGAAAACGGTATCTCCGAGTATGTCAATGTGTTACTTGCTATCATTCAAGTAGAAAGTGGCGGTACGGCAGAAGATGTTATGCAGAGTTCGGAAAGTCTTGGTTTACCGCCTAATTCCTTAGATACGGAAAGCTCAATCAAGCAGGGGTGTAAGTATTTTGCGTCCCTGCTTTCTTCCTGCAAAAATCAAGGTATCGACGACTTGAATGTAGCGATACAGTCTTATAACTATGGCGGTGGCTATGTGGGATATGTGGCAGGAAAAGGAAAAAAACACACTTTTAATCTTGCAGAGAGCTTCGCCCGTGAGAAATCGGGTGGAAAGAAAGTAACCTACACCAACCCGATAGCCGTTGCTAAGAATGGGGGCTGGCGGTATGGCTATGGAAATATGTTCTATGTGGAAGTAGTCAATCAGTATTTAGCAGTTCCGCAGGTATCGGGAGAACTGGCACAAAAGGTAATGAATGAAGCGTTGAAATATCAAGGCTGGAAGTATGTGTATGGTGGCAGTAACCCGAATACTTCCTTTGATTGTTCGGGATTGACGCAATGGTGCTATGGAAAAGCTGGTATCTCCTTACCGAGAACAGCACAAGCACAGTATGACGCAACCCAACATCTGCCACTCTCGCAGGCAAAAGCAGGCGATTTGGTGTTTTTCCATTCCACCTATAACGCTGGTTCGTATGTAACACACGTCGGTATTCTTGTTTCGCCGACACAGATGTACCACGCAGGCGACCCGATAGGATATGCAGACCTAAGTAGTAGTTACTGGCAACAGCACTTAATCGGTGCAGGACGAGTAAAACAATAGAAAGGACTTGAAAAATATGTTTAAGAAGAATAAGAAACAGACAGAAACTATCAAAGAACCAAAAGAAAAAAAGGTGCGTACTGTCAAGGTAGGCACACATAAGAAAACCGTGATTGCGTTGTGGGTGGTGCTTGTCGCAAGCGTGAGCTTTGGGGTGTATAAGAATTTTACGGCTATCGACCAGCACACCACCCATGAAAAAGAAATCATTGAACTTTGCTTGCAGGACACCAACGGGATAGAAAATTTCGTGAAAAACTTTGCGAAGTCCTATTACACATGGGATAACAGCAAAGAAGCTATCGAAGCAAGGACGCAGGCAATCAGCGGTTATCTGACAAAGGAATTGCAGGACTTAAATGTAGACACCATTAGAACCGATATACCGACCAGCTCCACGGTTACAGATGTGATTGTATGGCATATCGAGCAATCGGGAGCGGACACTTTTTCTGCTACCTACGAAGTAGATCAGCAGATAAAAGAGGGAGAACAGACAAGCAATGTGAAAGCAACCTATACTGTAAAAGTCTATGTGGACGCAGACGGGGATATGGTAATCGTTCAAAACCCTACCCTTGCACCAGCAGTTGAAAAATCAGACTATGAGCCTAAGACACCAGAAGCAGACGCAAGCGTGGACGCTGATACGGTAAATGACGCTACCGCTTTTCTGGAAACATTCTTTAAGCTGTACCCAACAGCGACGGAAAAAGAGCTTGCTTACTATGTATTGGGAAATGTGATTGAACCTATCGGCAGGGACTACCTTTATTCTGAACTGGTAAACCCTATCTTTATAAAGGACGGCGACAATGTGAAAGTCAAGGTTGCGGTAAAATTCATTGATAATCAGACAAAAGCGACGCAGGTATCGCAGTATGAGCTTGTGCTACATAAGGATAGTAACTGGAAGATTGTAGGATAAATGATATAGCGTGCATTTCCTATCAGATTTGCACGCTTTTACAAAACGACAAGAAAACTGTGCAAAAATATTGACTTGTAATGACCGAATGCTATAATATAAATGACAAGTGTACTTGGTATTATTTGAAGGGAGCGTTATATAATGGATAAAGAAAAAATACTATCACAAAACAAAAAAGAGAATCTATATCTTGATGAATACGAAAAACATATTAAACTTCAAGGGAAATCTTTTGGCTTAATGTTTGTTTTATTTATCTGCATTTTAATTCTTTTCATTAAAGCAGTTTGTAAAGAACCTTACTATGACATAATGACAATTATTGGGTCTGTGGCATTTGGCTCTATGGGTTATGAAGCACATATTTCAAAAAATAAATCCAAATTTGTTATTGCTTTATTCTTTTTTCTATTTATGGGGTATTACTTTTATAAATTTTTAATGGTAGGTTTATAGAATGGACGAACATTTAATTTTGCGAAACAGATTAAAAACTGTACGAAAAGAAAAAAAATTATCACAAACAGAATTAGCTGAACTAGTCGGGGTTTCTCGGAATACAGTTAGTTCTATTGAAACTGGACAATTTAATCCAACAGCAAAATTGGCATTAGTGCTTTGTATAGCTTTAGATAAAAAATTTGAAGAATTATTTTATTTTGATTAAAGGAGAGAACGATTATGGAATTAGAGGAATTGATTGTTGAAATAGTTATAGGATTGTTTTTACTTTTTACATCTTATCAAATAGGTATAAAAGAGAATATTACTTTATTACATGGTTATCATTATACACAACTTGACCCTAAAGATAAAAAGGTGTTTACAAAAAAAATAGGAATAGGCACTTTACTGGTTAGTATTGGTATTCTTGTTATGCCGATTATCAATTTAATCTCTCATTCTGAATTAGGCTATTACATAGGTCTTATTTTGATTGTTGTAGGAGTGTTTTATATCATATTCATCATTGTAAAATACAATGGAAAACTTATTAGCTTTAAAAAGTAGAATTGAGGTATGAATATGATAGGACTGAACAAAAGAGATATAAAAAAGGCATTGAAAGCTGGTGCAAAAGCTGGCGGTGTATCATTGGCTGATGTTCGGGCGGATATTGAAGCTACGATTGATGAAGCTATGAATAGCACCGACCCAGAGGTGCAGGCAAATTTCAAAAAGTATTTTGGGAATAAACGCCCTACACCAGAAGAATATATTTATATCATTACGAAAAAGACAAAGGCAAAATTATAATAAAAGGGTCGTGGAAATGCTTCACAAAATTGTGATCTGCATTATCACGGCTCTTTTACTCTCTGTTTACTTTCAAAACTGTAAGTGTAATTGAATACTGCCCTTGCTATAATTTAATTGTATTCCAAAACAAATAAATGTGGCAGGAAGAAAGGAGCGATTTTTAATGGAACACATTTTAAATTTAGAGCAAGTAAAAAAATACTACGGGGGTAACTCTGGAAATATCACAAAGGCAGTAGACGGTATTTCTATGTATGTAGATAAGGGCGAATTTGTCGCAATCATGGGAGCTAGTGGTTCTGGAAAGACTACCCTATTAAACTGTATCTCTACGATTGATACTGTAACCAGCGGACACATTACAGTCAATAATCAAGATATTACCAAAATCAAGGATAAAGATTTTGCTGATTTCAGACGTGAAAATTTAGGGTTCATTTTTCAAGATTTCAACCTTTTAGATACTTTAACGATTGGAGAAAACATTTCTTTATCATTGGTTATCAACAAACAGAACCCTACTGATATTGAGAAAAGAGTTCATGCTATCGCCGATAAATTGGGTATTCGTGATATTTTATCGAAATTTCCTTATGAAGTTTCTGGCGGACAAAAACAGCGTTGTGCTTGTGCTAGAGCCTTAATCAATGAACCGAAACTGATTTTAGCTGATGAACCGACGGGAGCTTTGGACTCAAAAGCTTCCAGATTATTACTGGAAACAATGTCTGAAATCAACAAGAAAATGCAGGCTACTATTTTAATGGTAACACATGACCCGTTTAGTGCGTCTTTCTGTGAACGTATTTTGTTCTTGAAAGACGGTAAAATATTCAATGAAATTTTCAGAGGGGAAAAAAGCAGAAAAGATTTCTTCAATGAAATACTGGATATATTAACCTTGCTCGGAGGTGAAGTGGGAAATGTTAGGTAAGTTAGCGTATAGAAATACAAAAAGAAATATTAAAGATTATTTGATTTATCTGATAACCGTTACTGCATCCTTTTCTCTTATATTTGCTTTTAATTTGGTGGCAAATTCTGATGAAATTGTAAAGTTATGTTCCAGTATGGATGCATTTAAGAATTCATTGTTCGCTGTAAATATTCTTATTATTTTTGTGATATGCTTTTTGATCAACTATACAACGAAATTTATGTTTGAAAAAAGAAGTAAAGAATTAGGAACATATATGCTTCTTGGCATTAAGAAAAAAGAAATTGCCCACTTAGTTGTAATTGAAAATATACTGTTGGGAATTTTAGCATTTGTATTAGCTATTCCTATTGGCTTTTTATTCAGCCAGTTTGTGTCGTTAGTAATTGTAAACTTACTGGGTATTCCAAAAACTCTCTTTATTTCTTTGAATTTCGTTTCTATTGGACTATTGATAATTTATTTTTTAACTATTTATGTTTTGGTTTTGCTTAATCTATTAAGAAGAATAAGTAAAATGACGATACGTGATTTTCTTTATTTTGACAAACAAAATGAAAAGAAAATGTTCCGTGACAGTAAAAAAAGAAATGTCATTTTTGTTTTAAGTATTATTCTTGGTGCGATTTCTCTTTTTCTCTGGAATTCACGTTGTACTATGGATAATTTTAATAAGCAAGAAACACTTACTTATTTGATGGTAAGCGTAATCATGTTGATTATCAGCATTTATGGTATATCTACAACTTGTGCAGATATGTTCTTGACTGTTATCTTAAAATTTTGTATAATAGGAATTGAAGTTAAATTAGATGCTAAAAATTTGTAATTAAGAAGGAGGGATTCGTCATGTTGGTATTCCAAATGCGTAATGTAGATAAAACATCTACTGTTTTGAAACAGACTAAAAACAGTGATTACGCAGATAAATAAATACGTTAGATTAATTCCTACCAGTGACTAATCTTATGACTTTTTAAACAGATAACTAAAATTACAAACAAATCGTTTAACTTCTGTATTTATTTACAGATGTAATCACTTC
The DNA here is from genome assembly GCF_003481425.1 of Blautia sp. OM06-15AC. Lineage (NCBI taxonomy): Bacteria > Bacillati > Bacillota > Clostridia > Lachnospirales > Lachnospiraceae > Blautia > Blautia sp. OM06-15AC. The sequence goes on along the minus strand of NZ_QULD01000001.1, from coordinate 245,921 downwards.
AGGAGTGATTACATGAACAAAAATATAAAATATTCTCAAAACTTTTTAACGAGTGAAAAAGTACTCAACCAAATAATAAAACAATTGAATTTAAAAGAAACCGATACCGTTTACGAAATTGGAACAGGTAAAGGGCATTTAACGACGAAACTGGCTAAAATAAGTAAACAGGTAACGTCTATTGAATTAGACAGTCATCTATTCAACTTATCGTCAGAAAAATTAAAACTGAATACTCGTGTCACTTTAATTCACCAAGATATTCTACAGTTTCAATTCCCTAACAAACAGAGGTATAAAATTGTTGGGAATATTCCTTACCATTTAAGCACACAAATTATTAAAAAAGTGGTTTTTGAAAGCCGTGCGTCTGACATCTATCTGATTGTTGAAGAAGGATTCTACAAGCGTACCTTGGATATTCACCGAACACTAGGGTTGCTCTTGCACACTCAAGTCTCGATTCAGCAATTGCTTAAGCTGCCAGCGGAATGCTTTCATCCTAAACCAAAAGTAAACAGTGTCTTAATAAAACTTACCCGCCATACCACAGATGTTCCAGATAAATATTGGAAGCTATATACGTACTTTGTTTCAAAATGGGTCAATCGAGAATATCGTCAACTGTTTACTAAAAATCAGTTTCATCAAGCAATGAAACACGCCAAAGTAAACAATTTAAGTACCATTACTTATGAGCAAGTATTGTCTATTTTTAATAGTTATCTATTAATTAACGGGAGGAAATAATTCTATGAGTCGCTTTTTTAAATTTGGAAAGTTACACGTTACTAAAGGGAATGGAGATAAATTATTAGATATACTACTGACAGCTTCCAAGAAGCTAAAGAGGTCCCTAGCGCCTACGGGGAATTTGTATCGATAAGGGGTACAAATTCCCACTAAGCGCTCGGGACCCCTTGTAGGAAAATGTCCTAAGTGTGGCAACAATATTGTATTAAAAAAATCGTTTTATGGTTGTTCAAATTATCCTGAATGTAAGTTTACTTTAGCTGAACATTTTAGAAAGAAAAAACTAACCAAAACGAATGTAAAAGAATTACTGGAGGGAAAAGAAACCCTGGTAAAAGGAATCAAAAACAAAGAGAAAAAGCCCTACAATGCCGTTGTAAAAATTGGGGAAAAGGGATATATTGATTTTATCTCTTTTTCAAAATAAACATAAAAGCCCTTTAAAGAGGGCTTTTATATATTAATCACAAATCACTTATCACAAATCACAAGTGATTAATCACAAATCACTTGTGATTTGTGATTCTTAATGATACAATATTACTATGTTTTAGCTTTAAAGGCTCGTACAGACTATATGTTTTGTGCGGGCTTTTTTCATACCCGAAAAAATTTAAAAAATTTTTCAAAAGAGGTCATTAAATCACACCTAGCTGTCCTTATATGGTGCGGAAAGAGGGATAAACACTTTTCAAATCATAAAGGAAAGGAGGTGAGATTGATGAAACCGTCTGACTTCCAGAAAACAGTTCAATGTCGTTTTGAAAGTTGTTTAAAGAAAGTTGTCCGTAGTGTCGTGAAAGATTATTACAAGGAATTAAACCGTCGTAAGAATAAAGAAATATCTTTCAGCGAATTGCCAGATGTCCTTGTTGATAAAATGGCTGTTTGGGACGACTACGAAACAGATTATACAATCTTTTCAGTATGTGGCATTGATATTCGTGTCCTTGATGATGAATTGGCAGAAGCCTTGAAGAAACTTCCAGAAAGAAAACGCAATACTCTGTTGATGTATTACTTCTTGGAAATGACAGAAAGTGAAATTGCCAACTTGCAGAAAATCACGCAAAGCGGTGTATTTAGAAACCGACATCACGCTTTGGAAACTATGAAAAAAATACTCAAGGAGGAACATTAGAAAATGAAACAGTTATTTAAGAAACCGTCTTATTACTTGATTTCATCAGCTATGGACGGAAACGAAAAGCGATTGAAAAATTACTGGCATTTTATGACCCTTACATATCAAAGTGCTGTTTGCGTTCACTTTATGATGAATACGGCAATGTTTATATCGTTGTAGATATGGAATTAAAAGGACGTATCAGAGAAGCACTTATCAAAATGATTTTAGGTTTTGATATTGAAGATATGGACTTAGAACCAGAAGAATAAGCAGTTTTTAGCGGAGCATGATTTAATATCCCCCTCTTTCCTGCTCTGCCACCTGCTTTTATATGAAAGCAACACGCTTTCACCACAGCTCTTTGACAACTGAATAAAGCAGACAGATACGTTTGTGAGATGGCGAGCCACGGGGACTGTACGCCACGACCTTTTCAAAAGAAAGCGAGCGACCCACGCAGTGATCCGAGAGCGACTGTTGGAAAAGTTGTTTTGCCACGACCTATCCTCACAGAATAATGATACGTCCGCATGGTGCGGTTCTGCCCACAAGAATGGGAATAGTTGAGATACTAATGGAGCTTTCCAAAGCCGTCTGCCTGCTTGTAAAAAACGACACACAGTAAAGGGGGGTGCATAGATTATGAACAATACTGATGTGCCTATTTGGGAAAAATATACGCTGACGGTTGAAGAAGCGTCCAAATACTTCCGCATTGGCGAAAAGAAATTGCGTAAATTAGCCGAAGAAAATCTTGACGCTGGCTGGGTTATCGTGAACGGCAACCGTATTCAGATTAAGCGAAAACAATTTGAAAAAATCATAGATACATTGGACGAAATCTAATGTCATTGAGCCGTAGATATGGTATAATAAATATAGCGTATCACGGCTCGTTCCATGACGGAAAGGAGCTTTACACTATGTCTAATGTAAAACGAAAAGACAGTAAAAATCGCAATTTGCGTAATGGAGAGAGCCAGCGAAAAGACGGAAGATACGTTTATAAATATACCGATATATACGGAAAGCCACAATTTATCTATTCTTGGAAACTTGTACCGACAGACAAGACACCTGCTGGAAAGCGTGATGATATATCGTTGAGGGAAAAAGAAACACAGATTAAAAAAGACCTTAACGACGGTATCGATACAGCAGGCGGTAAAATGACAGTCTGCCAGCTCTACGACAAGAAGAACAGCCAAAGAAAGAACATCAAGAGGGCTACTGAAAAAGGACGACAGTATCTTATGAACGCTCTGAAAAATGACCCATTGGGTATGAGGGCGATTGATACTGTTAAGCAGTCGGACGCTAAAGAATGGGCTATCAGAATGAGCGAAAAAGGATACGCCTATAAAACGATTGATAACTACAAGCGTTCCTTGAAAGCGTCATTTTACATGGCGATACAAGACGACTGTATCAGAAAGAACCCGTTTGAATTTAAGCTAAGTGATGTTCTGGAAGATGATACGGAGCAGAAAGTTATCCTTACACCAGAGCAGGAAGAACGCCTGCTTGCCTTTATGGAAAAGGATAAGATTTACAGCAAGTATTATGATGAGGTTGTGCTTCTGCTGGAAACGGGACTTCGTATTTCTGAATTTTGCGGACTAACGACGCATATTGATATGCAGAACAGAATACTCAATATAGACCACCAGTTATTGAAAGACAGCGAAATCGGCTACTATATTGAAACGCCAAAGACCAAAAACGGAAAACGAGAACTTCCATTGACAGAACGGGCTTATCAAGCAATCCAAAGAATACTAAAGAACAGAGGAAAGGCACAACCGTTGATTGTAGGTGGTTATAGCAATTTCCTATTCTTGAACCGTGAGGGCTTACCTAAAGTTGCAGGAAACTATGAGGGCATGGTGCGAGGACTAATTAAGAAGTATAACAAGTATCACACGGACAAGTTACCGAACATCACACCACATTCATTCCGACATACTTACTGTACGAATATGGCAAACAGAGGAATGAACCCAAACACCCTGCAATATCTTATGGGACACGCTAACATAACCATGACACTTGGCTATTATGCACACGGTACATTTCAATCTGCAAAAGCAGAACTGGAAAGACTGGCTTGTTAATATCGGAGCTTATATTTACTACTCATTTACTACTTTTGGTTGCATTTTCATGCTGGTAAATGCCAGCTTATGCAAGGTATCTTCCAAAAAGAAAATACCGATAAAGCCCTAAAATACGGGATATATCGGCATTTACCAACTTATGAAAAGATAATCAGAAATTTAGTAAGTTTTTTTTCAAAAAATTTCCACTTCTCTTCTGCCATCCCCCGCACAATCCGGCCGGACCATCCTCAGAAATCCCTTGACAACCCGGCGCATGTATTTTATATTGAAGCAATCATGGATGATTTTTTCTTCTTCATCCTTCGGAGGTTTTTATGATTACATATGATTATTATCGCATTTTTTACTTCGTAGCACAATATCACAGCTTTACAAAAGCCGCGGAAATTCTGAAAAACAACCAGCCCAACATCACACGGTGCATGAACAATCTGGAAAGTGAGCTTGGCTGCAAACTTTTTATCCGTTCCCACCAGGGTGTCACACTGACAGCGGAGGGCGAAAAGGTGTATGAGCGTGTGGCCGTTGCCTACGAACAGCTCCGCACGGTTGAGGAGGAGCTGGCTCTTGAGCGGTCTCTTGAGAGCGGCCTTATCACAATCGGTGCGAGCGAGACGGCACTTCGTCTGATGCTGCTCTCCCGCCTGGAGCACTTCCACACCCGCTATCCGCACGTCCGCCTGCGCATCTCCAACCACTCGACGCCGCAGGCCATCCAGGCGCTCGAAAACGGTCTGGTCGACTTCGCAGTCGTCACAAGCCCGGTGGAAATCCGCAAACCGCTGCACAAGATCCCGATTTTCCCATTCCAGGAAATTCTGATCGGCGGATCGAAATATGCATCCCTTTCCGCAGAGCCGCATCATCTCGGCGAATTGTCAGAATATCCTTTTATCTCGCTTGCCAAAGACACCGGCACGCGGGAGCTGTACGCCGAGTACTTTCTGAATCACAACCTCGCCTTCCACCCCGATATGGAGGCGGCGACAACGGATCAGATTCTTCCTATGGTCGAGTATAACCTCGGCATCGGATTTTATCCGGAGGAGCTGGCACGCGATGCCTTAAAGAGCCGTACCGTCTGTCGGATTCCGCTCATCGAGGAGGCCCCCAAACGTGAAATCTGTCTTATCATCAACCCGCGGCAGCACCAGAACGCGGCGGCAAAAGAGCTGATCGAGGAGCTTCTGGAACGCGTATAAGATTTTATGAACTTTTGTTTGAAACAGAAAAAGACCCTGTCTACCGGCGGACGGAACATCGCTGCTCCATCCTTCCCGTATACAGGGTCTCTTTTTTATTTATGCCTGCTGTCCGGCAATCTGCTCTTTTTTATGCGGCATGGCAAATACCATCGCCGTGTAGGAAAGCATTGCGCCTGTGATGTAGAAGAACATCAGAAATCCGCTCCGGTTCAGCACAGCGATGCGGACAATTCCAATCCAGAAACCGACGTTGGACGCCAGGGAGAACACACGCGCAAACATCATGTTTTTCTCCTCACCCTTTGCCAGGCGGACGATCAGCAGCAGCATGGCCGCTGAAAAGAATAGTGTCATACAGCACTCCAGAAATACTTCCATTTTTTCAGCCTTCTTTCTTCACTCTCTCTTATTTCTCAGCGGTACTTTTCCAGTGACATCAGAAGGAAGCTCACCAGAAGAAGTCCGCAGGAAATCCAGATTACATGGATTCCATACAGCATGGAGAACACGCCTCCGATTCCGGCGCCGATGGCGAAAGCCAGAATCACGCCGAAATAGTATCCGGCCTGACGGAGCTGTTCTTTTTTCTTATCCCGCATATACATAGACAGCGCTGCGGTTCCGCTTCGCAGGTTTCCGATGCACATGGTGCTTGCATACGAATAACCGCCGACCTTGCGGAAGGTCTGTACCTGAATCGCGCACGCAAACGATACAAGCATCGCCGCGAGCATATTATAAGAAGACGGAATAAATCCGACGATCGCAAGGATCACAATTTCCGCCGCGAGAAGTACCTGCCGCCAGTGCAGCCTCTTTGCATACCGGTAATGCTCCTGGAAATTTTCTGCCAGAAATACACCCATCGCAAAAAAGAGGATCGGGAAGAGATACCGAAGACCTGCCGTAAAGTTTCCTTCCAGAAAGTTCTGGCTCATCAGCACAACGTTTCCCGTCTGGGCATTTGAGAATACTTCATCTCTGCAATTGTACGTGTAGGCATCCTGAAAACCGCCGGACAGCGCCAGAAACATACTGTTGATAAATGCTTCCGACATCTGATTTTCCGAGAGCAGGCGTCCTACAAGGCTTGCTTTCTTTTCCATAAATTTTCCCTTTCTTTCAACAGACGGCCCGGCTTTTTGGTGCCTGCCGTTTTGCTTCCCTTATTATAACCGCCCGCTTTTTGAGATGGAAAAACGGATATCGTATTATGCTCATATATTTTTCATATGACTATATTGATTTAAAATCATTTTAATATGATACACCGTAAAAAAAGGAGAAATTTTGTCACTTTGCACAAACAAAATTTCTCCCTTTTTGTAAATTGTCTTTATTGTTCTAAAATTTTCTTACTTTCTTCCTCTCTGTTTCTCACTCTGCTCGCGGTGGTACTGCAGCGTGTAGAGCTGGTAATATCTTCCCTGCGCTGTTAAAAGCTCCTGATGCGTTCCATGCTCCACGATTTTTCCGTGGGACAGTACGATAATCTCATCCGCATGCTGGATCGTCGAAAGACGGTGCGCTACGATCAGCATCGTTCCGATGTTCTTCATCTTTTCCATGGAATCCTGGATCAGAAGCTCGGTTTCGGTGTCGATGTTCGCCGTCGCCTCGTCAAGGATCATGACCGAAGGCTTATGGATGATGGTACGCGCAAACGAGAGAAGCTGGCGCTGTCCGGCGGAGAAGTTGTTTCCTCTCTCCCGCACCGGCTCGTCGAGGCCGTAATCCAGCTTGTTGATAAACTGGTCAGCATTCACGTAATGGCAGACGTCCATGATCTCTTCATCGGAAATCCCCTCCTCGCGGAGAATAATGTTGCTACGGATCGTTCCCGAGAACAGGAAGACATCCTGCAGCATCTGGCCGAATTTTTTCCGCAGGGAATCGATCTTGATCTTTCGGATGTCGATGCCGTCGATCAGAATCTCACCCTTCTGGAACTCGTAGTTCCGGCAGATCAGGGAAAGAATCGTCGATTTTCCGGAACCGGTGGAACCCACAAATGCGATTGTCTCTTTCGGGTTGACGTGGAATGAAACGCCTTTTAACACCCACTCGCCCGGGATATAGGAAAACCATACGTCGCGGAACTCAATTTCGCCCCTGATGTCGGTAAGCTCGATCGCATCCGGCGCATCCTGCATTTTTGGCTCGAGATCCAGAATCGAGAATACTTTCTCGGCGGATGCAAATGCGGACTGCAGCCAGTTGAACTGCTCCGCCAGGTTCTGGATCGGGTTGAAGAATTTTGAAATATACATGTAAAAGCTGACGATCATACCGCTGGTAAGCGTCTGGCCGAGGAACGACGTTCCCTCCAGATAGCCCTTGCCGCCTAAATACAAAAGGCAGAGCACGGAGCTGATATACAGCATGTAGACGAGCGGACGGAAAATACCAAACACGAAAATCTGCTCCTGCTGTGCGCGGCCGAGTGCGTTGCTCTTGTCGGTAAACTCGCGCATCTTGGCATCCTCGCGATTGAAGATCTGTGTGATTTTCATACCGGAAAGGTTCTCCGACAGATACGTGTTGATGTCCGTAGTACAGTCTTTTACTTTCCGGTGTGCTCTTCGCGAGAATTTGCGGAAAATAATCGAGAACAGCATGATAAACGGCACGAAGCAGAGCACCATCAGCGTCAGCTCATAGTTCAGAAACAGCATCGCAATCAGAATACCGATGATCACGAAGAAGTTCTTCAGAAGATTGACCAGAAGGTTGGTGAACATCAGCGAAATCGCGTTCGTATCGTTTGTCGTTCTCGTGACAAGCTTTCCGACCGGAATCTCATTTAACTGCTCGTGGGAAAGGCGCTCGATGTGGACGAACAGATCCTCCCTCATATTGGAAATAATTTTCTGACCCGTCTTCTGCAGAATCACGGCCTGGAAATACGTGCACGCCATCGAGACAAGAAGGATTGCCGCATAGCCCGCTACCCACAGAAACAGGGCATTCAGCGCGAATTTTCCAACGACGAGCTCCTCAATTTTGCCGACGATCAGCGGCGAAATGATATCGTACGCGATCGAAAACAGCATCAGAAAACCAACAACGATAAACTGGCGGTAAAACGGCTTTGCGTAATCCATCAGACGCTGCATGATTTCACTGTCTTTCATGTTCCGCTCAAAGCCGGTTTCTTTTTCTCCATCTTTCACTACAAACGCGGCCACAATCAGCAGGGTGGAAATCACGCCGATGATCGCGCCGACCCAGAGAATCGGATAATAATTGTGCATTTCTACTCCTCCCCCGCTTCCTCTTCAAGTTTCTGCAGATCGACCATCTTGCGGTACGCCGTGCAGGTCCGGTACAGATCCTCGTGTTTTCCGACTGCATGGACTTCTCCGTCCTCGACGAACACGATCTTGTCCATCTGCTCCACCGTTGAAATCCGGTGTGCGATCAGAATTGTCGTCAGTCCCTCACGTTTTTTGAGATTGTCGAGAATCGTGCGCTCTGTTTTGGTATCGACCGCAGAGACGGAATCGTCGAGAATCAGAATCGGTGCGTGTTTCATCAGCGCACGCGCAATCGAGATTCGCTGCTTCTGTCCGCCGGAAACCGTCACACCGCGCTCGCCAAGAACGGTGCGGTAGCCCTCTTTGAACTCTGCGATATTGTCATGGACATCGGACATCATCGCCGCATCCTCAATGGCCTCCTGGTTTTCGTCATCAAAGGCGAAGGAAATATTGCCGGAAATCGTGTCGGAGAACAGGAAGTTGTCCTGCGGCACGTAGGCACAGCCCTCACGCACGGAGTGAATGGAAACGGTGTTGACATCGTGGTCATCAATAAACAGCATTCCGTCCGGCACGTTGTAGGTGCGGAGCAGCAGATCGACGATGGTCGTTTTTCCGGAACCGGTCTTTCCGACGATGCCGACACTCTCGCCCGGCTCAATGGTAAACGATACGTTTTTCAGCACATCGTACTCCCCGTCCGGATAGCGGAAGGTCAGATTGCGGAACTCGATTTTTCCATGGATGAACGGCAGATCCTGCACACCGCCGCGGTCCTTCACATCGACTTTTGCGTCAAGCAGTTCCGTAATACGATTTAAGGACGCTTTTCCACGGGATGTCTTCTCAATCAGCATGGAGACCGCCATGATCGGCCATACAACGGCCGAGAAATAGCCGATATACTCGACAAGCTGGCCGGCGTCGAAGCTTCCGCAGTAAACGAGATAGCCGCCGTAGCCTAAGATTACGCAGATGACGGACTCGACGAACAGCGTTACCATAATGTTCAGCAGTGTGGAAATTTTGGTATATTCTACGTTGATGTCCTCGTTCTCGCGGTTCAGTCTGCGGAACATCATCAGCTCTTTCGTCTCTTTGACGAATGCTTTGATGACAGCAAGACCGGAATAGTTTTCCTGCGCGAAATCGGACAGCTCGGAAAAGGCCGCCTGGCGCTCTTCCCACTTTTTCATCAGGTATTTGCCGAGCGTTGTGCCGGCGGCCATCAGAAATGCCATCGGGATCATGGAAAGGCCGGTCAGGAAGTGGTTCATGCGCCACATTTTGATCACGGCAAGCAGGCCTAAAAACAGCGCATCGCAGAACATCAGAATACCGTCGCCGAAGCACTCCTGCACGGTATCGAGATCGTTCGTGTAAAGACTCATCAGGTTTCCGACTTTGTTGACCTGATAATACTCCTGGGACAGCTCCTTGCTGTGCGCGAACATGCAGGTACGAAGATCGGTCACCACGCGGATCGCGGAGCCGAAAAAGCAGACTCGCCACAGGAAACGGCCGACTACCATGACGATAATGGTAATAATCATGGGCCGGCAGACCTGATCCAGCAGAAATTCCATATCAAACACCGCCGCCTGGCCGTTGACCAGAACAGGGTCGCCGTTCATGCCGTTGATGACCATGCGGTACAGCTCCGGTATGAAAAGCTGGAAATAATCTACGAGAATCAGCGCTGCAAGACCGAGAATCAGAATGGGCGCATTCTTCAGGTAGTATTTGTTAATGTACTTTCCAAATATCATATATTTTCTCCCTCTTTTTGTTTTTGCCATTGTCTGCTATGATCTTTCTGACCATAACAGTCCTTCCCTTTTCCAAAGCGTTTTCGCCCCGGAATGCCTCCTTTCTTCTCCTGCATTTCACAGCTCCGATGCAATTTTAACAGAGATAAACAGAAGGAACTGGACTTTGAAAAATCCAATTCCTTCTGTTCCAATTCACATTCCTGCTCCAAAAGCGTTCCGCTTCTTCTTTGCAGGACACCGTTGTCCTGTGAATGTTTGTTCTATTTTTTAGTATACGGTTCTTTTTCTCTCCCGTCAAGCATTTCACGCGTTTTTCTGTTTTCTTTTTTATTTTTTGCCGTTTTCCGCTTTTTTTGCGCAAAATCTGCGCATTCCGGTTAAAACAGCCAAAAGAAGAAAAAGGCTGACGCCAAGTGTGATCCACCACGTTCTGGTCACGGCTGCAATCAGATATCCCACCAGGCAGACACACGCCGTAACGGCCGCATACTGCATCTGCGTCGATACGTGGTTCAGATGGTTGCTCTGCGCACCCGCACTTGACATAACCGTCGTATCCGAGATCGGCGAAATATGGTCACCGCAGACCGCCCCTGCCAGGACGGCGGATACCGAGATAATCATCATCTCCAGATTTGTTCCGGCGGCGAACATGCCCGTTGCAATCGGCACAAGAATCGCGAACGTTCCCCAGGAGGTTCCCGTCGAAAAGGAAAGGAACACCGCCACGGCGAACAGCACCACCGGGATAAAAATACTTGCGGATGCATGGTCTCCCACGACGCTTCCGACAAACTGGGCCAGGCCCATCGCATCACCGACGCCTTTTAAGGTCCACGCAAAGACGAGAATCGTAACCGCCGGAACCATCAGCTTGAAGCCCTCGGACAGGCTGTCCATAAAGCTCTTGAAGGTGATGACCTTCCGCGGCAGATACAGCGCCATCATAAACAGGATCGTCACGACGGAGGCAAAAATCAGACTCGTCTCTGCATCACATCCTGCGAACGCGGAAATCACATTGTCCGCGCCGCCGAGGAAGCCAGTGTAAACCATCGCTCCAATCGCTGATACAATCAGCACGGCAACTGGGAGCACGAGGTCGATGACTTTTCCGTTCGGATTGACCTCCTGCTCGGAAACCTGCTCAAACTCCTCGCCTCCGGTCGTGAAAAGATCACCTTTGGCGGCATTATCCTCGTGGAGCTTCATCTGACCAAAATCAAAGCCGGTGTAGCAGATGTAAAAGACCATCGCAATTGTAAGGATCGCATACAGGTTATACGGAATTGTCCGCAGAAACAGCTGGAATCCACTGATTCCCGCATCCGCCGGCACATACGAGTTGACGGCTGCCGCCCAGCTTGAGATCGGCGCGATAATACAGATCGGCGCTGCGGTGGAGTCGATGATGTATGCGAGTTTCGCGCGGGAAACCTTGTGGCTGTCCGTGACCGGGCGCATGACAGAGCCGACTGTCAGACAGTTGAAATAGTCATCCACAAAAATCAGAACACCAAGCCCCATCGTTGCCAGAAGCGCACTCCGCTTCGTTTTGATCTTCGTCCCCGCCCATTTTCCATACGCCGCCGAGCCGCCGGATTTCGCCATCAGCACGACAACCATGCCAAGCAGGATATCGAAGATCAGAATGTTGATGTTCATGCTGTTCCGTAAAATTTCAAAGAAGCTTGTGAACGCATCCCACGGATGGAAGCCGGTGTACAAAAGGACACCGACTGCCGATCCGATGAACAGGGAACTGTAAACTTCTTTTGTGACAAATGCAAGCAGAATTGCAAGCAGCGGCGGGACGAGTGCCCACCAGGTTCCGATAAACATTGAACCATTCATGTCGTCTGTTTTCCCTTTCTGCTGTTAAGTTCGTTTACACTTCCGGCGTCACAATTTTTCCAGCTACTGCACATGCTGCCGCTGTCTTTGGAGATGCCAGATAAATTTCAACTTTAGAAGTACCCATTCTTCCAAGAAAGTTTCGGTTGTTCGTTGCTACAACACGCTCGCCGTCAGAGAGGATTCCGCCCGCTCTTCCGCAGCACAGGCCGCATCCCGGATGTGTAATCATGGCGCCTGCCTCTGCCAGTGTATCGAGAATGCCCATTTTGCTTGCCTGCAGATAAATCTTGCGGCTTGCCGGTGTTACGATCAGTTTTACGTAGTCGGCTACTTTTTTGCCTTTTAAAACCTCGGCTGCCGCCTGCAGATCCTCGAGACGGCCGTTCGTACAGGAACCGATGAAGACCTGATCGATCGGGGTTCCCTCGAGAACGCTGGTATCACGGATCTTGTCTACCTGGGACGGGCATGCCATAACCGGCACAAAATCCTCGGCGCGGTAGGTGATGGTGCACAGATATTTTGCATCCTCATCGCCTTTTAAGCTCTTCTGATAGTCATTGAGTTCGATCTCGCAGTATTCTGCGGTCTTCTCATCCGGGGTAAAAAGTGCACATTTGGCACCTGCCTCGATCGCCATGTTGGCAATCGTCATACGGCTTGCCACGGTCATATTTTCTACGGTGCTTCCTGAGAACTCCAGTGCGCGGTACGTTGCGCCGTCTGCACCGAGGTCACCGATCAGACGCAGGATAATGTCTTTTGACATCACATTTTTCGGCAGCTCGCCTTCGATGACAACTTTGATCGTCTCCGGCACTTTGATCCACATCGTACCCGTTCCAAGGATGCTCGCCATCTCTGTGTAGCCGATTCCGGAAGAGAATGCACCGACACAGCCGTATGTCGTCGTGTGGCTGTCGGTTCCGAAAACAACGTCGCCCGGTTTTACGTAACCTGCCTCTGTCATTAACTGATGGCAGATTCCGTCGCTTCTGTGTACGTTTTTCATGCCATATTTCTTTGCAAATTCATCGCCTTTGTGGAAATGTCTCGTATCGTCCACCTGGCTTGTCGGAACGAGGTGGTCGTAGATCAGAACGACTTTATCCGGGTCCCACAGTTTGGTAAAGCCCATCTCCTCGAATTTATCGCCGACAAACGGGATGAAGATATCATGAATCATGACTCTGTCCACGTTGACCGTCACAATGTCGCCCGGTTTTACGTCTTTTCCGGTGTTGTGGCGGATGATTTTTTCAATTACTGTATTGCCCATCGTTTCTTCCTCCCGCTCTTAATCCAATCCGTTGCGCTTGCGCATTGCCTTTACCAGGCCGCCTGCCTGAATGATATCCATCAGGTTCTCCGGCAGAGCTGCGATCGGGTATGTTTTTCCGTTGTAATCAACATGCTCATTCATCTTGACGGTGATGGTGTCGCCCTCTTTGATATCATCGTGCAGATCCGGCTGCTCGATCAGAAGAAGGCCGTTATTGATGGAGTTGCGGAAAAAGATCCGAGCAAAGGATTTCGCGATAACGCAGGAAATGCCGAGCGCCTTGATGATCTCCGGTGCCTGCTCTCTCGAGGAGCCGCAGCCGAAGTTCTTTCCTGCCACGATGATGTCGCCCTTTTCGATCTGTCCGGCCAGTTCCGGGCGGAGCGGGGAAAAGCCGTACTGTTTCATATCGTCAATTGTCTTTAAAGCAAGATACTCGGTCGGGATAATGATATCGGTATCAATATCGTCTCCAAGCACCCATACTTTTCCTGTAAATGCTTCCATATGTTTATTCTCCCAAAAATATTATGTATCCCTCAAAGAAAATGGTCAGATCTGATCTGCCGTCGCAATCTTTCCGGCAATCGCGGATGCGGTTACCGTAGCAGCGGATCCCAGGTATACTTTGGAGCTTGGATGACCGGCACGGCCCTTGAAGTTACGGGTTCCGGTGCTGATCAGCACTTCGTTCTCGCCGATGACACCCTGGCAGCTTCCCCAGCAGACGCTGCAGTTCGGGTTCATGACGATGGCTCCGGCCTCCATGAAGGTGTCGATGATGCCTTCTTTTAATGCCTGACGGTAGATCGTCTGGCTTGCCGGAACAACGAGGAAACGGACACCCTCTGCGACCTTCTTTCCGCGGATGATCTCTGCGCCGACACGGAGGTCTTCGATTCTTCCGTTGTTGCAGGAACCAAGGAATGCCTCATTGATTGGCGTTCCGCACGTTTCCTCTGCCGGAACAACGCGGTCCACAAAGTCTGGCTTTGCAACAACCGGGCGGACTTTGGAGAGGTCAAAGGTATACTCTCGGACGTATTTTGCATCCGGGTCGCTGTGGAAGACTTCTTTTGGCTCTCTTCCGTGCTCTTTCAGGTATTCCATGGCTTTCTCATCTGCCTCAAAGATACCGGTCTTGGCGCCGGCTTCGACTGCCATATTACAAAGTGCCATACGGTCACTGATGCTCAGCGTTTTTGCACCCTCACCGGTAAACTCCATCACCTGGTAGTTGCATCCGTTTGCGCCGACCTCGCCGATGATGGTGAGGATCAGGTCTCTCGCATAAACGCCCTCCGGCAGTTTTCCTACAAGATTGAATTTTACGCTTTCCGGTACGAGTACCCAGGAAGTTCCCGTTACCATGCCGTACAGGAAATCGGTACAGCCGACACCGGTGCCGAATGCGCCGAGTGCTCCGTAAGAGCAGGTATGGCTGTCAGCGCCGAAGATCAGCTCGCCCGGGCGGACATAGTTCTCGATCATCACCTGATGGCATACGCCTTTTCCTTCCCAGAAGTCAATGTTGTTCTCTCTTGCAAAATCACGCATCTTTTTCTGGGATGCTGCTGTTTTCGGGCTGTCGGACGGCACGTTGTGGTCGACGATGAAAACGAGCTTTTTCGGATCCGCAATGTGCGGGTGGTTTAATTTGTTGCGGTACATATCAACCGTC
This sequence comes from Blautia sp. OM06-15AC, assembly GCF_003481425.1. Lineage (NCBI taxonomy): Bacteria > Bacillati > Bacillota > Clostridia > Lachnospirales > Lachnospiraceae > Blautia > Blautia sp. OM06-15AC. The sequence goes on along the minus strand of NZ_QULD01000001.1, from coordinate 230,862 downwards.
AGATGAGTTGTTCCGTCGTTGCTCATCAGACGATCCAGTGTTACGGTGTGGATATCTCCCGGTTTTACTTCCGGAACGCCGGCTGCAGCGGCGATAATTTTCTCTGCAATTGTCATTCCCATGGTTCTTACTCCTCCTCGCGGTTCAAAGAGGCAATCAAGCCTCCCTGATTCAGTATGTTCTGCATATATTCCGGCAGTTTGGTGCAGGTGTACGTTTTGCCGTTCACCTCTGCGGTTCCCTCGGACATATGGAGGACCATGGTGTCCCCGTCTTCTACGGCATCCGGCAGGTCTTTACAGACAATCGCCGGCAGACCGATGTTGATGGCGTTGCGGAAAAAGATTCTGGCAAAGGATTTTGCGATAACAGCCTGTACACCAAGTGCCTTTAAAACGCCCGGTGCCTGCTCTCTTGAGGAACCACAGCCAAAGTTTTCTCCTCCTACGACAAAATCTCCCGGTTTTACTTTTTTTGCAAAGTCCGGATCTAACGATTCAAACGCATGACCTTTCATCTCATCCAGATTCGGCAGAAGCAGATACTGGGATGCGATGATCTGGTCTGTATCAAGGTCATTATGAAATTTAAAAATTTTACCCTGTTCCATTTTCTTTCTTTCGTTCCTTTCGCATAAAAATTCTGACGAATCTTATTGTATCACAAAAGATATAGTTTGCAAAAGAGAAAATAGCAAAAAAAGCAGACCGCCGCACCAAAATTCCGGTACGACGGTCTGAAAGTCTGTTTTAGTGGGTAGTTCCCATTGCTTCTTCTACTTCTTCTTTGTTGGTTACGACTGCCTCGATGCAGTATTCCAGAGATTTTGCAATCGTTTCCAGCGGCATGCTTGCCATGGTGCTTGCTTTTCCGACTACCTGCTCGCATGCGAACGGTACGTGGATGAAGCCTGCGCGGATGTTCGGATATTTCGTTGCGCACAGGTGAAGCACATTGTACATGACGCAGTTGCATACGTAGGTGCCTGCGGTGAAGGATACGTGGCACGGAAGGCCGTGTTCGCGGACGTTCTGAACCATTGCTTTGACCGGAATCGTTGCAAAGTATGCGGTCGGGCCGTCTGCCTGCAGCGGTTCATCGGACGGCTGCTCTCCGGCGTTGTCCGGGATTCTTGCGTCTGCAAGGTTGATGCCGACTTTCTCTACGGTTACGCATGCGCGTCCGCCTGCCTGTCCGACATCGATGACAACGTCCGGATTGTGCTCTTTGATGGCTGCTTCCACGCAGGAAATACTTCTGGTAAACTCGGTCGGGATCTCAACTTTTACGATCTCTGCTCCGGCGATGGTATCCGGCAGAAGTTTGATGGCCTCGAATGCCGGGTTCACGCTCTCTCCTCCAAATGGGTCAAATCCTGTTAATAAAACTTTCATCGTCTTTTCTCCTTTTGTCTCTTAATTTTTGTCTCCTGGTTCTGTCCTTTAGTATAACACAGGCTCGGGTGCAATAATCTTTCCCCGGTCCATAATCTGACGGTTATCGGTAAAAATATCGGGTTCCCGGCAGACCAGGTCGAAGTGGCCTTTCGCATTCTGCACGCCGCCGAGCGCGATATTGCGTCCAAGCCCTACGTGGAAAGTTCCATACGCGGATTCATCCTCAATGTAGCAGTTGCCGAGGCAGTTCGAGCACGAATTCAGTCCGATGCCAAGCTCTCCTGCGATATAAATCCGTGGATCGAAATATTTCTCCATATACTTCTTTAAGCGGATGCCGGTCGGTGTCTCCTCGATATCGACATATGTTGTAACTGTAACCAGCGGTTGGATTCGTCATCCAAAATCCGCCGTTTTCCGCACTGCATCATGAATTCAATTCTACTAAAATGTTCAAAAGATATCAACCTGTTTCTGATTTTTCTATGAAATTTGCACAATTCTTCCAATAAAAATCAATTTTGCGTCCGTACTGTCTGAAAATTTTGCAGAAAATTTCTTTTTCCTCAAAAAGAAAAAGAGGCGTTCACAGCCAGCAGAAACATTTCTTTCCTGCGGACCGTGACAGCCTTTTTGCCGTCTTTCTTTTTCTTATTTCCAGACCGTATCGTAGTTGATCGGTTTATAGAATGCTTTTTCCCGGCTCTCATGATCATCCGGACGGTTGCCGAGAAGCCACATGGTTTTAGTTGCGACTGCCTCCGGGGTCATATCGTATGACTCGAGAATGTTGCACAGGGTTTTCATCTCATGGCCGACTTCATAGACGGTCATATCGCTTCCCTCGTGAGAAACCTGGGTACACATGATGATGAGTTTTTCCGGGTACTTCTGGCAGAGCTCGTAAAACGGCTCCTTGATGCTCGCCGGAATACCGCCGACACCGAAGCTCTCCACAATGATCGCATCGTAGTGCTCAAAAATCGCCGGAAGCAATACCGGGCTGATTCCCGGGATCAGTTTCAAGAGAAAAACGTTATCGCTTAAGTTTTCATAAAAACGAACCGGCTTTTCATACGGCAGCATCGGCAGATACCGCAGAATCCTGCGGTCCTGTATTACCGCAAGGTACGGGAAATCGATGCTGGAAAAGGCATTGTAGCTCTTCGTCCGCACCTTCTTCGCGCGCGTTCCCGCGATGACTTTTCCGTCGAACACAATCTGTACACCCTGGGATGCATCATCACAGGCGTAATAAAAGCTATCGGACAGGTTTGTCTTTGCATCCGTGATATCCAAATTGATCGGCCGCTGTGCTCCGGTGATGACGATCGGCTTTTCCGAATTCTGAATCATATAGGAAAGCGCCGCCGCGGTGTACGCCATCGTATCAGTTCCGTGCGCGATGACGAAACCGTCGTAATCCTCGTAATGCTCCTTCGCCACTTTCACCAGCGTGCTCCAGTTCTCCGGAACCACATTCGAGCTGTCCAGATTAAACGGATTCACCGCCGTAATCTCACAGAGGCCTTCCACCTCCGGAATATAAGACAATAACTCCTCCGGCGTAATCTGCGGAGTCAGACCATTTTCCGTCTTCTTCGAAGCGATTGTGCCGCCGGTTGCGATAAATAAAATCTTTTTCAATGTAAATCACTCCTGTTTTCTCGTTTGGTAACAAGTTTTCTTTATCTTAGCAGACTTTGGGGACGGCGTAAATGATGAATTTGGAAATCGAGAAACCAATCCTTTCCATTGACGCGAAAAATTCCGTTTGCTATACTGAATTTTAGACACAGAAAATCCTTATCTACGAATTTTACATTCAGAAAGCCAGGCTTCCTATGAATCATGAAAATCATCCCGGTCATCCATATCTTTATTCTTTTCTTCTTGTTTTCGGTCTGACGCTGATCTGCGCTCTGCTTGCGGGATCTTCGTATTGATCGGAGCGTGAAAAACAGGAAGCTGCCGAACAGCGCAGAATCCAGGAGCTGCATAATGAATTTCTGACTCAGAAAGATTAAACACATGTTAAACATACGTGAAACGCCCTTTACCGGCTACGCCTTCAGCAACACCTTCTGCCCGCAGACCGGGATTTCCTCGAGATACTTAAAATACCACTTCTTCCTCCGCGCCGAATACCGCACCACCACCGGAATCCAGCAATTTTCCACTTTCAGATACACATACTGCCCGGAAGCCACTTCCACCTCGCCGTTCTGCTGCTCTACAAATGCACGGTTTTTCTTTATTTTTACAATGCCTTTCGTCATAATGATCATCCTTTCTGAACGGGTTTGAAAAGATACTCTACCTGTATTGTATGCAGAGGGGATAGGAAATTTCCACTTTTCAGGGGCAAAAAAACAGGACACGGGATTCCCCCATTGTCCTGTTCTCCTTTTATCACACACCTGCTTACCCCTCAGCATCGTTCTGCTGCCAAACTTTATCGCTCGAATCAGAACAGCTGCCCCAGCAGTTTCAGCTTTTCCTTTTTGGGGAATGCGGCTTCAAATTTTTCAAAAGCTTCCGGGTTCTTGTCACAGATAAAACTCCAACGCCAGCTGCATGGCCGTTTCATCAGAATCCGCCAGCTTACGAAAAATCACCGCCATATATTTCAATGGTCCGCCCGCCAGATAATCATGATGAAGCTGCGCAAGTTTTGAATCGCGGTATTGTTCCAGCGTCAGCATTTTGCGAAAATTGGCAGAGAATGTTTCTTTCGTCCAATGCTCAAACTGCGCCATGCTGTAATCATGAATCTGTGCAATCGGGGTCTGCAGATAGAAGTGTAATGGGGTCTGGTACCAATGTGCAGCTCCTCGGTGTCCAGAAACGCATCCTTGTGATCGACTCTTCCGGCTTTCCGGATCTGGCCTGTCTGTGCTTTTTTCAGGCAGCCACATTCCCGGCAGCCCGACTCACTGATTATCGTAACACGTAACCTCTCTTTGTGAAACCCCGGAGTCAAAAACAAAAAATCTCAAAACCAGTTGCTCTTGTTCTCCTGGTTTTGAGATTTTTTATGCTGTGTATCTTTTATTTTTCACCCGCCATCGGCTGATGGTCTGCAATTTTCAGAAAAACAAATCCAAGCGCAAAGAAAACCGCCAGACATGCAACCGCTACGTTGATCGTTCCTCCCGCCAGCTTTACAACTGCAATGACTACAGATCCAAGGAAGGAAGCGCCCTTGGCAAAAATATCGTAGATGCCAAAATATTCTCCCGAATTCTCCGCCGGAATAATTTTGGAATAATACGACCGCGACAACGACTGAATTGATCCCTGAAAGCATCCCACTCCAAATGCCAGAATCGCAAAGTGCACCAGCGTCCGCAGTGTCAGCGCATAGAGGCAGATGACAAAATAGCCTGCGATACAGATCAGAATCAGGGATACCGTGTCTTTTTTCCGCGACAATTTTGCAAAAAACAGAGATCCTCCAAAAGCGACAACCTGCGTGGCAAGCAGGAAAACAACCTGTCCGACCGTATTCAGATTCAGATCGGTTCCGATGTTGATGCAGTTGTCAATGATAGTTCCAACCCCATCAATATAGAGAAAGAATCCAATCAGAAAGAAAAATACTTTCCGGTCCGAAACTGCGATTTTTTTCAGGGTTCTGAATATTTTTCCAAATGTCTGACCGACGGTAACCGTTCTCATTTCCACGTAATTCTTCTGCCGATACTCCTTCAGCAACGGCAGCGTCACCACCAGCCACCAGAGAGCCGTCACGCAAAAGCCAATCATCTTAGAGACAAAATCCGGCAGCACCCCGACCATATCCGGCCCCAACACGTAAGCAATCAGTGCTACAAGAAACGGAATGCAGGATCCCAGGTATCCCCACGCATAGCCATAGGAGGATACCTCATCCATACGTTCCTCCGTCGTCACGTCATTCAGCATGGAATCGTAAATCGTCAGCGATGCATTATAGCAGACTCTTGTCACAATATAAATGACCAGAAACAGCACCCAGCTCGTCGCAACGCCATTCAGCACACATCCTGTGATGCCAAGACCTGCCGTTGTGGTAAAAAAGATCTTTTTCTTATCCTTACGATCCGCCAGCACACCGCAGACAGGACCGATCAGTGCCACCACCACCGTAACAATTGAAATGGCAATCGAATAATACGCCGTCGCCTGATCCGAACTGATTTTTCCCGGCCCTGTACCGATTGCCAGACTCTTAAACCAGATCGGAATCAGCGAACAGGCAAGCATAATAAATGCCGAATTTCCCACATCATATAAAACCCATGCAAACTCCTGCTCCGTCAGATTTCGAAACACTTTTGTCCGATGAAGAGCCCGAAACAGACCACTCATACTCCAATCCCCACTTTCTTTTATTTTGTCATGCAGTATCAGTGTAGCATAGATTTCTTGATATTCAAAGTATTTTTTGTATGAAAGTAGGCAAAATCATTTGCAAAACGCCAGTTTTCCCATCCTTCCATGATCCGCCGGAAATTTCACAGCAGATCATTTCGATTTCTCAGATTAATGCCGGTGTCTGCGCCAAAACGGAAAGGATCGCAATCACCGCAAAAATCACAGCAGCTGCCACTGCAGCAATCATAATTTTTCTTTTCATAGCATACCTGCTTTCTCTATCATGTTTGCGGAATATTTTGTTTTCGTAATCATATCTTTTTTCCTAAAGACATTATACCCTATGCATAGGAATACATCAAACTTTTCCAGTCCAGGCCATTTCCAGACAGCTTTTAAAAACAGTCTGGCATGACTCCAAACGATTACAGGCGCAGGCGGTCATAACCGTCTGCGCCTGTAATCGTTTCACTTTTTTTGCAGATGTTTTATAAGAATCTGATTACTATTTTTTCATTTCTCTGCTATACTTATAATAAGATGTCGGGCGTTGCACCGGCCCGGCAGTCAGTGTATTGAAAAAAGCAAGAAAGCAGAGGATCAAAGAGAACATGAGAATCTATCACAGACTTCACAAATACGTGCCATCTATGCTGCTGTTTCTGCTGTTTGAAGCAGTGGCTATTACGTTGTGGCTCACAAAGGACAATTTTTTCTATCTGCTGAATTTCAGCTACATCGGAGCCTGCCTTGGGCTTGGAACGGCACTGTTTACCGCCGGGAAACGATATGCCCGGCATTTCGTCCAGTTGGCGGTGGGCAGCTATATGTTGCTGTACCTTGGCGTGATTTCCCGTGAAAATATGCAGATCGAAGGGTTCTGGTACTACCTGTTTCTCGGCGTTTTCGAAGCAGCAACTATCCACTACGCGGTTGCAAAAATTTTCGGACCGTTGCTTTTTGGGCGTGGCTGGTGCGGTTACGCCTGCTGGACAGCTATGGTGCTGGACTTTCTGCCCTACAATCAGCCGCAGAAGCCACGAAAAGAAAAGCTGGGCTTCCTTCGCTATGTGATGTTTCTTCTGTCTCTGGCGTTGGTGTCTGGGCTGTTTCTGATGCAGGTGGCACATCTGGAGCAAATCATGTTCTGGCTTTTCCTGGCCGGAAATGCGCTTTATTACCTTGTCGGTATTGTGTTCGCCTTCCTGTTTCAAGATAACCGGGCATTCTGCAAGTACCTGTGTCCCATTACGGTTTTTCTCAAACCTATGAGCTATTTCTCTCTTCTGCGCGTCCACTGTGATGAGGATAAGTGTGTCCATTGCAGGAAGTGTCTGCAGGTCTGCCCCATGAACGTGGAGGTTAATAAGGAAACCCGCAAGCGGAAAAACGGAACAGAGTGTATTCTCTGCTATGAATGCACGAAAGTTTGTCCCTCAAAAGCACTGCATTAACCGTTTTCCTCTTCCGTAAATTTATTCCTCGCTTCAGCCGTCAGATCGTTCAGCTCAGAGAAAACAGCGTGGCAATTAATTCCTTCTCTTCCTCTTCGGTCGGCAGATCTGCCATATCCATCCATCGTTCATATTCTCCGGCAAATCCTCCGGCAGCCATTGCCTCCATGCGAAAAGACGATACAGCCAGAAGTACGGATTGTCGCCACATCCGGACCCAGCGGATTCATAAAACCGATCCCTTAATTACCTATACATAATTTTACCTGATTTTTCATGGATCGTATATACTAATGGTTGGAAATCCCCCTGTTATAACAAAATTCCAATCATTATCATACCATATATAGTACATTAATGATTGGAATTATCTATATCTTCTTTTAGCATTCTACTGCTACCTTAATTACACCGTCCCGCTTACCTTCAAAGAGTTCATAGGCTTCCTCTATCCTTTCTAAGGGATAGGTATGGGTGATAAGCGGCTCTGTGTTCAGTTTTCCCTCTGCAATCAACCGTAATGTTTCTTCACAGTCACAGCCATCCACCCCTCCGGTTTTAAAGGTAAGATTTTTTCCATACATATCCGGAAGCGGCAGGATCTGTGCCTGATCATAAAGAGCAACCACCGTCACCAGACCATTGGGTCTCGCGCATTCCCAGGCCAGACGGAAGGTAGCTTCCGCCCCCGCAACCTCCAGCACAACGTCAGCTCCCCCATGATCGCTGTTTGCCCGTACAAACGCTTCACACTTCTCCGGAGAAACCAACAAAATCTCCGGATAATGCTGTCGGATAAACTGCAGACGATTTTTATCCTTTTCACACACAATAATCCGTCTTGGTTTTTTCAGCATTACCGAAAGCAGGGTACAGATACCGGTGGGGCCGGCTCCGATGATCAGCACCGTGTCCTGCTCTGAGATCTCTGAAATACGCGCTGCCCAGTAACCGGTAGCCAGAACATCGCCCACCAGCAATGCCTGTCGATCCGTAACGCCATCCGGAATCTTATTCAGTCCCTGATCTGCAAAAGGCACACGCACATATTCCGCCTGGCCGCCATCAATCCGGCAGCCCAGCGCCCAACCGCCATTTTCATCTGTACAGTTATTCACATACCCTTTCTTGCAGAAAAAGCATTCACCGCAGAAGGTCTCCACGTTTACTGTCACCCGGTCTCCCGGTTTTACCTTGGTAACTGCCTTTCCAACCTCTTCCACAATCCCCACCATCTCATGGCCAACCGTGATCCCGGGTACTGCCCGCGGAACGCTGCCATGCTTGATATGCAGATCGCTGGAGCAAATGCTGGCGAGTGTCACTTTGACAATAGCATCCCGCTCCTGCATCAGGGTCGGTTTTGGCTTCTCTCTTAATTCGAATTTTCCTTTTGAAACGTAGGTATACGCCTGCATATTTCTATTTTCCTCCACGTTTTTTATAATCCTCATCTATACGTTTTTTCCAGTCTGCGTTCAACGGGGCACTGCACCGGACAGAGCTGATTGCTTCGCTGACCACCTCATAATTCAACGCAGTTCCTTCGCTGTCGCACTGATAGTTGACTGCACGGTCTGCACCGATTCCGAACTGGCTTGCGGTCTCTACCGCGTCAATATTAGCACCGAGGAACAAAAACTCCCAACCGTATTTCGCTTTCTGCCGCTCGATCATCTGCCTCACTTTTTCGCTGTTGTACCGGCGGCTGGCATTTTTCATTCCGTCCGTAGTGATTACGAACATGGTGTGTTCCGGTACATCCTCCGGTCTTGCATACTTATGAACATTTCCAATGTGATGAATCGCACCGCCGATGGCATCTAAGAGCGCTGTGCATCCGCGAACTGTATAATCCCGGTCGGTCATCGGTCGGATTTTCTTTACATCTACACGGTCGTGCAGGACTTCACTCACATTGTCAAACAGTACCGTTGAGATCAATGCTTCGCCCTCTGCTTTTTTCTGCTGCTCAATCATAGAATTGAATCCGCCGATGGTGTCCCGTTCCAGTCCGTTCATGGAACCGCTGCGGTCTAAGATAAAAACGATCTCTGTTAAATTCTTTCTCATATGCTTGTCCTCCTCCAAAAAGATCTCGCCCTTGCGGGCTCGCTGTCGCGGTATTCGCCAAGGTTTCGAGCAAGCTCGAACTTTGGCTCATTACACGCGCATATGGCTGCTCGGTTTTGTACCTTACAGTCATAGTATAGCGATTTTCTTTTGTGGAGTGGTCGCATGGAAAGCGACATTTCTTTGTTCTTATGCTCCGATCAGACTCTGGTCAAAGGCAAACAGTGCCTCGTTAATTTCATACACATTATAATTTCCCCGTTCGACAAAATATTCTACAATGATGTCAAATTTACTTGAATGGGACAATGTGAATCCTGCCTTGCCGAGCATCTCCTGCATCTGGGCAAGCGGCAGCTCCAAAGCGAGGGCAAATGCCAGCACCGTAGGTTTGGATGGCTTATAGAATCTATCCGAACGGATTTTTGAGAAGAGCTTCCTGTCAATATTTGCTTTCTTGTAGCACTGTGCATCCGTCATACCGCTTTCCTCAATCTTTCGAAGCAGCATTTCTGAAAAGCTCTCATCCATCTGCCCCAGCGCCTCTTCCAGAGACTGACTGCTGCAGGATTTACAGATTGCTTCGGGCGGCAGCGGGACAGATGCAGCTTCAAAGCAGGATTCCTCTTGCCATGCTTCGGAACACCGACTCTGTTCTGCCCTCCTGTCGGTATGTTCTTCCACATACCTGTCATCTATGTACACTGCGATGTCATCAAACAGCTTTCCGCTAATCTGATATGTCTTTCGGTCAAAAATAACGATATAGACCATCATCTCGTTTTCCAGCAAAAATTCGCTGATGGTATCGACTGCAACCTTCAGAGCCTGGTCTTTTGGATAGCCGTAAACACCGGAGGAAATCAGCGGAAAGGCTACAGACTGACAGCCATTTTCTTTCGCCAGATTCAAAGATGTCCGATAACAGGATTCCAGAAGCTCCTGCTCCCGATGCCTGCCATCCCGCCAGCGCGGACCGACTGCATGGATCACATATTTGCAGGGCAGACGGTATCCCTTTGTAATTTTTGCACTGCCGGTTTCGCAGCCATGCAGCGTACGGCATTCTGCAAGCAGTTCCGGTCCGGCCGCACGATGAATGCAGCCGTCCACACCTCCGCCGCCCAAAAGGGACGTGTTGGCAGCATTGACGATTGCGTCAACACTCATTTTTGTAATATCGTTTCTGATCATTTGCAACGGCATGAAGCACCCCTCCCATTCGTCCAGCAGTTGAAAATCAACATTAGTAAATAAAATATCCCATAACATAAGCTTCTTTAAAAACACTTTGATTCTTGACTCCAGGAACTTTATCGAGATATTCCATGTCATTACTTGCAATCTTAACTCTTTTTAAGTTAAGATGCAATATTTGAGTTAAAAGTAGTTGAAAATCAACATTATTAAAAATCATTTTCGAAAAAAGTCCGATGCAACATGAGCATTACACCCACACTGCACCGGACATTCCACATCATCAACTGCTCTGTCTATTTTCTTCTTCCTGCTCATGCAGCTGCTCTTTTTTCTACTCGTCCCCTTTCAGGATTTCTTTGCCACAATGTCAAGTGATGAATTAAAAAAAGACAAGCAACATCAAAGAAAAATTTCTTTCACAGCACTTGCCTTTTTCTATTATATTATCGTTATAAAAGCTCCTACTTGAATGCTTACAAACTGTTCTTCAAAATCTCCAATACCTCATCATGATTCAACACCTTATATCCACCTTCCATGATGATGGTTCCATTTGCAATACCATGCAACATTTCTTCTGTTGCCCCCAACTCATGGAGATTCATTGTAAGTCCCAGTTCTTTCATCCAAACTTCCATACAGGAAAGCCCTTCTCTGGCAACCTGTTCATCAGCTTTTCCAGCAGGATTGACCTCCCACACATTCACAGCAAAACGGCAAAACTTGCTAAGACCATAAGGCATAATATACCGATATTGAACTTATTATAAATGAATCTATATCACCTGAAATGTTTTCCATTTTCCGGACTTCTGCCTCCAGAAGAAAATGACCGCCCGAATGCTCCAGTCACAAACCATTGCAATAGCAATCCCGATCACGCCCATTTTCAAAACAATTCCCAAGAGCCATGATAAAAGCAGACGCACCGCTATCGTGGAGATAACCGAAACATACATGGTAAATTTCACATCACCCGCTGCCCGCAGCCCATTACTAAGCGCACCGGAAAAGGGATATGCTGCTGCATTAAACACGTTATGGATTAAAACCAGCCAGATTACAAGCCGTTTGGTCTCCGGCTGCAAAGCATAAAATTTCATAAAGAATGGAGTCAGAAGAAAAATCAAAAGATTCCATGCCGATGAAATCAGCAATGTGATTCTTGTCAATCTCTTAAAATAATGCTCCGCAGCATCTGCATCCCCATTTCCCATACACTGTCCAATGACCGTTATAAATACGGGACCCATAGCGACTCCCGCCAGCGCAGCCAATGACCAGATACTTTGTGCAACACCATTTGCAGCAATCTGATATGTTCCAAAAAGTGCAACGATACCGCTTAATGCTACTTTGACTAACTGGAATATACCGTTTTCCATCCCATTTGGAATAGCGATTTTTAGAATTTGTTTCATGAAATCCACATTCCACCGGAAAATCCACTTGCAGCGATAGAACACTTCATTTTTTCTCTGAAAACAAAGTACTGTAATCATCACGGCTGAAAATGTCCGAGCGATCAGTGAAGGGTATGCAACACCTGCAACACCTGCACGCAAAACAAGTACACCAATGAAATTTCCAATAACATTGATGATATTGGAAATTACCGACAAATACATGGTCACACTGGTTTTTCCAATACTGCGAAAAAGGGCAGCGCCAGCATTGTAAACCGCCAATGCCGGATAGGAATATGCAGAAATCCTAAGGTATGTAATACAAGAGTGCATCACAGAATCTTCCACTTTACCGAACATCAGACGAAGCATCCCTTCATTTCCAATTAGAACCATCACTACGATCAGTATGGAAAAAATCGCAGAAAATGAAAGAAGCTGACTGGCGGATTCTCCAGCGTCATCATTTTTCTTTCTACCAATATACTGGCTGATCACAACCGCCCCTCCAGATGCCAATGCTGTAAACAGATAAATAAAAATAGTATTGAACTGATTTACCAGTGAAACACCGGATACTGCCGCTTCTCCTGCGTAGCTGACCACCAGTGTGTCCGCCATCCCTACAAGCATTATCAGCAGCTGCTCTAAAAACAGGGGAATAATCATAGCCATCAACTTCTCGTTTGAAAACAGAGTTGTTTGCTGATTCACGCCTTTTCCTCCTCTTATTGTTATTTTTTTGTTTTACAGATCATATAATCGATTGCATCAAGTGACTGCTGCTTTTCATGTACCTCATCAAGCAATTTGTACCGATATTTTCGCAACATCCTTATCTGCATTTCTTGATCTTCGCATCCTGAAATTTTTGCGATTTCTTCTTTGCTTAATCCGGCGTTTATACGGGAATCATAATCCGGTTTCATGAAATGGCACTCCCTCCTCAATAAAAAATATAGGTGCAGAAATTAAAGCTGTTTGCTTTATCTCTACACCTATATTATAATTTTCTAATTGAATTATATCAAATACTTAGTTTTTATGGTTTGTCCATGCCTAAAAAGCATTGAATATGTTTGATGAATTTTGTGGTTGCTAAGCTAAACGGCTGACCACGTTTCCATGCTAATACACTTGTTGCTGTAAGTGGCGGATCAAGCGGTCTGAATGTAACCTTTGATTGATTCCAGAACGGTACAGCCCCTTCAATCACCAATGAATATGCCAAGCCTCCATTCACCATAATTGCGCTGTTCGTACTTAAATTGCTGGTAAAAACAATATCCAGTTTCTCATAGTAGTTGCCAAACCAACTTGCCAACTCACTCTGCACATTCATACGCCTAGGAAGAATCAAAGGCAGTACAGACAAATCTTTTGCGCTTACCGTTTCTTTCTTGGAGAGTGGATCATCCGATTTCATCAGAACCACCCATTTTTCCCTTATATTCAAGCGAATAAATTCATATTTTTCCATATCAACCGGCTCAAGAAGCAAACCAATATCCAGTAGTCCCTTCTCCATTTGTTCCTTTACCAAATCTGCTGTGGCTGTAAAAATGTCAAAAGTAACACGGGGATATTTCCGACGAAAGGACTCAATTATTTTAGGAAGAAGTTGTACAGCAGCAATTTCTCCACACCCAATGGAAATTTTACCTTCCACCTGTTCCTCTTGCTCCACTAATTCTTTTTCTGTCTTATCTACAAGCTGCAAAATTTCTTCCGCACGACGGCGAAGAAGTATTCCTTCATTTGTCAATTTGATTTTCCGTGTCCCTCTATCAAACAGCTTTACACCAATATCTTCCTCCATCTGTGCAAGCTGACGTGAAAGTGTCGGCTGCGTGATATGTAAAACTTCTGAGGCTTTTGTGATACTTTCTTCCCTTACTACAGTCAGAAAATATCGAAGAACTCTAATTTCCACGAAAAATACCTCCCAAATTCATCATGCTTAATAAGTATATTTTAACGTATCTATACTCGAAAGGCAATAAAAAACATCTGCTCATCGTATGCTTACCGGTAATATAATTTTATGTAAAACTTGATAAACACCTATCATTTAATCGTTCTGTCTACATTGTAGAGCGGGGAAAATCGAAAAACAATGGACGGAGTACAAGTCCTTCCAAGAGGGATAAGAAAACTTCTGAATGGGTAAACAGTGCTAAAAAAGGTTCTGACATTGAAGCACAGCTCCATGTCAGAACCCATTTATTTCACAAATTATTTTTGGGAGTTGCGTCGCCCGGTGTTTTCCGAGCCACGCACTTCCTCATGGTAAAAGTAATCCACAATGACCGGGTGCCCAGGCTCTGCCCGGCCGTAGGGCAGCTCGTTGTCCACGAAGGGACAGCTGTTTTCTTTCGCCAGCCGTTCCGCTTGATCCTCCAAACCACGGAAGTAGCTTCTGTCTCTCTTGTTGTAGATAGCGTCGTACAGCGGAACCAAGTCAGGATGTTTTTTACGTATATAGTCAAGGATGTCTTTTTTGAATCCGCCTCGCAGGTTTAGATTTTCTAACCATATCAGGTCGCATTGATTTCTGACCTGATGGAAGATAGCCTCAAAATCCGTGATACCCGGAAAGACAGGGGCAATAAAGCAGACGGTGCGAATGCCCGCATCATAGATCTGCTTCATGGCATCCAGCCGTCGCTTGATGCTGACGGCATTGTCCATATCATTTTTAAAGCCTTCGTCCAATGTATTGATCGACCAAGAGACCGTGACCTTTCCCAATTTTTTCAGAAGGTCGATGTCACGGATTACCAAGTCTGACTTGGTACAGATGAGAATTTCTGCCTCACTGCCCCGGAGTTGTTCAAGAAGCTTTCGGGTGTTCTGAAACTGAGCCTCCTGGGGCAGATATCCATCGGTCACTGAACCGATGACTACGCGCTGCCCTTTGTATTTTTGCGGATTTTTGATTGCTGGCCAATGTTTCACATCCAGGAATGTCCCCCACGGTTCGGTGTGCCCGGTAAATCGCTTCATAAACGAGGCGTAGCAGTATTTGCAGCCATGGGTACAGCCCACATAAGGATTGACGGAATAGCCTCCCACCGGCAGGGCGGATTTTGTCATAATATTTTTGGTTTCTACATCCTGAATCAGAATGCTGCTCTCTTTTACTTCTGTCATGTCTTCTGTTCCTCCAATACCCGGTAAAAAGCCAGGGGAAATTCTTGTACCATCTGTGCCTCGCCCATGATAGGAAGCAGATCTTCCTTCATAAATACAGGGATGCCAAGCGAATGGGCCTGATGTGTCAGGTTCCACACCCATTCCGGTTTCGATACGGCTTTGCCCTTCCTATGTCCGGTCTCAGTCCCAATGACGATCCACTCAATTTAATACAAACAGCCACCGCTGATGCCTCCTTACCGTTTTAAGATTTAGCCTTCTGCCGCAGGTGCAACTTTCCCGAAGCCGTTCCAGGCATACAGGCCCTTCTTGTCCTCATCGCCCAGGAACTTGTCCACCTGACAGATGTGCAGGATATGGTCGCCCACCTCCACCGACTGCTGCAAGATAGCCACCATCGCCAGCCGGGTGTCCGCCGGAATCTGGATATCGCTGCCCTCCACAGCCATCATCTCGATGTTGTTGGCGGCCACCTTATCGGTCTCGGCACCGGTAGATGCTCCGCAGGCCATTACTGCGCCTGCCAGACTCTCACCGGGAACAGTGACAATGACTTTGCCGGTCTCACGCACACGCTTGCCGGTGTGGGACTGTTTGCCAGTGGCGAAGCCCACCATAGGCGGATTGAAGGAGAGGTAAGACACAAAGCAAATGGGAGCCAGGTTCGTAGAACCATCCTCCTTTTTAGAGCAGATCAGTGTCAGCGGATTGGGGGAGGTCAGAACAGTAGCCTCCATAATGTTCAGTTCTTTCATAAAATTCAGACCTTTCTAAGAGATTTCAGTCGTTGACTGTATGGCCAACCAGTGATATATTTATTATATCTGATAGTAATTTTTGTTCAAGTACGCAAATTATTTATACCTGGTATCAAAAAATATACTGCAAAAGACGAGGAACGATCCAATTATGACTTATGAAGAATTCAAAGAAAAGGTTGGCAGTGTCATTCTAACCGGCGAGGGAAACTGCCCGGTCACGCCGGTGGTTCAAATGCTGCAGGGCAAATGGAAACTCCAAATTCTCTATGAACTGTGCATCAAGTGTCCTATGCGGTTTGGGGAACTGAAAAAAGTTCTCAAACCCATTACCAACACAGCTCTGACCAACGCGCTGAAAGAGCTGGAAGCGGACGAATTGGTTCAGCGTATCCAATATAATGAAATGCCTCTGCGAGTGGAGTACTCCCTCACCGAAAAAGGGCGGGACCTGCTGCCGGTCTTTTACGCCATTTCCCAATGGGGAATGAAATATATACCATGATTCTAACTATATTAATATCTGCCTGATAATAGCCGGGAGGCATTGACAATTTGAGTCAACTTCCCGGCTTTTTATGCATTCTCTACTGCTGCAAAGGATTCAGGAAGCAACCTGGTTCATGAGAGTTTATGCATTTGTATAGTCATTTTGAACCTGCTCCGAAATCGTCATACCTCACACGCCTCCCGGAGAGCAGGCAGCAGCTCATCCAGCCGCCCGTCCAGTCCGAAGGACTTCTCTTTGATATTGTCCGCAATGTAGATCTCCCCCAGATTGATGGTCACATAAGTGGCGTTTGGCTCGCCGGCCACCAGGCGCATCATCGGGGCCTTGATCAGCTGATTGCGCCAGCCAATGCCCAGCTCCAGAACCACCAGTTTCTTTCCGTGGTAGGTTTTCAGAAAGTTTTGGAACCGTGCCTGGGCAGCGGCATCCGGGATCATTCTCTGACCCGCGCCCATGTGGATGTCCATGGGACCTCCGCACTTGGGACAACGCGGCACCAACTCTGTAGGCACATGGCCGCCCTGTTCGGCAGCCGATAATTTTTCGGCCACCTCTAAACTTGAATAGAGGGTATCGTGGCAGGGGCGGGCACACTGCATAGTAATCCAGTTGCCCTCAATCTCATAGATTTTCGTCGGATCGAAGCCACACAGTTCAAAGTGACCTTCTCCGTTTGATGTGACGACAAAGTAATCTTTTTCTCCTACAATGGCCTTCAAATCGTTCATCACCGGCGTAGGCTGGTACTGCCCACAGTAACGATGGATGAGCCGGGCCCAGAAGGCCCATTTTTCCTCCTCGCTGGGCCATCCGGCCATCATGCCCTGCAAAATACAACGTAAGCCGTATTTTTGTTTGAAATCCCCAAACAGTCTTTCAAAAGTCGCATTGTCCGCAAACAAATGCAGTCCTTCGGTGATGGACAGGCCGTTACTGGCTCCGATCAGGATAGCGTCCGCTTCTCTGAATTTTTTCGCAATAGGGTTCCAATCAATCATATTTGTTCGCTCCTTTCTATTTTATGGTTGCTGCGATGGATCGCTCCTGCCGGAGGGCAGCCAGAGTTTCCGCCAAATCTCCTTGCAGATACAGGCTGCGTCCCCGCAGATGCTCTGGCCTATGAGCTGCCTCTCGATTAAGACATGCATAAAAGACGTTTTCGTTTTTGGCAGTAAGTTCCCAGAAGGGCAATTTGATGATACTGGGTGTCATCTCACCCACGCCAAGTTCCAACAGCAGGACTTTTTTGTCGAACTGATCCATTATCCAGTGTCGCAGGAATCTATGGTAGCGATGCAGACTATCCTGCCAGAAGGTTCCCTCCAGAAAGGTATCATCTCGTACCCAGGGCACCAGCACCCGCCCGCAATCCGGGCAACGAGGAACAGCCTCCTCCGGCAGGCGAACACCTGCCAGGCAACCAGTCAGTTCCTTCACCAGTTCGCGGTTTTCCCCAATATCATCCCGGCAGGGCTGACTGCATTGGCAGTAGCTAAAGTCTCCCTGAAAGGCGCAAATTTGTTTCTGGGGAAATACTCGAAAAAACTGCTGATCCACATTGGTGGTCAGAACAAAAGCAGGTTTGTCCGCAACAAGCGCCTGCAGGTCCAGATAGGGCTGCCCAGTAGGGGCTTCCCACATGAAGCGGATATATTGACTGTAATACCCCCACTGTTCCCCATAGCTGGAAAAGCAATGGTAGAATCCAGCCAGCGGAGAGGTAAAGCCATACTGTTCGCGAAAGGGAGACAATGCCTCCGAAAGTGCCGGGGACCAATGGTAGTGGTCGTATCCAGCCGCGCTTGACAGGCCGGAGCCGCCTCCGATCACAACGGCATCTGCTTGATCAATACGCTCGGCAAGTTCCTGAAGCGTCGCTTGGTTTGCAACCCTCATCGATCGTTATCTCCGCTGTCCATGGTATCCCGTGCATCCCGCAGCACTTGAGCAATGTCGGCCACAATGGTCATGCCCTTGTCCTCCAACTGCTTGGGCAGGAAGTCATACTTGTTGTTGACAGCAATATATCGAGCATGGGGAAAGCTGAGGGTCATGTTCCAGAAAGGTTCTTGGATAAACATGGGAGTCATTCGGCCCACGCCCAGCTCCAGGAACAAAATTTTGCTGTCTTTGTGTTCCAGCACATAGCGAGAAATTTTTTCGTACTGTTCTTCGTATTTCTTTCCTTGCAGAAAATTCCCATATCCTCGCACCCAAGGGAATGCCTCGCCGCCGCAGTGGGGGCATCGGGGAATGAGATCCGTGGGAATCTTCGTGTCACTCCCCATAGCGGCTACCATATCAGCCACCGGCTTTACCGCATCCCAAGTGTCATCGGTACAACAGGCGGCACACTGGAAGAAGCGGTGATCCCCCTGAATCTCTGCCACCTTCTCCTCCGGGTAGAGTTTGACAAACTGGGTATCCTGGTTCGTGGTGAGGATGAAGAAGTCCTTGCCTTTCAGCAAAGCGTCTAAATCCAAATAGGAATGACGCACAGGTGCGGTCTGGGTAGTGTGAAGGAATGTGGCGAGATACCCCCAATACTCTTCCCTTGTCTTCCAGGGGTGCATCATCCCTGCAAAAGCACCTTTGAAGTGGTACTTCTCGGCAAAAGGGCGGAAGTATTTGCGGTAGGAGTCGTTGTCCTCGTAGTAAAAATCTCCACCACCGGCAGCGGACAGGCCGGAGGCCCCGCCCACTACCACACAGTCAGCTTCCTTTACCTCCTGTACCAAACGATGGATCTGTTCGCTATACGGCAGCGGCTTTTTGTCAGTCAGCTGATAAGGCGTACCGCCGGAAGCATAGATATGATAGTGCCTGGAATAATTCATCTGGGTCTGCATGACCAGATCATCATAGAAGTTCATTGTCACCATTCCTTTCAAGTGGGTGTTATTTTTATTCTTACTTCAAATTATTTTAGCATCCTCTTGCGTCACTGTCAATATGTTGTTATAATAAAAATAACATCAAAGTAAAAAAGGAGATCAGGCTATGAAATATTCTACCCGCCTTAGCGATGCTGTTCATATTCTGGCTTTTATCGCTCTGTACCCAAACTGCGACCTGACCAGTAACAAGCTGGCAGAGAGCATTCAGACGAATCCTGCCTATGTGCGCCAGCTCATGTCCGCCCTGCGGAAGGGAGGACTGCTGGTCAGCGTGAAGGGACATCCCCGACCTGCTCTGGCTCGTGAGCCGGAGAAAATCACTCTACTGGATGCCTATCGGGCAGTAGAGGGCAACAAGCCCCTGCTCCATCAGGACATCCACACCAATCCTGCCTGTGGCGTGGGTGTAAATATTCAACTGGTGCTGCGGGATTTTTACTTGGACATTCAAAAAACAGCGGAACAAAGAATGCAAGGAATCACGTTGAAAGATGTGCTGGAACAATATCACATGACTCCCATTGGTTACCCCTGTCCTTTTGCCAAACGTATGCGGGAGCTGGTGCAGAAAGAGATAGGTGATGGTGTCCGTATCTTGGATTACACCCATGACGCTGGTCCTGAACCAGAAATATTTCAGAAGTAAAGTTTCTTTTTCCTTCAGCCTATGGTAAGATAGACTTTAAGGAGGAGTGCTAAATGATTCAGAACCCCTTACCACACGACCACGGACAAACTATCGAGCAGGAACTGGAACATATGCCCAGCGTAGAAAACTTTCAAACCGTAGCTGATATTTTCAAGCAGCTGGGGGATGGCAGCCGTATTCGCATTTTTTGGTTGCTTTGCCACTGTGAGGAATGTGTTATCAATCTTTCAGCCATGGTAAATATGAGCAGTCCTGCAGTTTCTCACCATCTCAAGCAGTTGAAATCAGCAGGTCTGATCGTTAGCCGCCGGGACGGAAAAGAGGTCTATTATAAAGCGGCCGATACCGAGCAGGCCCGAAATTTCCATCACATGATTGAGTGGCTTGTAAAAATCGCCTGTCCGTCGCAAGTAGAAAAACAAAAAGGAACGCCATGAAAAAAGAAGAATCCAAAGTTATCGCTCAAAAATTTCAAAAGATTCCAAACGGCACCCTCGCCTTGAAGCATTGCCGGGCTGGCGGAACGGGTACCACACTCTTTGGAGAACAGTTTCGAGCGGTTACCGCTGGAAAAGGGGTTATGGAGGCATATGAAACTTTTCCTGGAATAGAGGTATCCTTCAATGTTTTTCTTGCTTCAGAGATCAAGTTTCAGCATGATGCTTCGGATTCTGTTTTAGAAATTTACTATTGTTGCAGTGGTCGCGTGGGTTGGAATATGCAAGACGGTACTGCCGTCTATTTAGGTAGAGGTGATGTGACAGCACACAGTATGGCCTGCTGCGCGGATTCCGCCATGATGTTTCCCCTAGGATATGCAGAGGGAATTTCCATTTCCGTGGATCTGAAACAGCTCTCTTCCATTTGCCCGGAAGTTTTAAAGAATGCCGGTGTGGAGGCAGACCAGTTACGGGATCGATTTTGCTCCGGAAAGCCATCCGCAATCCCGTCCTGTTCCGATTTAGAGCACATTTTTGCCCCACTCTTTTCTGCTCCTGTATCCGTTCGAATTTCCCTCTTGAAATTGAAGGTGCTGGAAATTTTGATTTATTTGAGCAACATGAAATCGGAGCATAAAGAATTGACCCAATACTTCTCCCAGCAAACCGAATTGATAAAAGAAATTCATCAACAGTTGACAGAGCACTTGGATCAACGATTTACGATCGCAGAACTTTCCAAACAGTATTTGATAAATACCTCCACTCTAAAGGAGATATTCAAGGCAGTCTACGGCCAGCCTATCGCCACCTATATGAAGGAATTTCGAGTGCGTCAGGCTATGAAATTATTACGGGAAACAAATGACACTATCGCGGATATTGCTTCCCAGGTAGGCTACCAAACCCAGGGAAAATTTTCAAGCGCTTTTCAGTCTATAGTCAAAATGTCACCCAGAGAATACAGAAAAATCCAGGGTATAGCTCCATCGGATTTCTTTAGCAAAACACTGTAATGAAAAATTCTGGTAGACTACTGCCAACAAAGCCAAGTTCTTCACTTTTGATGTATAGTCAATCAGCGTTGTCATCCTAATCTGTGCTGACTGCATCAGCAGCCGTTTTCCACATACTGAACATAGGAGATCAAACCGTCTGTTCTTACAGCATCCAGTGTTTTTACGCTGATTCCCAGTATACTGGCTGCTTCCTTCCTTGTAATCAGTTTATCCATCGCCTTCTTCGTCATAGTTCATAGCGAAAGCTCCCTTCCTGTGATAGCTACATACTACCACAAAAGTAATTATCTTTCACTGACAACTATCCTAACACACAGGGATAACTTGAATAGAGTAAAATGCTCGCATCTATCATTTCAAGCAAGAGAAAATGAAGTGAAATGCTTGCATTCTCTAATGATTATTATGAATTGATTTTTAGGGCAACACAATCCGTCGAATTATTTTGCGCTTACTTTCAAAAAATCTTGAAACGCATATTTTTAAAAATGCAGATGTAGACTGTCAAGGAGCTGGAAGCGGATAAACTGATCGTCCGCACCGAGTATCCGCAGATTCCGCCGAAGGTGGAATATACGCTTTCGGAACGAGGAAAAACGCTGATGACTGTGCTGGATCAGCTCTGTGTCTGGGGCGAGGAGAATCGACTGACAGAGTGACAACTTCCAATGGAGCAGTGAAGCACACTGCCGCCTGTGAGAAATCCTACATCTCTGGGGTGATAAGAAAGAGTACAGAGAAACCATATTTTCAGAAAGCACTGCCGGGTGCTGTATCAGCATGATACTTGGCAGGCTTTATCCATATCAGTGTATGGAGATTGGAGACAACAGCAAATGAAAGAAAACTGTCTATGGTATTGGCAAAAAAAGAGACAGGGCAAATGTCGAAAGGATAGTCCAGAATTAAAGGATGCACTCCTCAGGAGGATGCTTCCACCAAACAATGAATCTATTACCAAGATATCCAGAGAAGAAGGAATCTCTGAACAGACACTTCGTAACTGGCGGGATAAAGCCAGAAAGGAAGGCTATGCTGCTCCTGGTACGGATGCTGTTCCTGATGACTGGAGTACACAGGATAAATTTTTAGTTGTTGTTGAAACAGCAGGTATGAATGAAACGGAACTTGCCGAGTATGCCCGTAAAAAAGGTCTTTATATCGAGCAGATCAAAGCCTGGAAAGATGCCTGCATGAATGCCAATGGTGGCATCGCTAAAGAAGCTTCCCGGCTTAACCGCGAACTTAAGGATTCTGAGAAAGAACGCAGAAAACTTGAAAAAGAATTACAGCGCAAGGGCTACGTCTGCTTCCATCAATCGGGGCTTGACCGTATCGCCCAGACCGTCCTCGGCGGTCTGATAGATGATATTGAAAGGTTCAAGTGTCTCCATACCGGGCAAAGGCTTTCGATTGGTGCAAGCCGCCGCAAGGCGCATGGCAAAGTAGGTCTTGCCCTCGCCGGGATTGCCCTGGATAATTGTCAGCTTTCGGGAAAGGACTTGCCGTAAAACTCTATGACAAAATCAATGGGATAGCCGCCCTTGCTCTGGCTGTGGCGAAACCACTTGTTTCCCCGGACGGTCAGGCTGTCATGTTCTTTCCAGCGGTATTCTCGTCCGCTTTTGATAAGTGTCTCTCCCTGTGTGCGGAGAAAATCTTCCAGACTGACGGCGTTTGCCCGGTCAATCTGTGCTTGGGTGTAATTCATCGGGATAGTTCCTCCCTTTTCTGTCGTGTTTGGGGTCGATTTTGGAGCTTTTGTTCCTCTGTGCGCTCGTTAAATCGGGCGGCAGTATCTACACATGACTTGACCTTCCAAAGGCGGTGTAAATCGTCTCTGACGGTCTTAAACTCGCCATAGGTGGTGTTGTGCTCCTGTTCCAGCTCGTCATACTCGTCGGACAGCTTTTTCATATCCACCTTGCCGTCCGGGAACTCCCCGGTCAGCTTTCGTCTGGCGGCGTAGAACTGTTTCAGTTCCGCTTCATGCTCTGCCTTGTACTTGGCTCTGGGCTTCTCAAACTTGATTTTCTGCAAGCCGTCATAGATAGGCTTCAAGCTCTGGAAAGCGGCGGAGCTGTCATAGAGCTGCTTGATTGCTTTCATTCGGGCGTTCTGTTCGTCCAGCGTTTTCTTCAAGCTCTCTGTGGTAGCACTGTGTTCGCTGACACGGTGTTCCAAATCCTCAAGGGAGTAAATCCCGTTTGCCCGGAGATAATTGAAAGTCTCATTCATCTCCTTTAGATTGCTGACCTTGCCTTTCTGCGAATACGCCCCGGCTCTGCCCTGGGTGTAATAGGCGTTCAGCAGAGAAACAAGGTCGGGTGCCTGCGGCTTGGCAAGCTCTGCTTTTGCTTCGGCAATCCAATCGAACAGGAGAGCGATTTTCTTCTTGATGTCCCGGATCACGGCATTGGTTGCCTTGATCCAGCGGTTGAACTCGCCCTTCTCGGTGCGTATGCCTTTCTTCTCCATTGCCCGGACAGTTGCGCCCTCGTGGACAGTGGGAAGAAACTCCACGCCCTGACGCTCATAGCTTCGGTGGTCGATACGAACGTCAAGCCCCTTTTCCGCAAACTTGGCGTTGCATAGCTCCGCCCATGTCTGCCGCCAGTATTCCAGCGTTTCGGGACTGCCCCAGTCGGTAGTGGGAACGGCGTTGAAAACAAACTCGCCGTTCTGGTCTCGGATACGGTTGCCGTCCTCGTCCAGCTCATACACCCGGCGTTGCTTTAGCCCCCATTTGCCGTCCTGCTCGATGGGGCGGATAGGGCAAATCACATGAAAATGCGGGTTTGGTATGCCGCCGTCCTCCCGGTCTGGCTGGTGTACGGCGAAGTCAACCACCATGCCCCGGCTCACAAAGTTCTCCAATAAAAATTGCCTTGCAAGAGCGATGTTTTCCTCAAGGGAAAATTCATTCTGCAAGGCAATGTCAAAGCTGTATGCAAGCTGGGCGTTCTTTCCACGCTCGGCTTTTTCCACGGCGTTCCATAGGGTCTGGCGGTCTGCGTATTCGGGCGGTGCATGGGACGGCAGGAGAATGTCAGAGCAGATCACGCCGCCCTTTCTGGTGTAGTCGCTGTATTCGCCGTAATACTCGCTATACAATCGCTCCCCGGCTCGGTAGGCAGCAGAAGCGATAGCGGACTGTCCTGCGCTTCGCTTAGTCTGCGTGACGCTCAGATGAAATAGTGCCATCGGCTTTCAACTCCTTTTCTCCGTTTGCTTGGCTGATGTGGGTAATCGTCATGTGACGGACGGCTCGCTGGACTTCGGACAAAGAAAAGATTTGTTCCATCAGCTCTGTCATTTCGGTGCGTGTGAGATCTTTGACCTCCGGGGCAAGGCTCTCAATCGTGCCGCCCAGATTGCAAAGACGATGGGTGCGTTTCTGCCTTTCGCCTTTCTCCAGATATTTCTTTCTGTTCTCAAGACGGTTGAGCTTGTGCTGTTCCTGTGCAAGCTGCGTCTCGGCCCGTTCCTTTTCGGCTCGGAGCTGGTCAAGGGTTTTCGGTTTTGTCATTGTGATTGACCTCCTATTTTTGATTTTGGGGATAAAAAAAGACCGTCAACTTTTCGCATAGTGCGACCAGTCAACGGTCTGATTTTCGGTATTTGTTTTTCCAAACTTGCTGGCGGCGAACGGTTTGTCAAAACCGTTTGCGGACGGCAAGTACACAAGGGATAGCCGCATTAGCAGCGCAAGGGGGTGTAGCCACCTTGACGGAACGAAGTGACGAAACATTCTCGGTCATGCAGCTTTTTTCTGCTGACAGAGAATGAAGCTCCGCAGGACGCACGATACTCCCGATAGGAGAGTATAGAAGTGCGCCCTTTAGTTCCTAAAGGGATTTTATCAGTTCGCCAAACTTGAATCTGTCGTATTAGAGATTCTTCGCTTGCAGCTCCCTTAACGATTTCTTCGCTGGCGAAGTTGGTAGCGACCGATACATCACCGGCTACAAACTGTGATAATCAAAAATAAACACATTTGCCGATATTAAAGAAAGGAAGCCCCCTTTTTGGTGGCTTCCTTTCTTGTTTACTCCACCGATCAACGGCTCAATATTAAAAAATCTCCGAAACCAAGAACGCTACAACATAGCAGATCGGTTGGTGTATCATGTAAATAATAAGCGAATGTTTCCCTAAAAAGTTAATACCTGGAACTTTCCATTTTCCAAATAGCCGGTTAATCAGCCCCTTTTCCTGTAAGAAACTGTACAGGAAATATCCTGTTGCAAATAAGAAAATCCATGGGAGCAACGGAAAATAGTCGGTAGATGAAAAGCCAGCTTGCGGAAATCCAATATAAGCTAATACCGATTTCAACCATGTAACATTCAGCAAATTATCAGATAGTTGGATGGGGTCTTGCTTCGTCCAACTTCTGAGAATGAGGAATAGCACAAAACTAACACTTACCCCAACCCCAGCCGGGATTTTTTTCAGAACCTTATCCAGTAAAATCCATATCAAAATACAGCTGCCAATAAGCGTTAGAACACCGTAGCGCACCCGATCATTGGGAAGAACTATGGCAGTAACGAGCGAAACGACCACACCACCACCAAACGCCCACAATCCCCTTTTCATGTGTTTTTTTCCTAAATGCCAGCTGAACCCAGCCAGCAAAATAAAAGTCCAGCAAATGGATTGCTGCCAAATATAGGCACCGTGGGACTTATACCATGGAATATCTGCATTATACAGATAAACTAAATCCCATAAGAAATGATACGAAATCATTTCAATAATGGTTATACCTCTTATCAAATCAATAAACGGTAAACGCTGCTTTATTTGCGTTGTTTCCAGCAAAATTTCATCACCCCTTTTATTTACTCCAAAATCGGCTCCACCAGCTCCGGGGCGGCTCTGGCTGCTGCCGTTCCGGCTCTGCCGGAACTACGCAATCCTCTGATTTTCTTCATGTTCTGTACCTCTTTCGTAAATTCCGATTCATAATGTAAGAGTAAGGTCTATCCGGCCTTGCTCTTTTCTTTTAAAATGGAGATATGGTCTGACGAAATTTCCGATTGGGACATCACGCCCGCAGACAAATGTGTCAGCCAGCCTCCATTTGTTGCTCACTTTTCGTATTCAAATTGTACCATAAAACTTGTGAACAGTTCTACCGCAACTTTGGACTATATGAGAAAAGTCCGAACAGTTTTCTGCCCGGACTTCCTCGCTCAATCATAAATCAATTCCGCTTTCACAATCTCCTCTGCCTGTGCCTTGCAAGCGTTCATCTGCCGCACCCATTCCATTTGATTATCGGCTTTCAGTTGCTCAGTCACACCGTTTTGCTCTGCCAGTGACCGCACGATCAGCTCCATGCGGTTTCGTGCCGCTTCGTCAATCTCGGCACAATGTTCAAAGAGCTTGTCGGATAGCACCAGTTCATTGAACAGTATCGGGCGGTGCATTTCCAGATACGCCTTGCGAAGTCTGCCGTAGTGTCCGATGGGCTTGGTCTTGCGGATAACGATGTTCGGGATAGGATAATCGCCGTTCTGTGTGTAAGTGATATTCATGCTGATTGTACTCCTTTCATTGGCTCTCTCTGCGGTAAGCTGCTGACAGGGACGAACACGCCCTTTGCAATGTCCTCTGCACGAATGGCGGCTTTCTTGGCTTCGATTTCTGCCTTTTTCCGCTCCTTGATTTTATCCTCGTATCGCTTCTGCGCTCCGCTGGCTTTCCGCTTCAAGTAGTTCTGATGAAGCCTGTCCTTGCGTTCCTCACGCTTGCGGATTTCCTCTAATTCCTCCGGGGTAAGCTCCGCTTCTCCAAACGCCGGGGGAACGAATCGCCCAACAAAATTGAAGTAAATCTCGACCTCCTGTGTGGTCTGTATACTGCCTTTACGGTCACGCTCATGCACAAGGATTTTCTCGATAAACTCGTTGAGCATGGCAATGGTCAGCTTGTCGAAGTTCTCATATTTATCAATCAGAGCGATAAAACGGTCAGCGTCCTTTTCGTGCTTCTCATAGCTCTTGACTGCCTTTTCCAGAACAGAGATTTCAGCGGTAAGCTCGGACTGTTCCTTTTCGTATTGAGCGTCCAGAGTGGCATATCTGCTGTCGGACAGCTTTCCTAAAATGTTGTCCTCATAGATTTTACAGAGCAGGACTTCCAGCTCGGAAACTCTCTGCTTTGCGGTGGCAAGGCGTGTCCGCTGTTTCCTGACCTCTGTGGTCTGCTGGCTGGACTGCGCTTCCTGCACCACACGGACAAACTCGGCTCGGTCATGCTTCGCATACTCGGCAATGGCTTTCAGCATTTCCGAGACAAGGGACAGTACCACATCTTCATTGATACGGTGCTGGGTCTTGCAGAGCGTTCCGCAAGGAACTTTGGTGTACTGTGAGCAGGTGTATTGAGAAATGCGCTTGCCGTTGTTGGTGCGGTGGACATACATCTTGCCGCCGCAATCGGCACAATAAAGCAAGCCTGTGAGGGGAGCTGCTTCGCCCCAGCCGTCCGGGTAGCGTCTGACATTCACACGGATTTTCTGCACAAGGTCAAAGGTCTGCTGGTCAATGATAGGCTCATGGGTATTCTCGAAAATCGTCCATTCGTCCTCCGGGACATAATGGCTTTTTTTGTCCTTGAAGTGCTTTCGGGTCTTGAAATTGATGGTGTGTCCCAGATACTCACGCTTTTCAAGAATGTTGCAGATGGTGGAAGAACCCCAGCCGTACACATCTTTGAAAGTCTTATTCTTGTTCACGCCCTCGCCGTGCTGGGCAAGGTAAGCGGACGGAATGAGGACTTTTTCTTCTTTCAGCTTGCTGGCGATCTGATACGGACCGTAGCCCTCAATCGTCATGGCAAAGATGCGCTTGACCACATCAGCGGCTTCGGGGTCAACCAACCATTGGTCTCTGGCTTCGTTCCAGAGATAGCCGTAAATGACCGTGCCTGTGAGGTGCTTGCCGGACTTGCCTTTTGACTGGAAAGTGGAACGGATTTTACGGCTGGTGTCTCTGGCGTAATACTCGTTCATAATGTTGCGGAAAGGGGTAAAATCATCGTCCCCTCTGGCACTGTCCACACCGTCATTGATGGCGATAAGGCGAACGCCACGCTGACGCAGGATTTCCATAATCTGACCGACTTTCAGATAATCACGACCCATGCGGCTCATGTCCTTGATACACAGATACTCCACATTCCCGGCTTCAACCTCTTTCATCATTGCCAAAAATCCGGGACGGTCAAAGCAGGTGCCGCTAATGCCATCGTCCGTGAAATGGACAATGTTTGTAAAGCCCTGCCGTGCGGCGAACTCCTCCAACATAGCCTTTTGATTGGAAATGGAATTGCTCTCACGCTGTTGGTCATCATCTTTGCCAAAGTCATCACGGCTCAGTCGTTCGTACAGAGCTGTGATTTTCTCGTTTTTTTTCATAACTTGCGCTCCTTTCTTCGGTTTTAGGTTGTGTGTTCTAAGAGACTTCCCAACCGCTTGATTAAGAAGTCTTTTAGAGCATACAACACCGGCTGCCAGCTTATATTTCTTATACTGCCGCACTGCGAAGTGGTTTGGCTTTTCCGATTCCAGTGCATCAAACATCAGGTCTACAGGATTTTTGAACTCCTCGTCATCCTCCCGGACTTCCATGGCGTTGATGAACTCGATGAGGGTGGAGAAGTTTTGCTCCTCCACCGGAGCTTCATAGTGGATATATCCGATCAACGCGCAATACAGCAATGTTTCCGCCTTGACCCAGAAATCATCTCCAGCCTTGCCCTCGCCTTTTGTATTAGCGATCAGCGTTGTCACCAGCTTCAAAATATCCTTTTCCGAGTGGATGTATGCAAAGGGGTTATAGTGCATGGACTTCTTGAAGTTGATGGTATTTAGGACCTTGATTCGGTACGGCTCATAAATGACCTTGCCGTGCTTATCCTTCATGGGCTTTCCGTCCTTCTCCAGCTTGGGTGCGCCCCTTTGGAGCATTTTTCCACACTCCACCAGAATTGTTCCCTTCGGGTCCGTCACAGCATAGGAGCTGTGCATCTGCATCAGGTTGGGTTTCAGCCAGAATCGGGTCTTACCGGAACCGGAGCCGCCAATCACCAGTACATTTTTGTTTCTGGCAGTCTTGGGGTCCTTGGGGCGACTGTTCATGGTCAGGCTCTCCGTTTTCGTCAGAATCACATTGTTCTGAAATACAGGATCAACGTAAGGTGCAATATCCTCACGGGTTCCCCATGAAGCGTTTTGTCAAGTGCTTTTTTGAGTTATTGACGCAAATTATCGTGAAAGTGCAAAGTGCAAAGTGCAAAGGGTCTGCGTTTTGCACTTTCAGCTTGCGGGTTCGGGTGGCTGCTTCTTCTTGATGAAGTTGTACCATTGACCGCCGACACGCCTTGCGCCTAAAATGCGCCCATGTTGCGCTTGGCGTTCTGTACCGTCCTTTCGGATATTCCGGCTTCGGCTGCGGCTTTTACAATGTCCTCGCTGGCAAGCTCTTTCCCGTCTGCAAGCAGGGCAAGTATCAGCCTTTCGGCTTGCTCGGTCTTGGTGGCGGTGTTGCCGCCCGCGCCGGACAGCAGCTCGTCAGCGGTGATGTCGTATTCGCCTATCCACGAAAAGCCCGTTTCCGGGTCAAGGCAAAAGGCAACGGGCTTGCCCTCCGGCGCAAGGGAAGATTTGTCATGGACGATAACGCGCACATTCGGTTCTCGCTTCACGCGCCCGATCAGCAGGACGCTCCTTGCTGCGGCGCGGAAGTCGATAGAACCTAAGCCCCTGTATGCGCTCTGCCCTCCGGCAGCTTTGTTGAGATGTCCGATAAGGATAACGGCGCACCCGGTACGCTCGGCAACATCGGCAAGGCGGCGGAACATGGGGCGCACTTCGTTTGCCCGGTTCATGTCGGTTTTTTCGCCCATGTACGCCTGTATGGGGTCAAGGATAATCAGCCGCGCCCCGTTCTGCGTGATTGCCTTTTCTATGCGCTCATCGGACAGGGTAAGCTCCCGCTTGGCTTCATCAATCACAAGCACCCGGTCAAGGTCGGCTTCGGCTTCTATCAAGCGGGGCTTGACGGTATCGCCCAGCCCGTCCTCGGCGGTCTGGTAAATCACTTGGAATGGCGGCAAGGGCTTCATTCCCGGCAGCGTTCCCCCGGTGGTGCAGGCGGCGGCAAGGCGCAGGGCAAAGGTGGTCTTGCCCTCGCCGGGATTGCCTTGCACAATGGTTACTTTCCCAAAGGGGATATACAGCTCCCATAGCCATTCAACGGTCTGTGTGTCAACCTCGCTCATGCAGATAATCTCAACGGTTTCTTCCTGCGGCGGCTCTTTCAAGCCATAGACAGCTTCCCGCAGATATTTCCCGTCTGTGATTTCTGCCCGGTGCTGCAATACCTCGTTCCAGTCCTTGAAAAGAGGGATAAGCCGATGGACGGTCAAGCCCTCCGGCACAAGCTCTGCAAGGCGGCTACAAGCGTCGTTTCCGGCTTCGTCGCTGTCAAGGCAGAGAAAAACGGTCTTGATGTTCGGACGGTCAGAGAGAAAGCGCAACAGGGCTTTTTCTCCCACGCCGCCCAACGCCAGATAGCTTTGCTTCTGCCAGTCCTTTTTGAACAGGCAGAGGAAAGATAAGAGGTCTATCGGGGCTTCAAAGACAAACAACCTTTCGCCCTCGCCACGGTAGCAGAAGTTAAAGGCTTTGTCGCTGCCTTTCACATCAAGCCGAAAACTCCCGGCTGTGCCGCGCTGATGGGCGTATCGCGGTATGCCGCTTTCATCTCTGCCGACGAATACGGCGTTATGGTGGGCGGCTTCCTCGTAAATATCCCCGGTGGAAAAGAAAAAGCCCGTCACATCTTCATCAATACGGCGGGCTGCTGTGAGGTAGTTCCTCGCTATGCGGTTGTCGGTGCTGCGGGGTGGCAGTCGGAAGTCGGATAGGGGCGCGGGGCTTGGTCTGTCCGGCGGCGGGGCGGCTCCTTTTTCGCCTGTCAGCAGTTCAACGGCTTCGGTGAAGCTCTTGCCGAAAAACTCCATGACAAAATCAATGGGTGCACCGCCCTTACTCTGGCTGTGCCTGTACCATTTGTTTCCCCGGACGGTCAGGCTGTCGTGCCGCTTCCAGCGGTATTCATTTCCGGCACGGGTAAGCTGCTCGCCCTGTGATTGCAGGAAAGAAACAAGGTCGGCTTGTTTGGCGCGGTCTATCTGTTCTTGGGTGTAATACATAAAAGTTCAACTCCTTTCAGCGGTCTATATCATGCCGTTTGGTGCGGCTCTGCGTCTGCTCCGGTTGGTCGGCGCGGAGTGCAATATCCACGCACCTGCGGATTTTTTGAAGCTCGGCAACCTCGGCGCGGGTTTCTTTCAGTTTGGTATAATCGCCGTCCCTTTGTGTTTTGAGGTCAGCATATTCCTGTTCCCATTCCGCAATAGGCAAGGTCTTTGTTCCTTTCGGCAGATTTGCATGGAGATAGCGATTTGCTGCGTTCCATAGGGTCAGCTCGGCGCGGTGGGCTTCCTCGTACTTGTCGCGCTTGTTTGTCCAGCCGTTTTGCAGCTTTTTCAGTTCATCGTGAATGGGCTTGTACTCTGTGTAGTTCTTCCCGTATTCAATTAACTTTTGTAGCTTCTTCATGCGTTCCTCGGCGGTTTTCATTCCTGCCCGGATTGAATAGGCTCTATCACTGACAGAGGAAAGAGAAGCGTCCAGCTCGTCAAGATTAGAGATGCCATGCTCGGAGAGATAGTTGACCGCTGCCGCTATGGTTTTCAGTTCATCGGCTGTGTGCTGTTGTTGCCAACGCTGCGAATACTTCCGGCTCTTTTCTCTCTGAACGCTCAAATACTTCATCAACAGATTTGCAAGGTTGGGAGATTGCGGCGGCTGCTTCGGGGCGGTTTCCCACACTTTGAACAGGTCGGCAATCCATTCTTTGAGCTTGCTAACCTGCGCCCGGATTTCCCGTATAAGGCGGTTTGCTTTTTGGATATTTCGGTTCAGTTCGCCTTTCTCGGTGGCTACACCTTTCTTCTCCATTTGACAGGCGGCTACGCCCATATGGACGGTCGGTATTTCGTCAATGCCGCGCTCGGCGTTACTGCGGTGGTCGATACGCTCCGGGCTTCCGGCACGCTCAAGATAGTCGTTTGAAATATCAGCCCATGCCTTGCGCCAAACAAGCGCATTCTCTTGGCTGTTCCAGCCCGTGAGGTCAACCTTGTGCGTCTTATATCTGCCGCTTGGCAAGCAGATACGCTCACCGTTTTCATCAAGGTCATATTCCTTTTTGGACTTTGCCGCCCACGCGCCGCGCTCGTCAAGGGGGCGCATAGTCAGCATGATATGACAATGGGGATTGCCGCTGTCGGTGTCGTGAATGGCAAAATCCACACACATTCCTCTGGAAACAAATTGAGAGGAACAGTATTTCCGGACAAGCCGGATCTGTTCCTCTCTGGATAATTCTATGGGGAGTGCTGCGTCAATCTCACGCGCAAGCTGGGCGTTCCCGGCTTTCTCGTAAAGCTCCACGCTGTTCCACAAGGTTGAACGGTCAGAGAATGAGGGCGGCGCGAGGGGCGGCAGCATGATTTCTGTATGGACAACGCCGCCTTTGCGAGTGTAGTCATGGGTCATTCCGTCCCATTCGTTTGTCAGCTTTTCGCCGCTTCGGTAGGCGGCGGCAACGGCTGATTTGCCTTTTCCTCGGCTCACAATGCCGATGTTCCAATGGTAAATGGCTATGGGTATCACCTCCCGGATAGGATGATAAAACCCTCAAAAATGGTACAGACGCCAAAGGCGGGTGTACTGTTTTTGTGGGTGTGCAGGGATAGCCGCGAAGCGGCGCAAGGGGTGCAGCCCCTTGTTGCGGCAAAGCCGCCATATCGGAGCGCGGGGAAATCTCCCTGTGCGGAGATAAGCCCTCGGCAGAGCGCACACGCCCGTAAGGGTGTATAAGTGCGCCCTTAGTTCCTAAGGGATTTTCAGCTTGTCGTTTCCTCGGCTCGTTTTTTCAAAAACTCCTGTGCTGGCTCGCTCGTCAGGGCAAGCCGGAAAAAGGTCTGCGCATCCTCGTCCGGCATGGCAATAAGCTCCGGCACAAGGCTTTCCATGAAGCCGCCGCGCTTGCAAAGCCTGTGGTTTCTCGCCTTGCGTTCCTCGACGGATAGCTTCTGCTTGATGATTTTCTCCCGGTTCTCAAGCTGCCGGATTTTCTTCTTTCCGTCCTCAATCTCGGCTTGCAGCTCCTCGCGGGTTTTCTCTCTTGGCTTTGTCATGGTTGGTCGCTCCTTTCTGCTCATAAGCATAGAAAAAGGACAGTCGATTTTCTCGGCTGCCCTTGTGGGTGGCTATTCAATTTTAGTCTGCTGTTTTCAAATATATAAAATAGCTTGCTGTTCCGCCATAGCCATTTTCAGTATTCCATTCAGCTGTTACTTCATAAATATATCCGCCCAGTTTAAGAGTGAGTACGTTTCCAACAATAGTTACATCTTCGCTGTTTGCAGCAGGCTCTCCCCAATGTTCGTCACTCCAGCACTGCACACTTAAAATTGTATCTGGGTCTTCTGTAAATCTTAATGTAGCTGTTGTTTCTGTTGTTTCAAATGGCGGGGACAACAGATCCTTGCACTCTAACGGGTGTGGGCTATCAGCTATTGTGCTTTCAGCAGTTCCGTCAATATTTGTTTTTTGCCACGAATAAGTTCCTAATACTGCACCGATAGCGGTTTCGTCACTCACAACGCTTAATGTGGGCGGTTCTTCCAAAATTATATTGGCAGTCCCAGAGTTTAGTAATTCATTTGCATAGTTGTTGAGTGCTTCACATGGCTCATATTTTGTCTTATAACCGATACCGTCAATGACAATAAATGGGTTATACGCCATAATATCTGTTTGTGTACCGTCTACCATAGTCAAGGTAAAAACAACGCCTTGTCCAGCATACTCTGTGTAAGAATTATCCTCATTATAGACAACAACATCATTCAAATATTCAACTAATTCTTGGATATTTTCAATCTCAATCGTTTTGTCTGGCGGTGTTAATAACACTTTAGCGGAAACAATCTGCGCTGCGTCCAAATCCTTATACGGTTTTTTCCCCTGTTGTGAAAAAAATACGATTACCGCGATACCTACTAAAATGATACAAGCTATTGCAATCATCAATCTCTTTTTTCTCATGGAACAAGCCTCCTGTTCTTCTCTGTTACTTGTATAGATGAAAAAATTGAAAGGAAGTTTCACTATCTATAAATATCATAGCACATGGTTATGAATAAATCCACCTCATTTCAGCCTGTCAGTGGCCTTGTTTTCTCTGGCAGACCGCCGCGCAGCTTCCCGCCGTTCCTCGTTGTATGGGGCGGTCAGACGGAAAGAGAAGCGCCCCTTTGCAATCTCAAACTCCATGCAGCCCGTTTCGGGGTCTGCGTCGGTCTGGCGGCACTGGTCGGGGTGCTGTCTGGTGTAGGCGGCAAGCCGCTTCTTTAAGTCGGTGTTGTGGGTGCGGATATG
Organism: Blautia sp. OM06-15AC; assembly: GCF_003481425.1. Lineage (NCBI taxonomy): Bacteria > Bacillati > Bacillota > Clostridia > Lachnospirales > Lachnospiraceae > Blautia > Blautia sp. OM06-15AC. Next base: position 196,012 of record NZ_QULD01000001.1, on the reverse strand, counting down.
GATAAGGGGGTCTTTCTCGTCAAACCAAATATCGGTGGTCTTTTCCTGCTTCGTAAGCCCTGTTCTCATGTAAGCTCCTTTCTGCGCCCCTGTTACGCAATAGGGGCATTTTTCGGGTGTTTTTTCCGGCTCTTGACTTGGGGGAAATGAGAATTTTCAAATAGAAACCGTCCAGACAGGGAATGGTTCGTCGGGGCGGCTGTTATCGCAAGATTTCCGTTTTTTCCGGCTCTTGACCGTCAGACGCAGATAAACGCGAACTGTCGGCAAGTACCAGTTTGAGCAGCTTGTCGCGGAACGTTTCTGTGCTGCTGTGATTGAAAAACAACTCCGCAACAATGGTCTGCCCGTTCCTCTGGGTTGTGATGATACTGTCGGGGGTCTGTTCTGCCATAGGCGGCTCCTTTCTTTGGGCGCAAAAGAGGGATTTCCCGTAGTTCGGAAAATCCCTCTTGGTTGACGGTTATTCTGTTTTACTGTGTGGGCTGTGCGGCGGCAGCCTGTGCCTTTCGCCTTGCCCGGTATTCCCGCGCTTTCATGCGGTCATACTCCCGCTGCTTTTCAAGGTTTCGCGCCCGGTACTCCCTTGAATACTGCCGGTGGTATGCGCGGCTCTTTTCCTTTTTGGCTTCTTCGATTTCCTCCCGCATTTGCCGGATTTCCTGCTCGGTCGGCTCTGCAAGCTGTGTCACTTCATTCTCAAACTTGCCGATATAATTGAAATATATGCTGATGTGCTGGATTGCGTATCTCGCCCTTTTCTGGTCGCGCTCATGCACTTCAATCCGGCTGATAAACTCGTTGAGAATGGCGGGGGTCAGGTCGGTAAAGGCGGCATGGCGTTCCGTCAGCTTCAAAAACTTCTGCGCCCGTCCTCCCGCGTTCTCATAAGCGGATAGCTGCTCTTGGAGCGTGGCAAGCTCCGCTTTCAGCGCATAGTATTCTTCCGAATACTTCTGCGACATTTGCTCATAACGGTCTTGCGGGATAGTGCCGAGGGCGTTGTCCTCATAGAGCTTATTCAGCACCTTGTCAATCTGTTCAAGGCGCGTCGTGATTTGCGGAATACGCTTCTGCTGCTTTTTGGTCTGGTCGGTCTGCTGCATGGCAAGGTTCTTTTTCACTAAGGCTTCAAACTCCGCCCGATTGCTGATAGAATAGTCCTCGATTTTCTTCAGCACTTCTGCGATGGTCTGCATGAGCAAGTCCGCGTCCATGATGTGCGGGGAATTGCATTTCAGATTTCTGGCTTTCCCCTTGTGGTACTCGCTGCAATAGGCAACATGCCGCTTGCCGCCGTTTCGGTAATCTATACGAATGTGCATTTTTGCGCCGCAGTCCTTACAGAAAAGCAAGCCGGACAGAGGGTGGATTTCCCCGTCCCCGTTGGGGCGTTTGACGGGTGCGTTTTCCAAAATCCGCTGTACGGTTTCAAAATCGCTGCGGCTGATAATCGGCTCATGCACATTTTCTGTGATGTGCCACTGGCTCCGGTCTACATAGTGGTTATGCTTATCCCGGAAATGCTTTGTAGTCTTGAAGTTGACCACATCGCCGCAATACTCCTGCCGTGTGAGGATATTGGTCAAGGTGACTTTGTTCCACTTGCAGCGGTTATCCTCGTTGAGCGTCTTATTTTTACAGGTTCCCCACCCGCGGTCTTTCATGTAGAAAGTGGGGGTTGGGATTTGCTCCTGTGTCAGATATATGGCGATTTGATTGCGGTTCTTCCCACCGATAAACAGACGGAAAATCAAACGGACAACCTCGGCGGCTTCTTCGTCGATTATCCAAAAATCCTTGTCGTCCGGGTCTTTGACATAGCCGTAAGGGGCTTCGGTGACAATCGGCTTTCCACTCATGCCTTTGGTCTTAATGCCCGTTTTCACTTTCTTGCTGATGTCCTTTGCGTACCACTCCGACATGATATTGATAAAGGGCGCAAACTCCAATGTGTCGGGCTTCTCGCTGTCAATGCCGTTGTTGACCGCGATAAAGCGCACATTGTTCCGTCTGAATATCTCCATAGCGTTTCCGACTTGGAGATAGTCACGCCCCCAGCGGGTAAGGTCTTTCATAATGCAGACACCGATTTTCCCGTTTTCCACATCGTCCATCATGCGGGAGTATGCGGAACGGTCAAAAAACCTGCCGCTTTCGTCATCGTCGATGTAGTGCCGGATATTCGTCAGCTTTAACTGTCTGGCGTAGCTTTCCAGAAATTTCTTCTGATTCTGTATGCTGTTGCTCTCGCCGCCGTCCCTGTCCTCGTCGCCCACGGAAAGGCGGGAGTAAAGGGCTGTAATTTTGCTATAATCAGTCATGTGCATAACCTCCTGTGCGTCCATGTATGTGTCATTTACACTTAAAATTATGCACTCCAGCGGGCCGAACCATATTCCAAACCATGTCGATATTTCTTGGCGTTCTTGCTTTTAAGATACACCGCCAGCCTCAGACTGCCTCCACAACACAGCCCTACCAACAAGTCCAATGGATGCAGGCTTGGCCAGAAACTTTCCAGCGCCCCAGGCAGAACCGCAATCAGCGAAAGAAACTTTTCTGAAGCATCCGCCCCTTTTGCCATTCGCCATGCCTCTCCAAAATTGGTAGCAAACAGTCGTCCCATCAGGATATACGGCATATTCAGCAAAATGAGCTTTTTGATGTCCAATGTCTTTTTCATCGTTCCAGCTCCTTTCGCTTGGTGCGATCCACCACAGCATTTTTAACCATCTCTTTGAACTGGTTAAGTTTTGCCAGTACGGACGAGCGCTCTGTTTTCGTTGCCTTTTTGACCTTTTTGTTGGTGTACTCTGTAAAAGCTGCTGTCAAAGCATCTGCATCACGGCCTTTGAAAAAAATTAGGTACTTTGGCGGAGAACTGCTGCGGTCCTTTTTCACCGCATAATCCACACCATATTTCCGGGCGATTTTCTCAAACTCCTTGATAGAGGGGTCTGTGATCTCAATGTTGGATATTCCCTGATTCTGCCCGACAAGCTGCTTCACAGTCTGTTTTCCATGCGGAACAACTGGCGCATCACGGCTTCTCTGTTTTTCCAGCTTCTTTTCCTTGCGATGTGCCATGTACTTGCTTATGGCAGCCTTTAACATTCTGCCGGTAAACTTTGTTCCACTGACAACCAGCGTCAAAGTTCTGTTTTCCACTTCTTCCTGCATTTTCTCGCCTCCTTTCCACGAAGTTTGCAGGGAATCTCTTTTTTTGCTAAGGCGGAACCACCAGCCGCCGCAGAAGATAACGCTTCATACCGCCCTCCTTAGCGTAACTGGTCAGAACGGTCATAGTGCAGATTGCCCTGACGTACCTTTGCGTGGCTCAAAATCTTAATCTGCCCCTTTTCCTGACTATCCAGTGCTTTTTCATAACCGGTATCCGACAGGAACAGGCGGGTTCGTTCACCTTTCCAGCCAACAGGGGAATCGTTCGTCAGCACATCAAAAATAATCATGTGCCGGGTGTCCTCCGCAAAACGCTGGAGATCCATATATCCATGACCGTGATAATTCTGCGCTCCTGCCTTTGCCCGCATTTCTTCCATCAGCTGCCCTATGGTCTTTCCCTCAGACATCATGCTTGCTCCTTTCTCCCGGCAGTTCCGGGCAATAAAAAAGCGACCATTTACCAGCCGCCATACAGATCGTGATTTACTTGTGAGGTGTAATGATTGCTTATCGTGGTCGGTGCATTGAACAGAACGGTCAGAAGATACTGCTTCATGTTACGAATTTCCGTGGTGTTCTTCTGTAAACAGTCCATGACAAACTCAATGTGCGAGTTATCCAGCTTCAAGAATCTGGAACGAACGATTTCATGCGGAAAATCACTTCCTTTCCGTTCCGGCAGACAATCTGCCGCGCAATCCCGGAAGGGAATGGAATCGGTACTTGATCCATAAATATTTTGTTTTTGAGTATTTGATTTCTCTATATTTAATTCTGCGGGCTTTTCCGTATCCGGTTTATCCATATACGGGTTTTCCGTATCTGGTGAATCCGTATCCGGTTTTCTAAGCTGTGGCTGCTCGTATATGACATACTCTGTATCGCTGATGCGTCCCTGCCGGTCACGCAGCTTGTGCCGCACAATGTAACCGGCAGCCTCCAATTCCCGCAACGCAACGCCTATGGCATCCACGCCCTCCTTACAGATCTTTGCAAGACCACGGGTGGTGTAATTCCAGTCCTCTGGCAAAGATAACATCATGGAAAGCAGTCCCTTGGCTTTTAACGACAGGTTTGCATTTCGTAAATGATGATTGCTCATCACGGTATAATCACGGGTCCGTTCAATGCGAAAAACGGCCATCGACCTCACTCCTTCCGAATTTTGGGTACAAAAAAACCACAATCCTAAATCAAAGAATTGTGGCGTTCAACTTTCTCTATATTTTCTTGTGCATTTCTTTCCCGGCTTAAAGTCGAGGATGTGTCCCTCAACAACACGGGCATACCGCTTGATTTTGATTTTCCGGCGCTGATGATCTTGGAGAGCGTTCTAATAGCTGTCCTCTGCAAGAAACAGACGCATTTCATCACCTCTGCTCCCGTAAGCACTGCACGGATGGAGAACACCAAATTCAATCATCCATCGGGTGCTGTCCTTAAAGCGTTCCACAGCAAGAATGTTATGTCCTTTCAGCTCCCTTGCTAAAATATCTTTCATAGGCGGCTCCTTTCATCGCTCCTGGTCTCTCTGACGTTTACGCTGCCATTGTTCCAATAGCTTGATAATGGTCTCCTGCATCCTGGCTGGTGTGTAGCTTTTGGGAAAATACTTCCGCAGAGTGTCAGAAGTAAAAGTAACCCTGTCCAGCAGTTCGGGAATCAGTTCTGTCAGTCGAATAAATCTTTGAACCTGATTTCTACTTGACCCCGCCTGTTGTGCCAAAATTTCGTCAGCCCGCAACTTCGTCCCAACTTGGGACGAAGTTAAATCCACTCGCTCTCCCTGATGCAAGCACGATAGTCACTTTCCTCCTCGCCATGACAAAAAGCACCCAGTTATTTGTTACTGAGTGCCTGCATTAGAATCGTATTTAATTGTTCAGATTTGGTCAGATTATGCCAAACCCTCCAGCGAAAAATCCGGTGTCTGAGAGTGCCAAATCACCCTCAAAAATACCCCCGAAATTGTTCTCTGGTTGTCCTATTTTTTAACCACTAAGACCGTTTTTTGACCCCATTTTTGCCGACTGTCCTATATTTAACCACTAAAAATCGGGTGAAAACGGCTCTCGTTTGGTCAAATGAGGTCAAACTATATCAGCCTGTTTAGGTATAAGAAAACCCCGGAAAACCTTGGCTTAACAGTGATAAGGAACTAATTTACTTATCAACTGTTAGCTGACGGTTTCCGGGGTGCATACGGACAAATCCCGTCTGATTTCTAACAGGAAGTCAGACGGGATTTTCGCTTTATATTACGAATTATGGAGGACATACCATGAAAACCTTAATATCTTGTGCCTACAATATGGATAATTGCTGTGTGGAAGTGAAATTCAGCGACGGCAGTATGATTGCGATTGACACTATCGCCGTTGAGAACGAGATTGCTGACAATATGTATCAGCGGTCAGAGCTGGATTATTTGATCTACAACGCTCCTTTGGAGTATGCAGACCTTATCTTGAACGGCGATCCCGAAACCTATTTGAAAACTGTAACAGAATACAAGCCTTGGGATAGCTGACAACACGCTGCCCGCAGGAGAAAATCCTGCGGGCGTTTTTCTGTTTATATTATTTCCCTCCGTTGGATCTCAATTTAGGAAAGAAGATGACAATCTTGAAGCCCTTTCCCCACTGGGAAGCTGCTTCCAGATGAAGATTTAGATCGTCGGCCATCTTCTTAACCAGGTAAAGTCCCATACCGGTAGCCTTCTTTCTGCTGTCAGTAGAATCCCCGGTAAAGCCCTTTTGAAAAATGTACGGCAGATTATATTTTTTTACGCCAATGCCGTTATCTTCAACAGAAAGGATATCTGCGGTCTCCGAATGTATCACGGAAATTGTAAGCATGGGACTATCGCTGCTATATTTGATGGCATTGCTAACGATTTGTCCCAACATAAACTGAAGTCCTCTACGGTCTGTATAGACTGTTTCAGATTGCAGTTTGTTGAGAATGACAAACTGCTTCTCTTCAAGAAGTGGGGCATAGTCCTCCAGAACTTCACCCAAGCAGTCATTCAAATTGACATCCTCAAATCGGTAATCCTTTGTACTGCTCTTCAACCGGGCATAGTACAGCATCTGCGTGACATCCTCCTGAAGCTGACTGCGGACATAATCCAGCTTTGCTTGCAGGGAAGGAGAGATTTCATCGTTCCGGTTATCCAAGAGCATGGTCAGCAACGATAGGGGCGTTTTCGCTTCATGTGCCCAGCCCTCCACATATTCTTCATAGTCCTGTAGGGCATCTGCCATACTGTTACTCTCAGTTTTGTGTTCCTGTAAAACTGATGCCAGAAGCCGGATAGATTCTCCTTCTTCCCGGCTGATGGCACTGAGCAGCCGTTCCTCGTTGCAGATGGTAGGATCACTGAGGAAATCCCGGAACAGTTCTCGGCGGGTAGTCTCCCGCTTGTTTAGTACAAACAGAATCGCTGAAAACAAAAGGAGGCTTGTCAGAACTACTAACCCAATCAAGGGTTGAAATGCCTGAATGTCAGAAATCCAAAGAATGATAGCACAAAAGCAATCCACGCCCAACAGCAACAATAGCCAGGGGTAGTATCGCTCTGTTATGCGCCAAAGCTGCTTCATGGAGCCACCCCCGTTTCCAGACGATAGCCCATCCCACGAACCGCAACGATTCGCTGCTTCATCTCAAGACCGGACATCGTCTTTTTCAGCCTGGTCAGATTAACCTGCAAGGCATTTTCGTCTATGTATTCCGTGGTTCCCCATAGTGCTATGCAAAGTTGCTCCGTCGTGACCAGAGCATCGCCGCCGGACAAAAGAGCAACCAACAGTTTTCCCTGATTTTTTGGAAGCACGACAGAGGTATTATGAATATAAAGCGTGTAGGTCTGCTGGTCTAACAGGAAATCTGGTCCCTCTATGAGATTGGTACGGCCTTCATACCTTTTGAGAATATTGGATACCCTGGCAAGAAGCCGGTCTTTTCTGCACGGCTTCGTCAAATATTCATCGGCACCCAAGTGGAACGCTTGCAGTTCATCCTTTACCTGATCTCTGGAAGTTAGTACCAGGACGGGGATAGCGGTTTTATTCTTTAGTTCCTGGCAGATTTGAAAGCCACTGATCTCCGGCAAATTCAGGTCTAAGATCACAAGGTCAGGACGGAGGGCTGCCAGGAGCCGAGCGGCATCTTCAAACTCGGTGATTGCCTCCGCAAGATACCCGTCCTTTTGGAGCATATTGCAGAGTTCTTCCCGCATATAGACTTCATCTTCCACAACAGCAATTCTTTTCACGACAGCACCTCCTTCCAAATTATTCTTCTCTCTGCGGCTGCATCAGTGTCAGCAAATACCGATCACTGGAGTGCTTGACCACTCTCATATAAATATATTCTATCACGCAAAGCAGCAAAATCATAGTAGCAGATACAAGCAGCATTTCAGGCACTGTCCCACGGGTTCGGGACGAGAGTATCCCTGTAAACAACGCTCTGACTCCAAACAGACTGCTGACAGCTGCAACCAATACAGGAAGTCCCATAAACCACGCAATCTGCTTTCCGGCAGACTGGCAAAGGCTTTCGTAAGTGGCTCCCAGGCGGATCAGGGTCTGGTATCTACGCCCGGTTTTCTGCTGGCTCATCAGGAACTGAACACCCACAATGGTGTTGGCAACCACCAAGAACACAATCGCCAGATAGAGGGTAATATAGATGGATGCTACGGTGTAGAAAAGCTGGCGGCCCATATTCTGAAGATAGCTTTCATATTCGATACCTATTTTGTCCAGCTTCTCGTTCAGATCGGAATAGGCAGTCATAAGGCTATTTCCATTCAGAGCTTGCTCACTGAGCACCGCATTGACATAGGTATCATACATTCCCTGACTATAATATAGGAATGCTTCATCCGGAAGAATCAATGCAAAGGACAAGGTTATAGAACGGTCCGTGACCAAATTCACAGACTGAACCTCTCCTGTAAGATGAATCGGACTACCATCCAGTTCCACCTTGGGCTGCCCGGCCAATACTTGGTTCAGCATTGCGGTACGGCTTGCCGTAGTAAACTCTGTATCAATATAGACAGTGGCCTCCTTTTCGCCTAATTGGAGAGCCGGATTGCCGGACAATTCCAACAAACGATTATAGTCCGATAAACAAATCAAATATGGGTATGTGGCATAACCAAGATTGTTCAGAAGGACATCCCGGTCTTCCGACTGGGGCAGGCTCCGAAGAGAGTCCATAACAGCGTCCATGCTGTAGGCATTATCATAATCTTCTGTGGTGCGAATACGCCCAACCCTCATTTCAAAAAGCTCTGAAAATTGATTTTCCAAACTGTTTTCTTTCAGGACTGCCTTTATATTCGGAAGAACCTGCGATGAATCTTCTGCAGTATGATCTTCAAAAGTATAGTCGATTACATGGCCAGAAGACAGGCTATTCGTTCCTGCAATTCCTACGCCCGCACCAAAACAACACAGCGCCGCCAGAATCAGCAGGGAGCTGATGGCCATGGAGTTTGACTGATGAATGACATTCTCCTGAATCTGCCGGAAGGTAAATACATGAAGCTGCTTATTTCCTTTTCCTTTCTTAACAATCAAAGCAATCAGCGCACGCATCCCATAGAAAAGCAGCATCGTACCAACTATGCCCAACAGCAAAGTCAGTCCCATCATACTTACCTTTGTCCATGCAATTCCCTGAATCGCCATGTAGTAAGCCACTGCCAACATCACACTTCCGCATATAGCAGCCAGTCCATAGATAACAGATGGCATTTGCTTTTTGGGGCGGTTCGTTGGCTGGGATAGCAAAGTACCGATCTCCTGGCGGCTGATTCGTCCACTCAAAATCAGAAGTGCCGTCAGCTTAATTGCCAGAAATCCTGCCAGCGTCCATTCAATCGCAGACCAGGATAAAGAAAACTGATGACCGATGATCCCCATGCCTACCAGCTTGGCGGTGACAAGACTGACAATTTCTGAAAGCACCACAGCCACAGGTAAGCCTATGAGCATGGCAAGAATACTGGTCAGGCAATCTTCCGCCAGAAGCATACCAAACAGTTTACTTCTACGCATCCCCAACATTAGATAAACACCAAGCTCATGCCGTCTGCGCTCGAACTGATACTTGCAGGCAAAATAGATCAAAAAGAACAGAATACCGAGGGTCATTCCATAAAACGCAGGAATCAGAAGCAGGAGTTTGTCAACTGCGTCACTCTCCATTTTCTGCAAAAAGAGCATCACATCTTGAGTGGAGATGGAAAGAATCATGTAAAAGGCAACAATAGAAATCACCAGGGAGCTGAAAAACAGACCGTTTTCCTTTCGGCTGCGGCGGCTGTTCCGAAGAATGAGATTAGAGAACATTTGCGCTGCCCCCTCCCAGTTGCGCCATCACCTTCAGGATGCGCCCGTAGAACTCCTGCTGGCTTTCGTCTCCACGCCGAAGCTCATGAAAGATCACGCCATCCTGGATGAACAGGATGCGCTTACAGAAGCTGGCGGCATTGGAATCATGGGTTACCATCAGGATCGTAGCTTGTTCGTCACGATTCAGGCCGGACAGCTTCTCCATAAGACTTCTTGCGTTCTTAGAATCCAGCGCACCCGTCGGTTCATCGGCAAGGATCATTTGGGGATGTAAGATCAGAGCCCTTGCTGCCGCAACACGCTGACGCTGGCCGCCGGACATCTTGGACGGAAACTTATCCAGAACATCAGTGATTTCCAGATAGTCAGCCAACTGCTTCAGCCGCTGGCTGCTTTCTGCTTCGGATACCCCATGCAAGGAAGTCGGGAGCAGGATGTTTTCCCTGCCAGTCAGGTTGTCCAGCAATTCAAAGTTCTGGAATAGATAACCAACTTTTTTGCCACGGTACTCTGCAAGAGCCTTTCCCCTGAGGGATTGCAGAGTATCGCCCTCCACCTGAATGCTTCCACCGGTGGGCTGAATCACAGTTGCAATACAGTTGAGAAGCGTGGATTTACCGGAACCACTGCTTCCCATAATGCCGAGAAACTCTCCCGGCATCACCTGGAGGGTGATCCCATTCAGTGCATTTGTTTGACTTGGCACATTGCCATAGATTTTTGTTAAATTTTCAATATTCAAAATGGGTTTCATGTGAATACCTCCTATCATTTGTAATAAAATGATAGCATGGGAACACAGCAAATACCACTTACAGTTGTTGTAAGGATTCAGGATATAAGTGGCGGCTCAAGGGGGACGAGCATATATTTTTTAAGAGCATCAGGCGACAATGATAAAATATACCGGATCGCCTCATTGGCAAACCAGTTCGTTTTAATTGTATCCCAATCAGCAAGCCGAATGATTTCTGCTGTGCCGTTCTCAAAATCAACTGATATTTCGCCCCATTCGCCGTCGCAGTCTGCCTGGTATTCGTAGATTGCGGCGGTGATTTTCTTTTTGCGCTTGGTTTTGGATTTCTGTTTCAGCCGGACTGCATGGATAGCACCCTCGGCAACCAAAAACTCCGTCAGCTTGTCCACTGCTTTCCGGTAGGCTCGCTCTGCACCGCTGGCTGTGCTGCCCTCAAACATAACCGCCAGTTCTTCAAAGGTGGGGCGGTTCTTCCATGAGCCGACACGCCCACAGGTCATACAAATCGCCAGCCGCTTTTCAAGCAAGGTTTGCTCCCGGTAATTCAGTTTCTCAAATGCCCGCTGCACCTTTTCAGCCTGTATGCCGTTCCAGAGGATGTCGGTATAGTTCCATGTATCATCAAGGGCAACATCTTCACCTGTTTCCTCGCCATCCTCGTCCGTTACATAGAATGGCTGCTGATTGCGGATGCCACGGACTACTTTCAGGTATCCTTCCGCAAGGGCAAGGTCGCAGTTGTATTTCTTTGCAAATTCACTGACCGCATCCTTGGTGTTATGGTACAGCCACGCCATTGACCGCACCATTTTGTAATTGGTCAGAGAGGATACCGACCATTTTTCTTCGCCCATGCGGAAACGGAGCATAGCATCCCGAATGAACGGAAAAATGTATGTTGCATACTCCGCACCTTTGGCAGGAGCATAGTCCATCAGCTTTTGGAGCATTTGCTCCCGGCAGGACAGTTTTATATCCAGAAAACGGTCTGTGTCGTATCGATTGCCGCCATCCACACCGAGAAAGGTTTTGATGCGCTTGTTAAGTTGCAGCTCGTAGTGGTGGAGAAAGAATGAGAAATATTTCAAGTCTTTTTCCCGTAGGGCAGACAGGATATATTCGTTCGGATTGTCTACTGTAGGCGGTTCCGGTTCCAGCTGGAAGATGCGCTCTGCAACATAGGGTGGGATGCCATCATCGGATGGATTGACAGCGTGTTTCGGTATGTATCCGGTCATATTCCATGAAAAATCATTCAGCATAGCGCACCTCCTTCCAGTTTAGTAATACTCATAAATATCCCGTGATCAACTAATGGGTTATTTATTACTTTATTTTCTTTAACATACGGTGATAAATAGGTGCATTTGGTGCAGGAGTTGTGATTGGGAGCAGAAGTCCCTCTTTGATAAATTGTTCCACACGCAAAGCAATCCACCCATCACCGATCCCTAATTGATTCTTTCCAAGAACCTGTCCAACAAGCACGCTTTCCCTAAACTCGTCGTCCAGTGTATCCAATTCTCGAAGAATAAATGTATCATACAGAGTTTCTGATACGCTGACCAGTTTGCCGTTTATAACAGCACGAAGAGGAGAATTTTCCTGTTGGAGTTCTCTCCAGCGGTTAGCCAAACTACGAAGGTAATTTGTTGGCAACTTCTTCCCAAGAGATGCCATCCGTCCCAAGTGATAAGGTTCAACTTCTCCCCAACCGTTATACTGGACAATGCATCCATCTGGTCTTGTTTCCCACATTGGAAGCTCCACAATGGTAATATCCAATTTTTCAAAGCCGATTGGTCGTAGTTGTTCCAGAAGCCAATACAATCCGCACACATCATCTGGGTCTCGTCCGACCCAAACACGAATCGGCTCTCCGTTTTGTGCTTTTTCCAGTAGTGTAGCATAGTTCTTTCGGGATGTATTGAGAAGTTCAGTTACGATTTCAGATGCCATATCGGGCAGTATGCTTAGTAGCAAAGATAATGCCGACTCACGCTCCAAACAAATTCCTGCTTCGGAGATGTTGCCCACAGACAATGCCAGCGGAAGATTAACTATGTCCTTACGATTTCCTTCCAACGGTATAGCATTCTCCCAACCAGAACGCTCCCGTTCTTCTGCTTGATGCTGGAACTTTTCTATTTCTTCTTTTGAAACTGTCCCATCAGAGATAATTACACTGGTTGCTCCGCCTAAAAAACCCTTATGTCCAATCGCAACCGCCATAGTCCCTGCGGCACTGTCGCTAAATACTACTTCTAACATAACGTTGCTCACCTCTTAGCTAAATTCAAATTCTTTTTATTGCTTCTTTCTTCAACGCAGCCTGTCCCATTTCTTTTTCATAATCACCCTTGGCGTAAGCGACATTGCTCAGCGCCCGAAGCATCTTATCTTTCGCCAGTTTTTTCATAACCTCTGCAAGATCAGCGTCCAGAGCGCCACGCTTCACATAGCGGTTTATGGTATTCAGTCGCTTCTCATAAATCTGTTTCAGCGGATGATCGTCCGCAAGTTCCCGCTGTTCTCTGCCTTTCAGGTTACCGATCTGCCGGCAGGTGCGGTGCAGCTTGTCCCCCGGAGCGTAGCCGCCGCAGTATTTGGTGTGCCTTGCATTGGTGGTCAGAAACCATTTGCCGCAGATTTTGCATTTTTTCGGTGCATGGCCAACACACAGGCCCTCAAAGAGATCAGACCGGAACATCCCCACAAAGGATACATAGTGCATCCGCTTGACCAGCTTCGCAACTTTTTCGCCGGGACGGATGACGGATACATACTGAACGGAATTGTTCAGGGTAGACATCCAGGCATTGCCCTCCGTGATGGAAAACTCCGGCGGGAAATAATTGCCGAACATTCTGGCAAAGCCCTCTGCGGTACGGTCAGCTTCGTTGCCGTCTGATTTTTCTGCAAAATCAAGCATGGTCGTTTGGTATTCCCCAAGGGAGTATGCCAGATGCCCGAAAACTGCGGTATAGCGTTGGAGCATCATCGCATCGGCAAAGTTCTGGATTTCTTCAAATTGCAAAGAATTGGTTGCGGCTTTTATGGCAAACTCCACATATTTCAGCGCATTGTCCACAGTAAAGACTTTTTCAATCCGTTCTCTGTGCTTTGAGATATTCATATAGGAGAACGGCGGTGTTTGACTGAGAATATCAAGCATCGTCAGAGCAGCTTCCGTTGCAATAGGACAGAGTGCAGAAGCATCCTGTCCGGCGTTTAATATTCCAAGCAGCAGATTGATTTTCTCGCATTGCTCGTTCATCTTTGCGATGGTATCCGCAGGGACATTCAGCGCATCACAGGCAAGAGCGCCGACAGGAAGTGTTTTTCCCTCATATATGACCGTATCCTGCCAAAAATCCAATGTCATCAGTTCTTGGTTCATGCTTGCCCCTCCTGTCCTGTTTTTTCATTTTCTTAATTCTATCATGCTAATGTAAAGAAATCTACATCTATCCATAAGTTGTCCTGTTTTTTGAAACGGGGTTGTCCTCCGATTAGCCTGTTTTTTGAAAAATCCGGCATAACAATAGTAGACGGAGCGAAGCACCTGCCAATCACGGCGGGTGTTTCGTGCTTTCTGAATACTATGAACGGAGGTTTTCTATGACAATCTATGAAACCATCAAGGTGGCAATCAGCGTAAAGCAAGCCGCCGAACACTACGGGCTGAAAGTCAACCGAAACGGCATGGCTTGCTGCCCGTTCCACAATGACAGGCATCCGAGCATGAAGCTGAATGAGGATTATTTCTTCTGCTTTGGCTGCGGAGTCAAGGGGGATGTGATCGACTTCGTGGCAAGGTCGTTCGATCTGAGCAGCTATGAAGCAGCGCAAAAGCTGGCTTCGGACTTCGGACTTGACCCGAAACCGCCCACTGCCGCAGCTATGGCCAAGCTCAAACGTCCCTATATCCGTCAGTTCCGGGAGGATGAAATGCTGTGCTTCCGGGTGCTGACGGATTATCTGCATCTGCTGGAAGATTGGAAAGTACGATACGCACCCAAGACACCGGAAAATGCTCTGGATGATCGTTTTGTGGAAGCCTGCCAGATGCACTGCCATATCGAATATATGGCAGACGTGCTGACCGTGGGCGATCTGGAAGAACGGGTGGCATTGGTGGACAAGCTGATGAAGGAGGGCAAGATTGCTTTTCTGCAAGAGTACACCGCACGAAAGAAGAAGGAGGTGGCGTACCATGGCGAAGAACCGAAAAACGCCTGATATGAACTTGCCCATGTGGTTTGATGGGCAGAACATCAACGAAGCTCTGTTTTGTGAAGAATTTCTGCATGAGCGCAGAATCATCTTTGCAAACGGAGCTTTTTTCACGCCCGATGGTAGAGTGACGGACGATCTCCCATTGCGTGGGGAGATTTACGACAAGCTGAAATTCTGTGCTGCGAACAATATCCCACGGAAGATCACCAACATTCTGGAAGTGCTGAAACTGGAAGCACAAGTGCCGGACTTTCCGCCGGAGCAGGATCGCATTCATGTGTCCAACGGTACGCTGCTGCTGAACGGAACATTTACCGAGGGCAGACCGGCTATCGTGCGAAGTCGTCTGCCTGTTGCTTACAATCTCGATGCTACTGCGCCGGTGATCTGGCTGAACTTTCTGGATGGGCTGCTCCATGCGGAGGACATCCCCACTTTGCAGGAGTTCATTGGCTACTGTCTGATTCCCTCCAACAAAGGTCAGCGCATGATGGTGATTAAGGGCAACGGCGGTGAGGGCAAATCCCAAATCGGTGCGGTGCTGTCCACCATCTTCGGCACGAATATGAAAGACGGCAGCATCGGGAAGATTTCTGAAAACCGTTTTGCCCGTGCCGATCTGGAACACATCCTGCTGTGCGTGGATGATGATATGCGGATGGAAGCTCTGCGTCAGACCAACTATGTAAAATCCATCGTGACTGCACAGGGCAAAATGGACTTGGAACGCAAGGGCAAGCAGAGTTATCAGGGCTGGATGTTTGCCCGGTTGCTGGCATTCAGCAATGGTGATCTGCAAGCCCTGTATGACCGCAGCGACGGCTTTTACCGCAGACAGCTTGTACTGACTACCAAGGAAAAGCCCGTGGGCAGAGCCGACGATCCCGACCTTGCTGAGAAGATGAAAGCCGAAGCTGAGGGCATCTTCCTGTGGGTGTTCGAAGGATTGCAGCGGCTCGTTGCCAACAACTTTAAGTTTACGGAGAGTGACCGTATCCGGGAAAACCGGGAAGCGGTCAAGCGTGACAACAACAATATCTTTGATTTCATGGATTCCGAGGGATATATCCGGCGTAAAGCGGATGCGTCCATCAGCTCCAAGGATTTCTATGAAATCTATCGGATGTGGTGCGAAGAAAATTCCCTTGCACCGCTGAAAGCCCGCAGCTTCAGCGACGCCATGATTGCCAATGCCAAGAAATTCAATCTGGAACATTGCAACAACATCACCAACTCTGCCGGACGGCGGGTGTGGGGATTTATGGGTGTGGAAGCTGTGGCAAGGCCTCATATAAATGGGTTTTACGATGTTTCGTCATGTACGTACGTACCGGAGGAATGGCGGGATTGATTTTGCCAGTCATGCTCTGTACGTATGTACGCAGCATTTACCCCTGTTTTCTCCCATTATAGGAAACAACGGCTTTCAGAGACAACCTGTTTTCGGGTATTGAAAATCAATGGCAATGGAAACAGCAAAGTTTTTGACCGCAGGACGAAGCTATTTCACGAAATCGTGCTTCTCTGAACCGTGTACCCTGTTCACGGAACAATAGATGTTTTCATTTTTCCAGACCAAATCACACGAAACAGTAAAGCGGGATATGGTCATATATGGACAGGACATCACAAGCAAAATTCTGAACGGATTTCAGAGATTGCAGATTTTTCACTGTTCGGTGTATCTGCTCCGTTTTGGGGTGCAGAGATTGTACCGAACCACAAACAGAATTATGGAGGATTTTTCAATATGAATGTACGCAATGAAATCAAGGCACAGATCATCCGTGCTGGGATGACCATGCAGGAAGTTGTTGACCTGCTCTCGGACGAGTACGGATGGAGCGACAGCGTTTCCAACCTGTCCGCAAAATTACAGCGGGAAAGCATCCGATACAAGGAAGTATTGGAGCTTGCCGATGTGCTGGGATGCGACATTGTATGGCAGCAAAGACGGGAGAAGTGATGCCCCCGGCAACAGCCCCTCGCATCTCCCGTCCCCATAGGCACACCGCAGTGCTGCCTATGGATGGCAGTGAAAGACGCTGCCAACGTCTGCAAGAAACGTTCCGCAGAACAGCTTCATGCAGACGGGCTGACCATGGGAAAAGTTGCAGACATTTTGCCTTGGTCAGCAGAGGTCACCGCAGTGACCGCACACCCCCTCGGGAGAGCCCACGGCACTTTGCAGCCAGAATGGATGAAAGTGTTATAGTGGGTTATTACACTTCCGCAGAAGTGCATCCCCGCAGCCCCGCCCGTCTGCTACTCTCGAAAGAAAGGAAAAAACCTATGGCAAGAAACGATGGAATTGACCGTACCTTTGCCCGTAACCAGGACTTGCCCACCCTCGACGATGTGGCGAAAGTTCAGGAGCATAACGAGCGAGAAAAAGACAGCTACTCCAATCAAGATATTGATACCACCCAGACCCACCGCAATGTCCACTTCAAGAAACCTACCGACAGCTATGCCGCCATGTTCGATCAGATGATTGCAGATGGTGTTATCTCCACCCGTGGTCTGAAAGCCGATGCGGTGAAATATGGGGAGCTGCTGTTTGATGTAAACTCTGCCTACTTCCACAACCACGGCGGCTATGAATATGCCAAACAGTTCTATGCCTATGCCTACAAAGCCGCCGTGGAGATTGTGGGCGGTGAGCAGTATATCCTCTCCGCTGTAATGCATGCCGACGAGCGCAACCGGGCAATGTCGGAAGCTCTGGGTGAGGATGTGTACCACTATCACCTTCATGTGGTTTATATCCCGGTGGTGGAGAAACAAATCCTGTGGTCGAAGCGATGCAAGGATGAATCCCTCCGGGGAACGGTAAAGGAAACGATCACACAGGTCAGCCGCAGTAAGAAGTGGGAATCCAAACCCGTTCTTGATGAAAACGGAAATCCGATGTTGAACGCAAAAGGGAAAAAGATTTTGAAGTCGTCCTACAGTGTGCTGCAGGATGACTTTTTTAATTTCATGCGAGCCGCCGGATATACCGATGTGGAGCGTGGAGAGCGTGGCAGTACCGAGGAACATCTGACGGTGACACAGTTCAAGGTACAGGCCGAACAGCAGCGTTTGGAAGCTGTGACCGGACAGGTGACACAGGCCGAGCAGAGCTTAGCGGATGCCAAAGCTGCCACGGAGAAGCAGAAAAAGAAACTGGAAGCGCTGAAAAAGGAAACTCAAGCTGCTAAGTCTGTTGCTATGACTGCACATGAGATTGAGTCGATGGGCAAGAAAAATCCCATTACGGGAAATGTTACCATGACGGCGGATGAGTGCCGCACGCTAAAGGATTATGCGGTCAGCAGCTTTGCGGAAAAGTCTGAGAAGCTGAAATACAAGCAGAAATTCGAGCAGGCAGATAAAAACGCAAAGATATGGAAAGACCGTTTTGAAAAACTGAACAAAGACTATGAGGAGCTGAAACAGAAAGCCCAGCCTTTCCTGGATGCGATTGAGATTGCATCTGAAAAGGTCTGGGCTTTTATCAATGCCATCCTCGCCAGGGGAAAGGAACTGTATGAACACAAACACCCTGCCCGCAATCGTGGACAGGACATGGAAATTTAAGAAAGGAACTATTTGCCTATGAAGAAAACCGTAGAGGAAATTAACAAGATGATTATGGAAGATGCCCCGATGGAAGAAATCAACGATGCCATCGGCTATATTGATATTTGCTCCTGCTTCGATCCGATTTTTGAGCCGCCTATTGATTTTCTGGAAGAATGCCGCAAGCGTTGGGAAGCGGCACAGTCCTCTTTCTGCAAAACCATTGAGTGCAAGATCGGAAACACATGGTATGTGATTGAAACGGAGTGTGACGGAAATGAGCCACTTACCGACAAGGTAAAACGGCTCATTTTTTCTGACAAGGGGGTGATTTGTTAATGACTGCGACACAAAAGCATGATATAATTCCAATATGCACAACGGTACTGTCGGCTGACCAACCACCGAAGGAGGATATTATGTTGGATCAGCAGAAAATTACCATTCTCTATTGCCGTCTGAGCAACGAGGATGCCCAGGAAGGCGAGAGTAACAGTATCGCAAATCAGAGAGAGTATTTAACCCGATATGCCCGTGACCACGGATATACAAACCTGAAAATTCTGGTGGATGACGGTTATACGGGGACGAACTTCAATCGTCCCGGTGTGCAGGAAGGCTTTGAGCTTGTCAAGCAGGGGCTTGTGGGCTGCTGGCTGGTCAAAGACCTCAGCCGCTTTGGTCGTGACTATCTGACTGTTGGACAATATACGGATATTATCTTTCCGAGTTATGATGTCCGCTTTATCGCTATAAATGATGGCGTAGACAGCAACCGGGGAGACAGCGAGGGCTTCGCCGCAATCCGTAATCTGTTCAACGAGTGGTATCCCCGTGATACCAGCAAGAAAGTCCGTGTCAGTTTGCGGCAGAGAGGAACCAGTGGGAAGCACATGGGCAAACCGCCCTACGGATACCGCTGTGACCCGGAGGACAAGGATCACTGGATTCTGGATGAAGAAGCGGCTCCGGTAGTCAAGCTCATCTTCGACCTTTGCATTGACGGCAAAGGCCCGGAGCAGATTGCAAGGATTCTGGAAGAAAAGCAGATTCTGACTGCAAAGGCACTCTATGCCAAGCGAAAGAAAAAGCCGATGCCGGAAAGACCGTACCACTGGGGCAACCAGTCCATTGTAGGGATTTTGGAACGGCAGGAGTACACAGGCTGTACCTGCAACTTCAAGACTTATTCCAAGTCCTACAAGCTGAAAAAGCGGATTCCCAATGAGCCGGAGAATATGTTTTATCTGCCGGACACACAGGAAGCGATTGTATCTCAGGCACAGTTTGACAGGGTGCAGGAACTGAGGAAAAACAAACGCCGCCCTGCAAAAGCGGAACGGCAGGGATTGTTCTCCGGGCTTCTGTTTTGTGCCGATTGCGGCGGCAAGCTCCACTTTGCCACAAGCAAAAACTTTGAGGGCAAGCAGGATCACTACGTCTGCAACAACTACAAGAGCAACCGTGGTACTTGTACTGCCCACTATATCCGGGAAGATGTGCTTCGTGAAATCGTTCTGGAACGCATCCGGGCAGTCAATGAGTATATCCGAAGCGATGTGGACGGTTTTCAGGAGGAATGGCTGCAATGCCGCAGGACTGACCAGGAGCGCAGCATCCGGGATGACAAAAAGAAGCTGGAACAGGCAAAGAAACGCCTTGCCGATCTGGATGTCATCATCGCCCGGCTGTACGAGGACTATGTTCTTGGAAATCTCAATCAGGACAGATACAGAAAGATGTCTGCGGACTATGAAGCGGAGCAGGAACGGTTAAAGCTCGAAATTGAAGTTATCGAAGAATGGGTGGAACAGCGGGAAGAAATGAACGACGGTCTGGATGCCTTTATCGCCCTGACACAGAAATATGTGGATGTGGAGGAGCTGACACAGACCATCGTGAACGAGTATATCAAGAAAATCATCGTCTATGCCCCGGACAAATCCAGCGGCAAGCGCAAGCAGAAAGTGAAGATTTTCTTCAACTTCGTGGACGATGTAGATATTCCCGTTATTTCCGAGCCTATCATCACGCAAACAACCTATGAACACAGAAAAACGGCGTGACCTTCGGGTCACACCGTTCTCTGCGACAAAATAGTTACTTGTCACTATTAAGCCTTGATTTTCCGGGCTTTTTGAACCATTTTGATATAGTCTGAGCAGTCGATTATCGCTTGCTGAACTGCGGAGCGCGACGAGCTGCTTTGAGACCGTACTTCTTACGCTCTTTCATTCTAGGATCACGAGTCAGGAATCCTGCTTTTTTCAGAACTGGTCTGTAGTCGTTATCTACAGTCAGAAGGGCACGTGCAACACCGTGACGGATTGCTCCTGCCTGTCCTGTGTATCCGCCGCCGTGAACGTTTACGATCACGTCAAATTTATCAGCGGTCTCTGTAGCTGCCAGAGGCTGACGAACGATAACTTTCAGGGTCTCCAGACCAAAATACTCATCGATGTCTCTTTTATTGATGGTAACTTTACCAGTTCCCGGTACAAGATATACTCTTGCGATAGATTTTTTTCTTCTTCCGGTTCCGTAATATTTTGCGCTAGCCAATGTTCTTTACCTCCCTATTAAAATGTTAATACTTCTGGTTTCTGAGCTGCATGAGCGTGCTCTGCACCAGCGTATACGTGAAGTTTTGTGAACATCTGTCTTCCAAGAGGTCCTTTTGGAAGCATGCCTTTCACTGCAAGTTCAACAACCTTCTCCGGTTTCTTAGCCATCATCTCACGAAGAGTAGCTTCTTTCATTCCGCCTACATAATCGGAGTGGCTGTAATAGATCTTCTGATCCAGTTTTTTACCGGTTACTGCTACTTTATCAGCGTTGATTACGATTACGTAATCACCAGTATCTACGTGCGGAGTGTACTCCGGTTTGTTTTTTCCACGTAATACTTTTGCTACTTCAGATGCCAGACGTCCTAATGTACATCCTTCTGCATCAACAACATACCATTTTCTTTCAATCTTATCTGGATTTGCCATAAAGGTGTTCATGGATATAACCTCCTGTGAAAAATTCAATTTACTGTTTCATGTATATAGGAAACCGCCTTACCGGGGCTTATGGCATCGGCGTTTTCAAACTACGTCACACATTTAGTAATTATATTATACGGATTTTGGAATGTCAACTGTTTTTTACCCATATTTTGCATTTTTTCGCAAACTGCGAGTCCCGTTTTGCGGGAAATACAGACCACTTATGTCTTTACTCGAAATCCCATTCGGGATACCGGATCTGCACCAGGGTCAGCCCCTCCGGCCTTGCCGTTGCTCCCGCCATTTTTCGATCCTTCGCCGCAAGGATTTCTTTTACTTTCTCCGGCGGATAATCACCCTTTCCAACCTCAAGCAGTGTTCCGGTGATAATCCGCACCATATTGTAGAGAAAACCGTTTCCGGTGATCCGGAAGCGGATCAGATCGTCTTCTTTTTCCAAACTCGTTTCATAGATCGTACGGACCGTGTCGGTCACCTCCGGTTTGGCTGTTGCAAAGCTTTTAAAATCATGCATGCCAACCAGATACGATGCTGCCTGCCGCATCGCATCCACATCCAGCGGGCCGTACCAGAAATAGGAATTCAGTCTCCGCGTCGGATCTGCAAAGGTGCGGTTCAAAATCCTGTACTCATATGTTTTGACTGTTGCGGTAAAACGCGGATGAAAGTCTGGCGGCACTTCGGATGATCCCTGAATACGGATATCTGCCGGAAGCCGTGTGTTCAGCGCAAAAGCGATACGGTCCGCCGGCATTCTCGCATCCGTATCAAATACCGCAACATTGCCGAGAGCATGTACCCCGGCGTCGGTCCGGCTTGCGCCGATGCAGGCAATTTTTTTTGCAAAGAGATCGGAAAGAGCCTGATTTAATACTTTCTGTACTGTAATGCCGTTTGGCTGCACCTGCCATCCACAGTAATTTGTGCCGTCATACGCTACAATCAGCTTAATTCTGCGCATTCTTCTCCTCCGTTTTCGTCAAAGTCAGAGTCCGCACACGCGAAGGCCGATACTGCACACAAGGTATGCCATAAGAACGCCATACGCTGCATAATCGCGCGTCTGATACCGAAGCGGTTTCATCTGTGTTCTTCCCTCTCCTCCATGGTAGCAGCGTGCTTCCATCGCCAGCGCCAGATCATTTGCACGGCGGAAGGCTGAAATAAACAGCGGCACCAGAAGCGGCACCATGTTCTTTACTCTCTGGATAATATTTCCACTCTCAAAATCCGCGCCGCGCGCCATCTGCGCTTTCATAATCTTGTCTGTCTCTTCCAGAAGAATCGGGATAAAACGGAGCGCGATTGACATCATCATGGAAATCTCATGCACCGGCACATGGATTTTTTTCAATGGTCCGAGCAGGCTTTCGAGTGCATCCGTCAGCTGGTTCGGTGTTGTCGTCAGCGTCATCAGCGAAGAGCCGATCATCAGGAAAATCAGACGCACCGACATACGGCATGCCATAGCCACACCCTCACGGGTGATCGTAATTTTCCAGATACGGACGAGCACCTCACCCGGCGTAAATAAGATGTTAAACACCATCGTAATCGCAAGCAGCACAAAAATTGATTTCAGACCCTTCGTGATAAATTTGAACGGTACCTTCGACAGTTTAATCATCACCGCAAGGAATACGGTTCCAAGCAGATAGCCCCAATTGTGGAACAAAAAGAGGGAAACGACATAAACGATCGTTCCTACAAATTTCACACGCGGGTCAAGCCGGTGCAGAATAGAATCTGCCGGGTAATACTGTCCCAGAGTAATATCTCTTAACATACTTCTGCTCCTTTTTTCCCGTTTTTCTTCTGACTTTCCAGTGCCGCAAGAATCGTATCGCGTGCCTCCTCAACCGTCGTCGCCGTTACGTCCACGTCCATGCCGTGTTCCTTTAGCGCATGCATAATATACGTCATCTGCGGCGCCGCAAGACCGATTTTCTCGAGCTCTTTATAGTGAGCGAAGACTTTCTTCGGTGTATCGTCAAACGCCACATGACCGTGGTTCATGACAATAATCCGCTCTACATATTTTGCAATATCCTCCATGCTGTGCGATACGAGCACGACCGAAATGCCGCGCGTCTTATGCAGCAATGCAAGCTGATCGAGGATTTCATCGCGTCCCTTCGGATCAAGGCCTGCAGTCGGCTCGTCAAGCACCAGAAAATCCGGGTTCATGGCAAGCACACCGGCAATCGCAACACGACGTTTCTGACCTCCGGAGAGTTCAAACGGCGATTTTTCATACATTTCCTTTGGAAATCCGACATGATCCAGCGCCTCTTCCGCCCGTTTTCTGCATTCCTCCGGTGAAAGTCCCTGATTTTTCGGTCCGAAGCAGACATCTGTGATCACATCCGTCTCAAAAAGCTGATGCTCCGGGTACTGAAAAACCAGTCCCACATGGCTTCGAAGCTCTCTTAGCGAATATCCTTCTTTCCAGATATCCTCTCCGTTATACAGCACCCGTCCCAATGTCGGGCGGATCAGACCGTTCAAATGCTGCACAAGCGTCGATTTTCCGCTTCCCGTATGGCCGATAATCCCAACAAACTGGCCATTCGGAATTTCAAGATTGATATGCTCCAGGGCGTGCATTTCATATGCCGTTCCCGGGCTGTATGTGTACGTTACATCTTCAAGTTTCAATGACATAATGCATTCACCAGTTCTTCAATGGTCAAAATTCCCTCCGGGAGATCTACACCATTTTTTCTCAATTCATAAGCCAACAGTGTCACTTGGGGTACATCAAGACGGAGTTCTTTTAATTTCTCCACTTCGGAAAAAATCTCCCTTGGCGTCCCCTGCATTACCAGCTTACCGTTGTCCATAACGAACACACGGTCCGCAAAAACAACCTCTTCCATGTAATGCGTAATCAGAATAACCGTAACGCCCTTTTCTTCATTCAGCTTACGCACAGCGCGAAGAACCTCTTTTCGTCCGTTCGGATCCAGCATCGCGGTTGGTTCATCAAGAACAATACATTCCGGCTGCATAGCCATCACTCCTGCAATTGCAACCCTCTGTTTCTGACCTCCCGAGAGCTTATTCGGAGAGTGGGCCCGGTATGAAATCATCCCGGTCGCCGTAAGGCTCTCCTCCACCCGTTTCCAGATTTCATCGGTCGGGACACCCAGATTTTCCGGTCCAAAGCCGACATCCTCTTCCACCACATTTCCGATGATCTGGTTATCCGGGTTCTGGAATACCATACCGGCTTTCTGGCGGATCTTCCAGACATCCTCCTCATCTGTCGTCTTCATATCGTCCACCCACATGGTGCCTTCTGTAGGCACCAGCAGAGCGTTGATATGTTTCGCAAGCGTTGATTTTCCGCTTCCGTTATGCCCGAGCACCGCGATAAACTGTCCCTTCTGGATTTCCAGACTGACGTCCTCGATCGCTTTTGTTACTTCCGGCTCCTGTCCTTCCTCCTCATAACGGAGGTATTCATACCCAAGGCCTGCCGCACGTATCATACCCATGACATTATTCCCCGCTTTCTTCTGCATCCGAGCGGATTTCATCAATCAGATTCCAGATCTCCTCGCGTCCCTGTTTTGTCTCTGCAGAAAACGGAATCACAATCGTATCTTTCTCAACCTCCAGCGTCTCGCGGATCAGCTTGATCTGCTTCTGAAGCTGGCTGCGCTTGATCTTGTCCAGCTTCGTCGCAATGATGATCGGCTGATAGCCGTTTCGAAGAATCCAGTTGTACATGATGCGATCGTTGTTGGACGGTGCATGACGGATATCAATCAGAAGAAATACTGCGTGCAGCATTTTTGACTGATGCAGATAATCCTCGATCAGCTTGCCCCATTTTGCTTTAACCTCCTCGGAGGCTCTCGCAAAACCGTATCCCGGCAAATCCACCAGATACATTTCCTCATTGATGTGGTAGTAGTTGATCGTCTGTGTTTTTCCCGGCTGCGCACTGGTACGCGCCAGTGATTTCCGATTCATCAGGGCATTGATGAGAGAAGATTTTCCAACATTGGATTTTCCCGCAAATGCCACTTCCACCTGACCGGTATCCGGCAGTTTACTGGTGATTCCGCAGACATGCTGCAGCTCTACCTGTTTAATTACCATACTTTTCTTCTCCTGTTTTTTGCATCTTCTGGCCTTACTTCTTTTCCACAAGTGCCAGTTTTAATACCTGTTCCATGCTGCCGACAAATTCGATCTGCAGTCCGTCTGTGATCTCCGCATCCAGTTCTCTTACATCCGGCTCATTTTTCTCCGGAACGAGAACCATATGGATACCGGCTTTCTTTGCCGCCAGCAGCTTCTCTTTTAAGCCGCCGATCGGAAGCACACGGCCGCGGAGCGTAATCTCTCCGGTCATCGCAACGTCTGCTTTTACCGGAACCTTTGTGATCGCGGAAACCATCGCCGTCGCCATCGTAATACCGGCAGACGGGCCATCTTTTGGAACGGCTCCCTCCGGAATATGAATGTGGATGTCGTGTTTCTCGAAAAATTCTTTCGGAATCTTATACTGCTCTGCCACGGAACGAATAAAGCTGATGCCCGCCTGCGCAGACTCCTTCATCACATCGCCGAGCTGGCCGGTCAGCAGAAACTCTCCTTTTCCCGGCATCACATTGACCTCGATCTGCAGCGTATCGCCGCCGACTGCCGTCCAGGCAAGACCGCGCACAATACCAATCTCCGGTTTTTCGTTGGCCGGCTGGAACTCATACCTCTCTTTTCCGAGGAACTCTTCCAGGTTTTCTTTCGTCACAACAACCTCTTTTACCTGTTCCTCGAGAATCTTTCTCGCACTCTTTCTGCAGATTCTGCCGATCTGGCGCTCCAGGGAGCGGACACCGGCCTCTCTGGTGTAGCCGCTGATCACTTCCATCAGCGCCTCATCCTCGATCACAAGCTGTGCTTCTTTCAGACCGTTCGCCTTCTTCTGCTTCGGAACGAGATGTTCTTTTGCGATATGGAACTTCTCGTTTTCCGTATAGCTTGAAATTTCAATCACTTCCATACGGTCCAGCAACGGACGCGGAATGTTCTGAATATCATTTGCGGTTGCAATAAAGAGCACCTCCGAAAGGTCGATCGGAAGCTCTACGTAATGATCGGCAAATTTATTATTCTGCTCGGAATCGAGGACCTCAAGAAGTGCGGAAGAGGTATCTCCCTTGTAATCTGCACTTACTTTGTCGATCTCGTCGAGCAGCATCAACGGATTTTTCACCTTCGCCTGATGGAGTCCCGCCGCAATGCGTCCCGGCATCGCGCCGATGTAGGTTCTTCTGTGGCCGCGGATCTCCGCCTCATCCCGCACACCGCCGAGACAGATGCGGACGTATTTTTTATTCAGGGCTCGCGCCACGCTTCTCGCAATCGAGGTCTTACCGGTTCCCGGAGGGCCTGCCAGGCAGAGAATCGGGCTCTCGCCTTTCTTCGTCAGGGTGCGTACGGCCAGGAATTCGAGGATTCTCTCTTTTACTTTCGAAAGACCGTAGTGATCTTCCTCCAGAATCTCGCGTGCTCTTGCCAGATCTTGATTGTCACGGGATGCCTTATCCCACGGAAGCCCCAGCAGTGTCTCGATATAGCCGCGAATCACGCCTGCCTCGGACGGATTGTTGGCCGAATTTTCCAGACGGTGAATCTCCTCGGAAATCCGCTCTTTTACCTCTTTGGAGGCTTTGAGCTTCTCAAGCTGCTTCTTATAATTTTCAATCTCGGTCCGGGAATTGTCCTCGCCGAGTTCCTCGCGGATGACTTTAAGCTGCTCGCGCAGAATATAATCACGCTGGTTCTTATCGATCCGCTCTTTGATTTTTCCCTGAATCTCCGAACGGATCTCCTGAATCTGAATCTCGTTGGCGATCATGACGCAGAGCGTATCATACCGCTCGGAAAGCTCCACAGCCTCCAGCAGTTTCTGGCGGTTTACGTAGTCGAGGGGCAGATTCATGCAGATCTGGTCCACCAGCTTTCCGACTTCTTCGGTTCCGAGGATCTGGCCTGCCAGTTCCTTGCTGACTTTCTGCGTCTGCTCGCAGTAGACGGCAAACAGCTCTTTTAAGTTGCGCAGCATTGCCTCCTGCTCGATATCGGAAAACTGCATTTCGTCCGAGCCGGTAAACAGCGCCACCTCGGCGCGGAGATACTCGCTCTCCTCTTCCTCGAAGTTCAGCAGTTCTGCGCGTCTTTCTGCTTCTACGAGAATCCGAAGAACATCCTTTGGCATTCTCACAACCTGTTTGATGACCGCAATTGTTCCAATTTTATACACATCAAGCAGACCCGGTACTTCCGTATCCGGGTCTTTCTGTGTAATCAGGAAAATTTTCTGGTCTCCCAGCATCGCCTCCTCGACCGCACGGACCGATTTAGGTCTGCTGATATCAAAATGTACAATCATATCCGGCAAAATCGTTGTTCCACGCAGCGCAATCGCCGGTAATACTTTTGTCACTTCTTCCATTTAAGTTTCCTCCTGCGTTTTTCAGGCGGTTTCCGGTCTTCCGGATCTTCTTCCCATATTCCGCCGTGGAACAGGGGCCGGTTCGCCGTGAATAATCTCCGGCTCCGCCTTCTTTTCTACAGCGTCCTTGGTGATGACGCATTCTTTTGTCGTATTGTCCGACGGGATCTCATACATCAGATCCATCATCGTATCTTCCATGATTGCGCGGAGACCTCTGGCGCCTGTTTTCCGCTCCAGGGATTTCTTTGCAATCGCTTCGAGTGCATCTTCTTTGAAATCAAGCTGTACGCCGTCCAGCTCAAACAGCTTCTTGTACTGTTTGACCAGAGAATTCTTCGGCTCAACCAGAATCTTCATCAGGGCCGTCTCATCCAGAGAATTTAACGTAACGACAATCGGCACACGTCCGACAAACTCCGGAATCAGGCCGAACTTGGTCAGATCCTGCGGCATGACCTGACGGAGCAGATCTCCGACATTCTCATCTTTTGCATGGCCGATCGGATTGTTGAATCCGATGGATTTCGTATCCTGTCTCGTCTCGATGATCTTCTCGAGTCCTTCGAATGCACCGCCGCAGATAAAGAGGATATTCGTCGTATCAATCTGAATAAACTCCTGATGCGGATGCTTTCTTCCGCCCTGCGGCGGAACGGAAGCTACAGTTCCCTCCAGGATTTTCAGCAGTGCCTGCTGTACACCCTCGCCGGAAACATCTCGTGTGATCGAAGCGTTTTCGGATTTTCTTGTGATTTTATCGATCTCATCGATGTAGATGATGCCGTGCTCAGCGCGCTCGATATCATAGTCTGCTGCCTGAATGAGGCGGAGCAGAATGTTTTCTACGTCCTCGCCGACATAACCTGCCTCGGTGAGCGCCGTTGCGTCTGCAATTGCAAACGGAACGTTGATCAGTTTGGCCAGTGTCTGTGCCAGATACGTTTTTCCGGAACCGGTCGGTCCGAGCATCAGAATGTTGCTCTTCTGCAGTTCGATGTCGGAGGATGCACCGGAAAGCACTCGTTTGTAATGGTTGTAAACAGCAACGGAGAGCACTTTTTTCGCCTCATCCTGTCCGATTACGTAGTCATCCAGAAATGCTTTGATTTCCTTTGGTTTGATCAGGTTGATCTCGTCGGTATCCTGCTCGCCGTACAGATCCTCAAATTCTTCCTGAATGATCTCCGAGCAGATTGCCACGCAGTCATCACAGATGTATGCCCCGTCCGGGCCTGCGATCAGCTTGCGTACCTGGTCTTCTGTCTTTCCGCAGAAAGAGCAGCGGATCTTGGTATCATTCCCTTTTATAGCCATCGTTTTCTTCCTTTCAACATATTACAACTAAACCTTATCGCCGGATAAGGCAAAAGGTGCCACAAAAGCCTCATTGCCGGAACTACGCTTTTGGACACCTTTCCTCTCTTATCGGTTCGTAATTACATTATCAATCAGACCGTATGCTTTTGCTTCCTCTGCGGACATATAGTTGTCACGCTCGGTATCGATCTCAATCTGTTCCAGCGGTTTTCCTGTATTTGCCGCCAGAATTTCATTTAATTTCCGTTTGGTTTTCAGAATCTGTTCTGCAACGATTTTGATCTCGGTTGCCTGACCCTGTGCACCGCCGGATGGCTGATGAATCATGATTTCAGAGTTTGGCAGAGCCATTCTCTTTCCTTTGGTACCGCCGGCAAGAAGGAATGCTCCCATGCTGGCAGCCATACCGATACAGATCGTGGATACATCACATTTGATGTACTGCATCGTATCATAGATAGCAAGTCCTGCGCTTACAGAACCTCCCGGACTGTTGATATACATGTGGATATCTTTTCCCGGATCTTCAGACTCTAGGAACAGAAGCTGTGCAACGATCAGGTTTGCCGATACGTCAGTGACTTCCTCTCCCAGAAAAATAATACGGTCGTTCAGCAGTCTTGAATAAATATCGTAACTTCTCTCTCCCCTGCTTGTCTGCTCGATGACATAAGGTACAAAACTCATTCAATTGCCTCTCTTTCCGAGGTCTTACGCCTCTTTTGCGCTGTCGGCCATGAGAGTTACTGCTTCCTGAACAGCGAGATCTTTCTTCATCTGCTCTTTCTCATATTCGCCAACGAGCTCTTTGAATTTATCCAGCTCCATTTTGTACATTTCAGCCATTTTAGCCAGCTCTTCGTCCAGCTTCTCATCGCTGATCTGGATGTTCTCTGCTTCTGCAACTTTCTCAAGTACCAGTCTGCTCTCGATTTTCTTAACAGTCTGCGGTTTCATCTGCTCTTTTAAGGAATCAACGGTAGCGCCTGTAAACTGCATGTACTGCTCCATGGACAGACCCTGGGACTGGATTCTTCTTGCGAAATCGTCAACCATGTTCTCTACCTGCGTATCGATCATAGCTTCCGGAATCTCCATTGTTGCGTTCTCTACTGCTTTATCTACGACAGCGTTCTCTTTTTCTGTCTTAGCCTGCTCTTCTTTTTTCTTGGTCAGGTTGTCTTTGATTTCTTTTTTGTACTCATCCAGAGTATCGAACTCGGAAACGTCTTTTGCGAAGTCGTCATCAAGTGCCGGAAGCTCTTTTGCTTCGATTTTGTGGATGGTGCATTTGAATACTGCTGCTTTTCCAGCAAGCTCTTCTGCCTGATAATCCTCTGGGAAAGTAACGTTTACTTCCTTCTCCTCTTCCAGAGCTGCGCCAACGAGCTGCTCTTCGAATCCCGGAATGAAGGAATGGGAGCCAAGGGTCAGCGGATAATCTTTTCCAGCGCCGCCGTCGAACGGAACGCCGTCTACAGAACCTTCGAAGTCAAGTGTAACGGTATCTCCGTCTGCTGCCGGACGATCCTCTACATTGATGGTTCTTGCATTTTTCTCCTGCTCTTTTTTCAGCTCAGCTTCTACTTCTTCATCTGTAACGGTTGTGTCAGCTTTTGCTACTTCCAGACCTTTGTACTCGCCAAGGGTAACTTCCGGTTTTACTGCTACAGTTGCGGTAAAGATGAAAGCTTTGCCTTTTTCGATCTGCTCTACGTTGATCTCCGGACGGGATACGATGTCCAGTTTGCTCTCTTCTGCTGCTTTGGAATACTCTTCCGGAACAAGGCTGTTTACAGCATCCTCATAGAATACTGCCGGGCCATACATTTTTTCTACCATAGCTCTCGGAACTTTTCCTTTACGGAAGCCCGGAACGCTGATGTTCTTTTTCTGTTTCTGGTAAGCTTTCTCCAGTGCTTTCTCTAATTCTTCAGCCGGAACCTCAATGGTAAGTTTGGCCATATTCTTTTCTAAATTTTCGACCTGTACACTCATTTTATCAATTTCCTCCTTGATTTATCTGAAAAGCGGCAGAAAACCTGCACACCTCTCCATTCTACAGTCATTTATCGAGTATAGCATACTCTTTTCAAAAACGCCAGTGATTTTTTTATATTTCTGTGGTTTTTAGGCTTTTTTTTAGCAATGAAATACGATTTTTTCCGCCATTTCTTTTGCTTTGTCCTCTCCCTGCAGAACACGGATCAGCTCCAGTGCGAAGTCAGTGGCTGCTCCCATGCCGCGGCCGGTGGTCACATTTTTGTCGGTGACTGCCGGTACATCGAGTACGTTTGCGCCTGCCAGCTTTTCTTCAAATCCCGGGAAGCAGACGGCGTTTTTATCTTTTAAGATGCCCATCACACCAAGGATGCTCGGCGCTGCGCAGATGGCTGCCAGTTTCTTTCCCTGATCGTCATAGGAACGGATCAGCGCTGCGAGCGTCTCGTTTCCGGCCAGATTTAATGTACCCGGCATTCCGCCCGGAAGTACCAGCATGTCTCCGTCATCAAACTCTCCCTCTTCGATGGTTTCATCTGCAAGAATGGTGATTTTGTGGGATCCTGTTACTTCTTTTCTTCCCATAATAGAAACGGTGCATACGTCTTCTCCGGCTCTGCGCAGCAGATCCACCGGGGTCAGTGCCTCAATCTCTTCACATCCGTCTGCCAGAAATACATAAATCTTTGCCATGGTTTTGTCCTCCTGTGTTGTATGATCAGTCTCGTGTGTTTTGTCACGTGATATTCTCTGCTTTTCTTTGTAACAAACCGCCGCTATTATACCACATTTTTCCGCAGAATGCTTGCATTTCATAAAAATTTCAGGACTTTTTTCGCAAAAAGCCGGATTTCGCTTAACATCACGGGAAAAGCATGGTAAACTCTTGAAAAAAGCAGTGATGCAATCACGAGAAGGAGTCTCTTTTATGGAAATCGAACGCAAATACCTTCTGGATCAGCTTCCGGAAAATCTTACAAGCTATCCATGTAAAAAAATCGAGCAGGGCTATCTTTCCACCGAACCGGTTGTCCGCATCCGCCGCTCTGACGACGAATATTATCTGACCTACAAGTCAAAAGGGCTGATGGTGCGTGAAGAGTATAATCTTCCGCTCACAAAGGAATCCTACCTGCATCTGCGGGAAAAGGCAGACGGCGTTCTCATCTCAAAAACACGCTATCTGCTGCCGCTTACCGGAACGGATCTGACGATCGAGCTCGATGTCTTTGATGCGCCGTATGAAGGCCTTTACCTCGCAGAGGTGGAGTTTCCGGACGAAGCATCCGCAAACGCCTTTGTTCCTCCGGTATGGTTTGGAAAGGATGTAACCTATTCTTCCGATTATCACAACAGTACGCTCAGTAAAGGAAAAAAACTATAAATTACCAGAAAAAAATCCCGGTGCCTTTTCCACGGCTGCCGGGATTTTTCCGCTCGTTTGTTTTTTTACTCTTTTTTGTGCTTGCTTTTTGCTTGTTTTGGTTTGTTTTTTTGTGCATACATTCTTTATTTTTGCTGCTTTCACATTAGCGTCATTCTGTCAAAGCGGCGGTGCTGCTCCTTCTAATCCACTCCCTTTGATTTCCGGATGCAGGCTCGTGTTGCATCAATAACAGCACTTCTCAGGTTCTCCCGCTCCAGTACGGCAACCGCTTCGATGGTGGTTCCGCCTGGCGAGCAGACCATGTCTTTTAATTCTCCCGGGTGCATTCCTGTCTCGAGAAGCATTTTGGCGCTTCCAAGGACAGACTGTGCAGCAAATTCATATGCCTGTTTTCTCGGCATTCCTTCGGCTACGGCCGCATCTGCAAGAGCCTCCAGGAAAAGAAATACGTACGCCGGCGAGCTTCCGCTGACACCTGTGACGGTATCCATCAGATACTCCGGAACAACTTCTGCGCGGCCAAAGCTTTTCAGGAGGGTTAAAACGAGCTGCAGCTCTTCCTCCGTCACGAGATCATTGGCACAGACGCCGGTCATTCCTTCTCCGACGAGTGCTGGTGTGTTTGGCATGGTGCGAATTAACTTTGTTGGTTTTCCGATTTCTGTACCCAGCCATTGTAAAGACTTACCGGGAAGAATCGATACGATAATCTTCTCGGGTGAGATGAAGTTTTTGACGAGGTTTATTATATTTTTTATTTGGTTTGGCTTTACTGCCAGGAATACAAGATCGGATCCGGCTACGACCGCTTCGTTCTCCATAGTCGCCTGGACTCCAAACTGGTTGGTCAAGCGTTCCACACTTTTCTCCGTGCGGACCGATACCAGAATGTCATCTGCAGATACAACTCCTTTTTGGATCATTCCGCCAATCATGGCACTCGCCATGTTGCCGCCGCCGATAAAACCTACTTTCATGTCTGTTCGCCTCCGTATGCCTGTGTTGTAAAAAATATATGCGACACCCATAGTATGCAACAAAATTTACTTTTTTGCAATACTTTTTCTCTATTTTTCTGCTTTTCTTTTGCAATTTTCTTTATTTTTTTCGAATTAAATGTCGCTGTTTGTCGACGAATGTCGAAAAGTGTCTTTTTCTGTCTTTTTTCGCTTTTCTATTCCGCCGGAATCAGCCTTTGGCGGCGGCCTCTTCGGCGTATTTTGTTGTCACGAGTGTCTTGTACGGTGTCTTTTTCTCCAGCTCTCCCGCCTGCTCCAGAATCTCCTGCAGAAGATCAAAACTTTCTTCCTCAAAGATCAGATTTTCTTTCCACGTATCCTGCTCATAGTAGCGGTGCACGATCGCGGTGATGGTTTCCAGCTCGGTTTCTGCAAACTGCGGCGCAATCACTTCTGCAATCTCCTCCGGTGTGTGCGTCTGCACGAAGTCCATTCCCTTCTGCAGTGCCTTCGTGAATTTTTCTACGGTTGCGCCGTGCGTTTTCAGATAACTCTGTTTGACGCTGTACGACGTATACGGCACATACCCGGATTCCGTTCCGACCGATGCCACGACATAGCCGTCGCCCTTCTGCTCGAGCAGTGTCGCGGACGGTTCAAATTCAATCGTATAATCCCCCTGCCCGCCGGAGAACGCGGCAGCTGTGGAACCAAAATCGATGCTCTGGTTGATATTTACGTCTTTTTTATCAATCCCTTTCTGCGCCAGAACATACTCAAAGACCATTTCCGGCATACCGCCTTTTCTTCCCCCTAATACCTCTTTGTTTTTCAATTTCTCCCAGGTAAACGAATTGTCTTTCTCTCTTCCCACAACAAAGTTTCCCGCCCGCTGCGTCAGCTGCGCGAAGTTCACAACCGGGTCTGCGGTTCCCTCGAGGTACGCGTAGACGGTTGCCTCCGCCCCCATAAACCCGATATCCGCCTCGCCGGAAATCATCGCCGTCAGCACTTTATCTGCACCAAATCCTGTCATCAGCGTCAGATCAATGCCCTCGTCCGCGAAATACCCCTCCTCAATTGCCACGTACTGCGGGGCGTAAAAAATGGAGTGGGCAACCTCATTTAATGTCACCTGCTCCACTTTTTCTTTTGTCTCATCTTTTGCCCCGCATCCCGCCAGCGTCACTGCCGCCATTGCCAGTACAAGCGCACCTGTCAGCCATTTTCCTTTCATCAACAGATTCTCCTGTTTTTTCATTCTAACCTTAGAATATGATTTCCCGGTAAAAATGCGTGCAAAAAATGAAGGAGAAACGTTCGAATTTCGTTTCTCCTTCGTTTCTTATTTCTTCTCTTGTTTTTCTTTTGCCTTCTGTTCTTCTTTCGTCCGGATTTTGTCTTCGTACATTTTCAGATCGTTCAGATCCAGCATGAAGCAGGCCGTCGGTTTGGAAATGTGGTAATGTGTTTCTGTCATCTCCTTTTGCCGCATCTGCGCGTTTCTTTTATATTTTTCATTCTACAATCTACCTTATCGCTCCGTCAACACATTTAGGCTTCCTTTTCCGAAATTCTCTATTTTGAAAAACAAATTGAGGATCTCCGCAAAATTTGTTATAGTAAGGGTAATTCAAACAGTTACAAAGGAGGCTATTATGATAATAAAATCAGTTGCTGTTCTGGGCGCCGGAGCGGTTGGGTCTTATGTGATCTGGGGGCTTTCGGAGAAAAAGGACATCCGGCTTGGCGTTATCGCGTCCGGGGAACGGGCGAAGCGTCTGAAAAACAAAGGATGCAAAATTAACGATACGATTTATCACCCGGAGGTATGGACACCGGAAGAGGCACACGGCGTGGATTTTCTGATCGTCTCGCTCAAATACGGCGCACTGCCGGGGGCTCTTGACAATATTACTGCCGTTACCGGCGAGAATACTGTGATCATGAGTCTGATGAACGGCGTGGACAGTGAGGAGATCATCGCGGAAAAAGTCGGTGCGGAGCATCTGCTTCATGCTGTTATCAAAGTAGCTTCTCATAAAGAGAATGACGGCTACGTTTTCAACCCTGAGGCGACGCTCGGCATCATTTTCGGCGAAGTTTCGGCGCCGTACGACAGTGAGCGTGTGCAGGCTGTTCTGGATCTGTTCTCCGGCACAGGGCTGCATTACCGGGCAACCGATTGTATTTTAGAGGAAATATGGAGCAAATTCCGGCTGAATGTCTGCAATAACCTGCCGCAGGCTATTCTCGGTGCCGGGGTCGGCTGCTACCGCGACAGTGTACATATGAAGGCGATCAGCGACGGACTCCGCGCAGAACTGATGGCGATTGCGGAGGCAAAGGGAATTGATATCAGCAAGGCGGATGTCTCCTCGGGACGCAGAAGTGCGGTTCCGCCGACGGCGCGCTACTCGACGCTCCAGGATCTCGATGCGGGACGCCATACGGAAATTGATATGTTCTCGGGTGCGCTGATCCGCATGGGAAAAGAGCTTGGAATTCCAACGCCTTACAATGAATTTACGTACCATATGATCAAAGCACTGGAAGAGAAAAACGACGGACGGTTTGACTACAGCGGAAGCGAAGAACCGCTCTGGGCGAAATAGATACGATAGGAGAATCTCACGATGAAAGAAATCAAATGGGCTGTACTCGGATGCGGTGTGATTGCAAATGAAATGGCGGTCGCACTGCAGAAAAACGGAAAGAATATTTACGCGGTCGGCAACCGGACCCATGAGAAGGCGGCTGCTTTTGCGGAGAAATATGGAATTGGAAAAGTTTACGATGATTTCCATGAGATGTTTACCGATCCGGAGGTCGATGTCATTTATATCACGACGCCGCACAACACGCATCTTGGCTTTATGAAAGAGGCGATTGCCAATGGAAAACACATTCTCGTTGAGAAATCGATTACGCTGAACAGCGACGAGCTCGACGAGGCCATAGCGCTTGCAAAAGAAAAAGGTGTCATCATCGGAGAGGCAATGACGATTTACCATATGCCGATCTACAAAAAGCTGAAAAAATTTCTCGACTCCGGCCGTCTCGGCAGAGTCAATCTGATCACGATGAACTTCGGCAGTTTCAAAGAGTACAACATGAAGAACCGCTTCTTCAACCGGAATCTCGCAGGCGGCGCGATGCTTGATATCGGCGTATACGCACTCTCCTTCCTCCGCTGGTTCTTCGACTCCAAGCCGGATCAGCTCCTTTCCCAGGTAAAGCCCGCTCCGACCGGTGTGGACGAGCAGGCCGGCCTCCTTCTCACCAATCAGGAAGGACAGATGGCAAGTGTGATGCTCTCTCTCCACTCCAAACAGCCGAAACGCGGCATGGTTTCCTGTGAGAACGGATTTATCGAGATCATGGAGTACCCGCGTGCCTGGGAAGCAAAAATCACAGACGCTTCCACCGGCGAATCCGAAATCATCAAAGCCGGTGACAACGCCGATGCACTCGCCTATGAGCTCGCCGACATGGAACGCGCCATCAATGGAGATGCATCTGCCATGCACCTCGACTACACGAAGGACGTCATGGATCTGATGACCTCCTTCCGCAGAACCTGGGGCTATACGTACCCGGAGGAAGAAAAATAAAATTCGCACATCAAAAGCCCCTGCCCGGCACACATCAGATACCGGGCAGGGGCACTTCTTTTCACCTGCAATGCTCTGCAATTTTCTTTTTCAGTATTTCCGCATCAATCGGCTTTGCGATATGCACGTTCATGCCGGCCTCTTTTGCGGCCTGCCGGTCTTCAACAAAGGCGTTGGCGGTCATGGCGAAAATCGGAATGGAGGCGGCATCATCACGTCCATGACTTCCACGCATATTTTATACTTCATTTTACGCTGATATTATTTTCTCTGTCAACCCAAATAACATTACATTTCCAATATTTTGCATGTCTTTTTTATTTTTCTGAATTTTTTTAAAATCTTCCGTTTTTCTCTTGCACAATTGTTTTTATGCGTATATAATTGTCTGCAGAAAGCAAAGGGGAGCTCGCGTGCGAAGCGGGCTGAGAGTAGGATGCATCTCCTAGACCCTGAACCTGATTTGGGTAATGCCAACGTAGGGAGATACGATATGCACATTTTCTGCAGATATACCTCCACGTATATCTGCTTTTTTAATCTCTATGAACACATCATCAACAGGTTCTTCCAGTAACACAAGGGAATTTGCTTCTGCAAAAATACTCACACAGGAGGAACAAAAAATTATGTTAGGCACTTGTCTTGACAATGTCAGAAAAACAACCCCTCTCGTACACAACATCACAAATTACGTTACAGTAAACGATGTCGCCAATATTCTGCTGGCATGCGGCGCAAGCCCGATCATGTCCGATGAACCGGAGGATGTCGAGGATATCACCTCCATCTGCGGCGGTCTGAACATCAACATTGGAACGCTGCACAGAACGAGCATCGACGGCATGTACCGTGCCGGTGCAAAAGCAGCTTCGCTCGGCCACAAAATCCTGCTCGATCCAGTCGGCGCAGGCGCAAGCCACTTACGTACTTCGACCGCAGTCGGACTGATGAAAAAAATCCCGTTCACCGTCATCCGCGGAAATATTTCCGAAATCAAAACACTGGCACTTGGAAGCGGAACGACAAAGGGTGTTGACGCAGACGTTGCCGATAAAGTAACAGACGAAAACCTCGACAGCGCCGTTGCTTTTGCAAAAAACTTTGCGAAAGACCACAACTGTGTTGTCGCCATCACAGGAGCGATCGACCTCGTTGCCGATGCTGACACCTGCTACGTGATCCGCAACGGACGCGCCGAGATGGGAAGCATCACCGGAACAGGCTGCCAGCTCTCCGGCATGATGACCGCTTACCTCGTTGCCAACCCGGACGAGCCGTTAAAAGCCGCTGCTGCCGCTGTCTGCGCGATGGGACTTGCCGGCGAGATCGGCTGGAGCCATATGAAACCGGAAGACGGCAACTCCACCTACCGGAACCGCATCATCGACGCCATCTACCACATGGACGGCGAGACGCTGGAGAAAGGTGCAAAGTATGAAGTGCGATAAAAAAGGCCTGCTTTTATATGCTGTGACAGACCGCAGCTGGCTGAACGGCGAGACACTGTACAGCCAGGTGGAAAAGGCTCTGCAGGGCGGCGCAACGTTTATCCAGCTCCGCGAAAAAAATCTTGACCAGGATCACTTTATGGAAGAGGCACTGGAACTGAAAAAACTCTGTGCCGCATACCATGTTCCTTTCGTCATCAACGATAACGTGGAAATCGCAGCTAAGATGGATGCGGACGGCGTTCATGTCGGCCAGAGCGATATGGAGGCCGGCGATGTCCGTGCTAAGCTTGGCCCGGACAAGATCATCGGCGTTTCGGCGCAGACCGTGGAACAGGCCATTCTCGCCGAGCAGCGCGGGGCAGATTACCTCGGCGTCGGCGCGGTCTTCCACACCGGTTCCAAGGCGGATGCGGAGGATGTCAGCCACGAAACGCTGACTGCTATCTGCAATGCCGTTAAAATCCCTGTCATCGCCATCGGCGGCATCACACGCGATAACGTGACGGAGCTTTCCGGCAGCGGCATCTGCGGCATCGCCGTCATCAGTGCCATTTTTGCACAGAAAGACATTGTTTCCGCAACGAAGGATCTGAAAGAACAGACTCTGCGCATGCTGGAAAACAAATAATTTTACGTAACCATTCATCCTCACACCAGGCGGCAGACTGGGGGCACCACTTTCTTTGTCGCCTGTCCAAAAAGAAAAGTAATGCAAAGGAGTAATTCTCATGGACGCGAAAAACATGAAAACAGCATTAACAATCGCGGGAAGTGATTCCAGCGGAGGCGCCGGCATTCAGGCAGACATCAAAACCATGATCACAAACGGAGTTTACGCCATGTCGGCAATTACCGCACTCACCGCCCAGAACACCACCGGCGTTTCCGGTATTTTCGATGTAACACCGGAGTTTCTGGCCGCACAGCTTGACGCCGTCTTTACGGACATCTTCCCGGACGCCGTCAAAATCGGTATGGTATCCTCCCCGGCACTGATCGAAGTCATCTCCGAACGGCTTCGCTTCTACCAGGCCAAACACATCGTTGTGGACCCGGTCCTCGTCGCTACAAGCGGCTCCGCGCTCGCTTCGGGCGGCGTGCCTGACCTGATGAAAAAACTGCTCTTTCCTCTGGCCGAAGTCATCACACCGAATATCCCAGAGGGAGAAGTTCTCTCCGGCATCAAAATCCAGTCGGAAAGCGATATGGAACGCGCCGCAAAAGAGATCGGGGATTCCTGCGGCTGTGCCGTTCTGTTAAAGGGCGGCCACAGTATCAATGATGCCAACGATCTTTTATATCACGACGGCACATTTACCTGGTTCACCGGAAAACGCATCGACAATCCGAACACACACGGCACCGGCTGTACACTCTCCAGCGCCATCGCATCGGGGCTCGCAAAGGGGCTTTCCCTTCCGGATGCCATTTCCGCCGCAAAAGAGTATATTTCGGGCGCACTCGCGAGCATGATGGATCTCGGCCACGGCTCGGGACCGCTGAACCACGCTTACCGGATCTGATTTTGAAAATAAAGGAGAACAACAGATGGAACGCAATTACGCAACACAGATGGACGCCGCACGCCGCGGCATTGTAACACCGGAGCTGAAAAAAGTCGCAGAAAAAGAGTATATGGCCGTGAAAGACCTGATGCCGCTCGTTGCCAGCGGAAAGGTTGCCATTCCGGCCAATAAGCTGCACACCTGCATCGACCCGGAGGGCATCGGCTCGATGCTGCGCACGAAAATCAATGTAAATCTCGGTGTTTCGAAAGACTGTAAAGATTACGATGTGGAGATGCAGAAGGTACTCTCCGCGGTCAATATGGGCGCAGAAGCCATCATGGACCTGTCGAGCCACGGCAATACGCAGCCGTTCCGGCGGAAACTGACCTCCGAATGTCCGGCCATGATCGGCACCGTGCCGGTATATGACAGTGTGATCCATTACCAGAGAGACCTGGATACGCTGACCGCCAAAGATTTTATTGACGTCATCCGCCTCCATGCCGAGGACGGTGTCGATTTCGTCACCCTGCACTGCGGCATCACCAGAAAAACCATCGATCAGATCCGCAAACACAAACGGAAAATGAATATCGTTTCCCGCGGCGGCTCCCTCGTGTTCGCCTGGATGTGCATGACCGGCGAGGAGAATCCGTTCTACGAGTATTACGATGAGATTCTCGATATCTGCCGTGAATACGATGTGACCATTTCTCTCGGCGACGCCTGCCGTCCTGGCTGCCTTGCCGACGCAACG
Source organism: Blautia sp. OM06-15AC (assembly GCF_003481425.1). NCBI lineage: Bacteria > Bacillati > Bacillota > Clostridia > Lachnospirales > Lachnospiraceae > Blautia > Blautia sp. OM06-15AC. The sequence continues at coordinate 155,406 of NZ_QULD01000001.1, read as the reverse complement.
GATGTCTGCCAAATTGAGGAGCTGGTGCGCCTCGGCGAACTCACCAAACGTGCCTGGGAAAAAGACGTTCAGGTTATGGTTGAGGGACCGGGCCACGTTCCGATGGATCAGATTGCGGCCAACATGAAAGTACAGCAGACCATCTGCATGGGCGCTCCGTTCTATGTCCTCGGACCTCTTGTGACCGATATTGCACCGGGCTATGACCACATCACTGCTGCCATCGGAGGCGCAATTGCCGCTATGAACGGCGCTGCTTTCCTGTGCTACGTAACGCCGGCAGAGCATCTGGCTCTTCCGAACCTGGATGACGTAAAGCAGGGCATCATCGCAAGCAAAATCGCCGCACACGCTGCCGACATTGCCAAAGGCGTGCCGCATGCGCGTGATATTGACGACAAGATGGGAGACGCCCGCCGCGTGCTCGACTGGGAAGCACAGTGGGACTGTGCACTGGACCCGGAGACCGCAAAAGCCATCCGCGCCGACCGCTCGCCGGAACAGGAAGATACCTGCTCGATGTGCGGTAAATTCTGTGCCGTGCGAAGCATGAACAAAGCTTTAAACGGCGAACATATCGACATTCTTTAACGTCAGTAGACAAGAAGTCACAGTACGCGAAAAGGAACGGTTTTCATTACGAAACCGTTCCTTTTCTGCATTTCCAAAATCTTTTTCTATTTTGCCCATCCTTCGGCGTAACGGACTGCTTTGTGCCATCCGTTCATCTTCTCATCGCGCTCCTCTTTCGAGAGCTCCGGCTCAAACGTACGGTCAATGGCTCCGTTCTGTTTTACCGTCTCCTGATCCGGCCAGTATCCGACGGCGAGTCCCGCAAGATAAGCTGCTCCCATCGCGGTCGTCTCGATGCAGCACGGCCGCTCCACCGGCGCCTGGCTGATGTCCGCCTGGCACTGCATCAGGAAATTGTTGGCGCTTGCTCCGCCGTCCACACGCAGTGCGGAGAGCTTCATGCCGGAATCTGCCTCCATCGCTTTTAAGACATCATCCACCTGATACGTGATCGACTCCAGTGTTGCGCGGATCACATGGTATTTGTTGACGCCGCGGGTCAGGCCGAGAATGGTTCCTCTCGCATACTGATCCCAGTACGGTGCGCCAAGGCCGGTAAACGCCGGCACGACGTAGCAGCCGTTCGTGTCGTTCACCTTCTGCGCCATGTACTCGGAATCCGCCGAGGACTCGATCAGCTTCATCTCATCGCGCAGCCACTGGATTGCGGCTCCGCCGACGAAAATGGATCCCTCGAGCGCATACGTAATCTTGTCCCCGATGCCCCATGCAATCGTGGTAACAAGACCATGTGTCGAAGAAACCGGCTTTTCTCCCGTGTTCATCAGCAGGAAGCAGCCTGTTCCGTATGTATTTTTCGCTTCGCCCGGCGCATAGCAGGTCTGGCCGAACAGCGCCGCCTGCTGGTCTCCCGCTGCTCCCGCAATCGGAATCGGGCCGCCGAAATATGTGGATGCCGTCTCCCCGTAGACACAGCTCGACGGGCGGACTTCCGGCAGCATACAGAGCGGAATGTTCAGCTCTTTTAAGATATCCTCATCCCATTTCAGGGTATGGATATTGAACAGCATTGTACGGGACGCGTTGGTGTAATCGGTGACATGTATCTTTCCCTTTGTCATCTTCCAGATCAGCCACGTCTCCACTGTTCCAAAATAGAGATCGCCTCGCTCCGCCCGCTCGCGCACGCCCGGAACTTCATCTAGAATCCATTTCAGCTTCGTGGCTGAAAAATACGCATCGATCACAAGACCTGTTTTCTCCCGGAAACGGTCAACCAGTCCGCGCTCCATCAAGGAATCGCAGTATTCCGATGTTCTGCGGCACTGCCATACAATTGCATTGTAGACCGGCTCTCCCGTCTTTTTGTCCCAGACGATCGTCGTCTCTCTCTGGTTTGTGATGCCGATTGCCGCGATATCCTCGTAGGACGCACCCGCTTTCTGCATTGCCTCCACGGCTACACCGAGCATCGTGGACCAGATTTCATTGGCATCGTGCTCCACCCAGCCCGGTTTCGGGAAACGCTGGGTAAACTCCTTCTGCGCAAGGCTTACGATCTGTCCTTTCTGATCAAACAGAATACAGCGGTTGCTCGTTGTGCCGGCATCAAGTGCCATGATGTATTTTCCCACGTTTAAAAATCCTCCTGTCTTACATTTCAAGAAGAGAGCCTGACAGAATCCACTGCCACGCTCTCTTCCTTTTCTTTGTATGTATCGTATCACAGAATTCTTTTTCTGTAAATCAAATCGTGTTTTTCTGCAGCAATTTATGCCGTAATGATCTCCAGCAGCGCACCGCGCAGATCATTTGAAAGTTCCATGCTCTGCAGCTCTGCAGCCAGAATTGCTACCTTTCCGTCTGCTTTGTGAAGAAGATTTGCGATCTGCTCTTTGGTGATGTAGCTGATTTCGGCGTGCAGCAACAGATCCATCGCACGTGTCATGACATCGTTCTTTGCAATCTCCGTATCTTCCGGCAGACAGATTGTCACGGTATCCTGCGGTTTTACATCTGTTACCGCGATCGTAAGAAGTCCGTCTTTCTCTTTGACTTCTGCATCCGCTTCCACGCCGTTTACAAAGACCTTCGCTTCTTTTGCCGTACTTCCGCCGAATTCTACGCAGTACATTCTGCTTTCCGGAACAAGCCTCTGATTGCCCTCAACCGGTGCAATCGTAAATTTCCGCGCACCCCAGTCGAGCGTCATCGATGTTTTTGCACAGTCATCCTTCTCATATGCCATGGTAGTATTGTCATCCTCGTACAGGGCAAATGTATTGTCCGCGCCCGCGTAAACGCGTACCGTCAGCTCATCCGGGTTGGATTCTACATCCAGCGCACTGATCTTCTCTGTCATCGGGATAATCGCACCTGCTTTCGCAAGAACCGGGATCTCCTCGAGCGTACGGTACAGATCCATACTTCTGCCACCCTCGTAAATCATTCCGTTGAAGAAATCAAACCACGTACCTTCCGGCAGCCACACCTTTGTTTTTGCACGCTTCAGCTCCGGAATGCATTTCGTTGTCACCGGTGTTACCATCAGCTCGCTTCCGAAGAAGTACTGATTCGGTGCCTGATTTTTGCCCCAGAAAACCGTCTCCGGGTAATCATAATACATCGGAACAACGATCGGTGTGTCCTCTTTCCATGCACGGTAGTTCATCGTATACAGATACGGCACCAGTTTATGACGCAGACGGAGGAAATCATCCATCGTGCTGCGCACTTCCATACTGAAGTTCCAAGGCTCTTTTCCACTGAAGGCACTGTTAGAGCTGTGCAGACGATTGATCGGAGAAAATACTCCGTACTGATACCATCTTGCTTCAAGCTCATCGTCACGGTAGCCAAGCATATGGCCGCCGATATCATGACTCCACCATCCATAGCCGATGTTGGAGGCTGTGCTGGTAAAGTATGGCTGGAAATCCAGTGATTCCCAGGTGATGTGAGTGTCTCCGGAAAATCCGACCGGATAGCGGTGGGAGCCGGGTCCTGCGTAGCGGGAGAAGGTCATCGGACGTTTTCCGTCTCTTCCACTATCAAGGAAATGATAGTGATTCAACATCCACAGCGGATCAAGACCCTCGATCTTGGTACTTTGTCCCTGCTGCCAGTCAATCCACCAGAAATCGACGCCCTCTTTTTCCATCGGATGATGGACTTTGTCGAAATATACATCAACAAATTTCGGATCCGCAATGTCAAAATTGACCGGCTCTTCTTTTTTTGCATCCACTCCCATAGCTTCTGCTACTTCCGGATAGCAGTCCTCATACGCACGAATTCCGTCTGCAGGATGGACGTTCAGTGTTGTCTTCATGCCACGTGCATGGAGTTTTCCAAGAAAACGCTCCGGATCCGGGAAGAGTTTTTTATTCCAGCTATAGCCGGTCCAGCCGCTGCCGTATTTCGGATCCACATCGTCTACACGGTGCCAGTCCATATCGATAACAGCAACCGAGAAGGGAACGTTCTCTTTGTCAAAGTCTTCCATCAGTTTCATATAGGATGTTTCACTGTAACGCCAGTAACGGCTCCACCAGTTTCCAAGCGCAAACCTCGGAAGCATCGGTGTCTTGCCACAAAGGTGGTAGAAATCCTTTAATGCCAAACGGAAATTCCAGCCATAGCCGAAGAAGTACAGATCCTGCACTCCTTTCTTTCTCGGGGTCACCCAACCGTCCTCTGTCATCAGAAGCGACTTCGAATCATCCAGAACAGCGGAACCAAACCAGGACATGATACCAGGTTCCAGTTCGCATGCTCCGTTGACCTGATCAAGCGTACGGGCCGTTCCTCCAAGATCCTGTGTCGGATCTCCGTAATGCCATGCCGGTACAGAACTGATGCCGACTGCCGTTGTTTTGCAGGAAAGTCCGTTTGCAGAGAATGCCTTTTTGTTGTAATTCAGCTGCAGATACTTTGTACGCAGCTCCAGCTCATCGCCTGTGTCTTTGACGGAAAATTCCACTGCTGGAAAATCACGGTTTACAACCGTCTGGGATGCCGCATCGATAAATTCACCGTCCTCACTGTATTCCAGCCGAAGAAGATGCTCCGTCAGCACCGTGATACGATATTTATCGCCCTTTACTACATTCTTCGGATCTGCAAGCGGATGTGTCTCCATTTTCAGATATGATTTCATGTTTTATTTTCCCCTTTCTTACTCTTACCGGTTTTTGCCGTATTTTGAGAACGGGAACCTGTGGCAAAAATCCGTTCTGCCACAGGTTCCTCTGCATTTTTTATTTGGTTTCCAGAACAACTGCCTCATACGCACGCAGTTTTCGTGTCCCTGCTGCCGCGCCGTCCTGCGGATAGTTGCTGATCAGTACCTCTGCTCCTGCAAAGGTTTCCGGAACCGTGTACTCCTGCTCCTCTTTTGTAAAATTGCACATCACGAGGAGTTTCTGATCGCCTAAGGTTCTGGTATATACATACAGTGCCTCGTCTTCCGGATCGAGCAGCTCGTACGTTCCGTAAACCATGATATCCTTCTCTTTCCGGAGATGAATCAGTTTCTTGTAATAATTGTATACAGAATCCGGATCCGCCATCTCATTTTTTGCATTGACGGTCTCGTAATCCGGTCCGACTTTGATCCACGGGGTTCCTGTGGTAAATCCTGCCGAAGCGGTATCATCCCACTGCATCGGAGTTCTTGCATTGTCTCTTCCGCGCAGGTTCAGGTAGCGCATCATATCGTCCGGCGCTACTTTTCCGGCTCCGGTCAGCTCGTGAAACGCGTTGATGCTCTCAATATCGCGGAATTCGGACAGATCGTGGAACGGAACGTTCTTCATGCCGAGCTCATCGCCCTGGTATACGTACGGGGTACCCTGCATCATATGAAGGCAGGTTGCAAGCATTTTGGCACTGACTACGCGATATTCCGGTGAATCATCGCCGAAACGGGACAGGCAGCGCGGCTGGTCGTGGTTTCCAAGGAAGAGGCTGTTCCATGCCTTGCCCTCAAGCTCCGTCTGCCATGCTGTCATGACGCGTTTGAAATCTTTGAGCGGTACGCGTTTGTCCGTCCATTTGCCGTATTTTCCGCTTGCCAGCTCAACCAGCTCGAACTGGAATACCATGCTGAGCTCTTTGCCGTCTGCGGATGCATATTTTTCTGCCTCCTCGATCGTGACACCGGCACACTCACCGACCGTCATCAGATCATATTTGGAAAGGACTTCCTTGTTCATCTCCTGCAGATACTCATGAACATGCGGTCCGTTTACGCAGCCGGAGTCACCGTAGAGTCCGCCTTCCGGAATCTTTCCATCCGGCAGTCCTTCCGGTTTGGAGATCATGCTGATGACATCCATACGGAAGCCGTCGATGCCTTTCTCGCACCACCAGTTCATCATATCGAAAACTTCTTTTCTTACGGTCGGGTTTTCCCAGTTCAGGTCAGGCTGCTTCGTGGAAAACAGATGCAGGTAATACATCTCGGTCTGCGGATCGTATTTCCATGCGGAGCCGGAGAAGCAGCTTCCCCAGTTGTTTGGCTCTTTTCCCTCTTTTGCATCACGCCAGATGTAATAGTCGCGGTACGGGTTTTCTTTCGATTTGCGGCTCTCCACGAACCATTTGTGTTCGTCTGAGGTATGATTGACAACAAGGTCCATGACCAGCTTGATGCCTCTTTTATGCATCTCCGAAAGCATGCGGTCAAAATCCTCCATTGTTCCGAATTCCTGCATGATTGCCTGGTAATCGCTGATATCATATCCATTGTCATCGTTTGGTGACTGGTACACCGGAGACAGCCAGATAACATCCACGCCAAGATCCTTCAGATAATCCAGACGGGATGTGATACCATTTAAATCGCCGATACCGTCTCCGTTGCTATCCATGAAGCTGCGCGGATAAATCTGATACACTACGGCTTCTTTCCACCATTTTTTGTCCATTTTTTTTACCTCCTTTATTTCATCCCCAGAACGTGTCTGGTTCTTTGATTCTGTCGTTTGCAAGCACAGTTTACCATACCTCACGGTGATTTTTCAATAGTTTTGCGCAAAACCAGCAGTTTCTACAAGAGTTTTTCTGCAAATTTGGTAACTATTTACTTCATCAGATCTCTTACCGACTCCCTCTCCACCAGCGTTGTCGGCAATGGCGGAATATCTTTTTGTACCGGCTCATCCTGGATCAGGTGCATCAGGACCTCTACGGCACGGCGTGCTTTTCCATCCACCATCTGATGCACGGTAGTCAGCTTCGGCCGCGCAAGTGTCGCATAAGTAACATCATCAAAACCCGCAATTGAAATTTCCTCCGGAACCTTTATTCCCCTGTTCTGCAGAAAGTTGGATGCTTCAAGTGCATAGTAATCCGATGAAAAAAAGAGCGCGGTCTGTTTTTTGAAGAACGGAAGCATCTCCTCATATGCCTTCTCCCTCTGCTCTGGATTCCACGGGATCACAATATGGCGACTTTCAAAGTCCTCAATTCCCGCCTCCTCCATTGCCTGACGCACACCGAGCCACCGATAGTGGTCAACACCGAGATCGCAGTCGGATAAAAAGAGAAATTTTTTATGTCCCTTTCCAATCAGGTACTGACTCATCTGGTACGCACCGCCGCAGTCATCCATCGTAATGGAGCGGACTCCAAGTTCCGGCGGGAGATACTGATCAATGGTTACCAGCGGTTTTCCGAGACGTTCCGAGAGTTCTGCAATCTCCTTTTCCTTCAGAGCCATTGCAATCATGCCATCAAAATTCCAGCCGAGCGCCTGCTGCATAAGATCGTCCTGCTCATGGCGCGCAACCAGCATCATATAATAGCCGTGTTCCCGGATCTGATATTCCAGGTTTCCAAGCATTGCCGACACAAAGGGATCCTCAAAGGACGATGCATTTCCTTTCTTCATGAAACCAAGCGCCACACCAATAAGACCGGAGCTGTTGTTCGCCAGCATGCGCGCGCTGATACTCGGCACGTACTCCATCTCCTTTAAAATCCGGTTGATTTTCTCGACCGTCGCCTTTGAGACGCGCCCTGTCTTTCCGTGTATTACATTCGAAACCGTCGTCGGGCTGACTCCTGCGCGGTCTGCAATATCTTTGATTCTAATCATCGGTTCTCTGCCTTTCCTTTTTCTTCACAATTTTCTGAATTCTGTTATGTTTATTTTACCAAGACGGCAAAATGTTTACAACTACTTTGCATCGGCAAACACTACAAAATTATTACATTTTCTTAAACGATATGTAAGAAAATCTCCATCCCTCCTTCATTTACTTTCCGCCGGTTCCGTGGTAAGATAGGATGACAGAAAAAGTTCACCTTTTTTCTGTAAGAAAGGACCTACACATCATATGCGGCTTGCATTTACAAATTTTTCGATAAAATCTCCCACTGGCAAGAAATCCGGCCGGTTTTTTCTTGCCCTTTTTCTGGGTATTTTTCTCTTCCTCGCTCATCCCATACTCTGTCAGGCTGGTTTTGCCTCCAGTATGCCGTTTACCGGTGCCTCCTGGGAACTGGTCGGGGAATATCCGATTCTCGGCAGCAACGGCGCGGTGCAGTCCGTCTGTGCGACGGAAGATTATATCATCTGCATCGAAAATTTTAATGATCTGACGACAGAGCCGGACGTAGTCTCTGCCTACTATAAAAATGATACAGACGCAGACGGAAATCCCGTTACGCAGTATTCCCTCGCGCATCAGGTAAGGGACGCAGACTTTGCTCACGCAAACGGTATGGCATACAATCCCGTCACACATGAAATCCTCGTGAGCGGCTACAGCAGCCCGGATGCTTCCAATTACGGATGTATCTTCCGCCTCGACCCGGATACTCTCGAGCAGAAAGAGCGGATCCAGCTCTCGACAAGCTACAATATTCTCGGTATTGATTATCTTCCCTCCACCGGCGGCTATCTGATCCAGACCGATGCGGACGGCGGCTACGGCTTTAAACTCCTCGATGCCTCACTTCAGGTGATGGATGACTGGGGCACGTATCCCTTCGATTTTTACATGGAAAACTTTCAGGATCTCTGTGTTTCCGGCGATCTCTTTTTTCTTTTTCCGCTGACGATGCATCTCGGAATCGGAAATTTTATCCAGACATACTCGCTCTCGCAGAAAACACTGCTTGCGGACGACACGGTTGATTTTGGCTTTTCCGACGATATCACCATCAATGAACCAGAGGGCCTCTGTGAGACAAATCCTGGGGAATTTATTGCGATTGTAAACGTAACAAAGGCAGATGGTGGACGGTACGTGCAGTTCTACCGCACCCGGGTGCCGTATCTGTTCACGGTTTCCACTTCCGTGGCGGAGCATGGCTCGGTGTCCGAGGGCGGGGAAGTTTCCCGCGGAGAGGAAAAAACCGTTTCCTACACGGCAGACGAAGGCTTCCGGCTCGCGAAGCTCTCGGTGGACGGCTTGTATCTGCCGGTGACAGAATATCCGGACAGCTATACATTTTCCGATATCCAGAAGGATCATACCCTTGCCGTAACGTTTGAACCGGTTCCGACGGCGACACCGACGCCGACTGCCACTGCGACGCCGACCGAAACACCGGCCATAACCCAGACACCGGAACCGGCCATTTCCAAAGCACCGGCATCATCCACGGTTTCCTTCTCATCTGTGGCTTCCCATTTCGCAGCGTTCTGGAAAGGCACTGTGCATGCCGCTTCCTGGTTCCGCCATCTTGCCTCGGCCGGTGCATCCCTTTTTGCCCGTATCCGGAAGGCAGATCCTGTTTTTCTGGCGATGCCGTTTGTCCTTCTCGTTCTGATTCTGCTCTTTGTCCTCCGCCTGCGGTATGTCCGCCGCATCCGGCGGGAGCGGTCGCGGAAAGCGCTGGAACACAGAAGAAGAACGTACGAAGAACTGGTCAGAGAATTTACGGAAGATCCGAAGGACGAAGAGGTTTCCATCGATGAGCTGCTGCTTACAATTGACGAACTGCAGAAGGAAGAACAGAAAAACACTTAAATGAAACGTATTCACCAGATCAGGAATTGATCTTCTCGGCACAAAAAAAGTATCCCGTTCCTTTTGGGGAAGCGGGATACTTTTTTATTTACACGGGCAACGAGCTAAAGTCCGTGCTTGTTTTTACTCTTCGTAATCGAGTGCCGCACGCTCCGTTGTGTACGGACGTACATAGGTGTCTGCTACTTTTACGTGCTCTGGATGTTTTGCATATACAGCTACATCCTCTGCTTTTTCCAGGGTTGTGACAAGTGCCATATCATGGGTGGAAGATGCAAGCGGTGCTTCTACAAAGTCAACCGTCAACAGTCCCGGCACTTTGCCGACCAGGCTTTTCAGGTTCTCTGCCATCGCTTTTTTCAGCTCCGGTTTCTTTGCATCCTCTACTTCCGGTTTGAATTTCCACATAACAATATGATGTACCATTGTATTTTTCTCCTTTGCTTTTGTTTTATTGCCAATTCACACAGTTTCTGTGCAAATACCAGCCTTTTGTTACGGCTCTTCGCCTGCAATCCGCAGAATATCCTCAATCTCTTCCACGGACATGTCAAGATACGCGGAAAGCTCTGCCACACTGAAATCCATGTCATCGCCGTCGGAGAGTTCCTCGATGGCGTCTTTTAAGCGGTTTACTTTATTGACTACAGTATTGTCCTTGTGTTTCTGAACTCTGTGTTCTTCCATGAAATCGCTGATCGTCTCACGCACAGCCGCATCAATCGCCTGCTCCGCCGTCTCAGCTTTTACAACGGACTCCAGCGCTACTAAAAGTCCGACATTTCCCTCCTGCACCAGATCCATCAGGAAGAAATCGCGGGTGTGCATTTCTTTTGCGGTCTCAATAACTTTCGGAAGCCAGAGCTGCACGAGCATGCTCTTTGCAAGGGAATCGCCCTCTGCCGCTTTCCGGTAAAGCTCTGCCGTTTCTTCCTCCGACGGTGTTTCTGTCTCCGGCAGTTCGTCAAGATACTGCTGTAAGGCACGCAGCTCCTCCTCGGAAAACTCCGGTTTTTTCTTTTCTTTTTCGGTCTCCTCCGGCACGACGCCCGGCTCATAATCTGCCACATCGACCTGCTCCATCGTCAGATATTCGCAGACAAAAGTGACTTTCTGCTCATCCAGTGCAAAGTCTTCAAAAAAGTCTCTGACTTCTTTCATCGTTACTTTATTTTCATGGTCTCTGGCGTAGGACAGCAATTCGGAGAGCTTCTCCTGGAACTTTTTCTGTTCGTCCTGCATCTTTTTTACCCTCTCTTTCTTCCGTTTCACGATTCCATTTCTTCGTACATTTTTTTTCAATTTGTCCATTGCTTTTTCTGCTTTGAAAAGCTACTATAAAAGCAAACGAAAAACCACATTCAAGTGGAAAGGAGAATCCTTATGAAACAATTTTTTCAGGATGTGAAAAACAGTTTCCTGCTTTCAGCCGCTGTCTCTATTATACTAGGTATCGTGCTGATCGTCTACCCCGTAAAAACGAGTTTGCTGATCTGTTATATCGCTGGAGCACTGCTCCTGTTTGGCGGCGTTGTTGCGTTGATCCGCTACATTGCAAGCCGCGGCGAGCCGTTTTTCTTCCGCTACGATCTGTTCGTTGCCCTGGTACTGATTCTGTTCGGCTGCTTCGTTATCTTTGAAAGTGACCTTGTAATCGCATTCATCCCGGTTGTCATCGGTATCATCCTTCTGGCAAACGGACTGCTCAGCATTCAGAAGGCGTTCAACCTCAAAAAAACAGGGCTGGAAAAATGGTGGCTTGAGTTCCTGCTGGCTCTTTTAACCAGCGTTCTCGGCATCATCATCTGTACCAATCCGTTTGATGCCGTTGCAACCACAAACATTTTCATCGGTATCTGCCTTGTCTACAGCGGCATTTCCGATCTTGTCACCACCTACTACATGGGCCGCGCAAAACGCCGGATCAAAAACGTCATCCAGACAGAGATCAACCAGCAGAAAATCCTGCACGATGACAATGTGATTGATGTGGATGAGGACGAGCTTCACTAAAAAACAGCTTCTTCCATAAAAATCTTCTTTCATACGAAAAACCGGAACCCGGCACCGCTTTCAAACAGCGGCTCCCGGGTTCCGGTTTTTCTCTGTATTTCTTTTTTTATTTATTCCTCGTGTTTGCTCAGTACTTCCATGCCTTCTCTTAACTTCAGGCGGATCTTTCCAAGCTCCAGACCATTTGCGCCGAAGTACAGCTTCAGGTAGTGGTTCGGGCCGAAGAAGAAGCCAAGGTCTCTCGTCTCTTTGATCCACTCACCTTTTGTTCCGCGGATGCTGACCATAGTTTTTACGATATTGTCGATGTACACGGTTACCGGCAGCTGTGCGAGGTCTTCCAGATCGGATTTCATCTCGATTTCGATATCGTACGTTCCCATCTTGTCAGCCAGAATCGTAACACCGCATACTTCACTGTTTCCTTTTTTCGTGTTCCATGCGGATGCGTCAATCACAACATCTCCCGTTGCCGGATCTGCCTCGTATGTTACAAGATCTGCTGCAACGAAATCGTTGTCGCCCATCTGCTCCTGTGCTTCTTTCTCTTCCTCGCTGATGCGGTCCAGGAACCGTAAGATGCTTGGAGTTCCAAGGATGAAATGCAGGACATTCATCGCATTTCTCTGCAGGTCGCCTCTTGTGATCTCGCCGTTTTCCAGTGCCTCTTTCACATCGTCCTGTCCCATATCGGAGCAGTCGGTGCATACCATGAAGACATCGTTTCCGGCAGATACCATCGGTGCATGGGTTGTTTTGGTTGCTTCATATCCCTCACGGTTTGACATTGCCCACCAGTCAGTCATAACGAAGCCGTCGTAGTTCCACTCGCCGCGCAGAATCGTGGTCAGAAGATCGTAATTTCCTGCAGTCCAGATGCCGTTGACCGGTCCGTAAGTGCTCATGATGGATCTTGCGCCGCCTTCTTTGACTGCGATTTCATATCCCTTCAGATAGATTTCACGCAGGGCACGCTCGGAAACAACGGCGTCCACATGATGTCGGTTGGACTCCTGGTTATTTGCACAGAAATGTTTGATGGTTCCGGTTACATCGGATTTTTCCATACCAAGAATCTGTACGGCACTGATCCATCCGGTCAGGTACGGATCCTCGGAGATATACTCAAAGTTACGGCCGTTCAGCGGGTTTCTGTGAATATTCATACCAGGTCCGAGCAAGGCATCGACACGGTTCTGTCTCATCTCGCGTCCTGCCATCTCGTACAGATCTTCTACCAGCGGAAGGTCAAACGTACAGCCAAGCAGGGTTCCGTTCGGCATGGAGAAGGCTCTCGTTCCGCAGTCAAAGCGGAGTCCGGACGGGCCGTCGGTACAGCAGGCTGCCGGAATACCGAATTCCTGCAGTTCCGGTGTCAGGCCGCCGAATGCTGCTGCGGTTCCCGGAGTAACCTTCGGGCTGCACATGCCCTCGCCGCGGAAGATGCAGATCAGATCTTCATCGGAAAGCTGTGCCACGAACTCTTCCATCGTTACTTTCTTATCCAGGACATCACCGAGCTTGTAGCCTTTGTCACCGGTATAGGTGATCGGCTCCATGCGGTTTTCTTTCATGCGCTCGATCGGATCTACGGTGCGCAGAGGAGCTGCCTCATATCCCGGTTTTAACGTTCCGTCTTCGCCCGGAACAGCTTTCATGCGCTCAAATGCTTCTACCGGAGCCATAGCCTCGGTCAGGATCTCAACCACTTTGAACGGCTGCTCGTATGCACCGGCAAAGGCTGCGCTTCTGACATCGCTTCCGACGTAGAACTCATAACTGCCCTCTTCGAGTACGTAGCAGGATTTGTGGCCGGTTGCACCGCTGTCATCGTAGGATGCAAAGCTCTCTTTGGTCACATCGATCGTCAGCGTCTCTTTTGCGCCTGGTGCAAGAACACCGGTCTTTGCAAAACCGACGAGTGCGCGGGATGGTTTTCCAAGAACACCCTGCGGAGCTTTTACATAAACCTGAACAACCTCTTTACCATCCGTTTTGCCGGTATTTTCAACGGTTGCCGTCACGGTTACATTGTCAACATCTTTCTCTTCTGCCTCTGCGGTCACGGCAAATGTCGTATAGGAAAGACCAAAACCGAACGGATACAATACTTTCTCTTTTGCAAAGGTCTCAAAGTAGCGGTATCCGACGTAGATATCCTCTTTGTACTCATTGCGGGTCAGATCGCCGAAGCAGCTTTGGGACGGATAGTCCTCGATATTCTCTGCAATCGTGTCGGTCAGCTTACCGCACGGATTGACTCTTCCCATCAGTACATCGGCAACACCGTTTCCGCCTTCCTGACCACCCTGCCATACATAGAGAACAGCTGCCGGATTGCACTCTTTCACCCATTTCATGTCGATAATGTTTCCGACGTTCAGCACAACGATTGTTCTTGCAAATGCTTTGCTGACTTTTTCTACCATCTCTTTTTCAGTATCGGTTAAGAGATAGCTGCCTGCCTCATTTTTGTTGTCCTGATCCTCACCTGCGGTACGGCCTACAACAACGATGGCTGCATCGGCGCCTTTTGCACTCTCCACGATCTCGTCGGTCAGCTCCATCTCTTTTTGGGACCACGGCACCTTGCCCCAGCCCTGTCCTTCGTCGTACGGATTTTTCTCGATCCATTTTTCGTATGTTCCAAGAAGATTCTCGTCGAGTGTAATGTCTTTTTCTTCTTTTAAGGCATCCAGAATACCGACAACGTATTTCGTATTGACAAGACCGCCGGAGCCAAGTCCGCTCTTATAATAGTGGAATGCAATTCTTCCGAAAACAGCCACTTTGTCTCCTTTTCGAAGCGGGAGTGCCTCATTTTCGTTTTTCAGAAGTACACAGCCTTCTGCCGCTGCCTGACGGGCCAGTGCTGCATATTTGTTGAAATCCAGTGGTGTAAATTTTCCCATTTTGTTCCCCTTTCTCCTGTATCCTTTCTGATCCGACAAGTGCCGGGACACCTGATACTTCCGGGTCCCGGCACCTGTTCTGGTCTCTTGTCTTTTATTATCTCGTATTCCTGGCTTTTTTTCCAGTTCTTTTCTTATCTTTTTTTCGTCTGATATTGACCTTTTTGTTCCTGTCTTATCCGATCAGTCCCTGGACAATTAATACCAGAAGCAGCAACGGCAGAATATAAGAAAGATAAACCCGTACCCAGTCCGGCACTTTCAGGCCCCCGCCCTTATTTGCCTCTGCCTGGTAGTTTTTGAAGCCCCAGCCCCATTTTGAAGTACAGAACAGAAGGTAAATCAGAGAGCCGACCGGCAGCAGAAGGTTGCTGACGATAAAGTCCTCAAGATCAAGAACGGTGCTTCCTGCGCCGAGCGGCTGGAATCCGGACCACACATTGTAGCCGAGTGCACACGGCAGGGATCCTAAGATCACCAGAATGCAGTTGATGATGGCTGACTGTTTTCTGGAAACGCCGAAAATCTCAGAAAAACAGCACATGATATTCTCAAATACAGCGATGATGGTAGACAGCGCCGCAAAGAACAGGAACAGGAAGAAGAAGCTTCCGAAAATCCGTCCGCCCTTCATCGAGGTGAAAATGTGCGGCAGCGTCATAAAGATCAGCTTCGGGCCGCTGTCCGGCTGTACGTTGTAGGAGAAGCACGCCGGGAAAATGATGAGGCCTGCGGTAATCGCTACAAACGTATCGAGCGCTGCAATGCTGACTGCCTCGCCGAGCAGGGATTTTCCGCCGTTTAAGTAGCTGCCGAAAATCAGCATCGCGCCGATACCAAGGCTCAGCGTAAAAAATGCCTGGCTCATCGCGTTTGTGATAATGTGGAACAGTCCCACCTGTTCGATCTGCTGCATATCCGGCACCAGATAGAATTTCAGTCCCTCTTTGGCACCCGGCATCGTAAAGCTGTAAACCGCAAGGAAAATCATGATGACCATCAACACGATCATCATCACCTTTGTAACACGCTCCACGCCGTTCTGCAGACCCACCGAACAGATCAGAAAGCCTGCAATTGTAATAATCAGCATGGTAATGACAAGAATCGACGGAGATGAAAGCATCTCGTTGAATTTTCCGGTTACGGCGTCGCCTGTCAGGCCGCTGAATTTTCCGATTAAAAAGCTGTAGAAATAGTACAGCATCCAGCCTGCAACGACGGTGTAGAACATCATCAGCAGATAGTTTCCGATGAGGGCAACGTATCCGTGGATATGCCACTTCTGCCCTTTCTTTTCCAGTTCCCCATACGCGCGCACGGTACTCTTTTTGCTTCCTCTTCCGATGGCAAGCTCCATCGACAGAATCGGAACTCCCATGATGGCAAGGAACAGCAGGTAAAACAGCACGAAAATGCCGCCTCCGTTGTTTCCTACCATATACGGAAATTTCCATACATTTCCGATGCCGATGGCACATCCTGCCGAAAGCAGAAGAAAGCCAAGGCGCGATTGGAATGTTTCTCGTTCCATTTCTTTTTGTTCCTCCCTTTTTTCTTCCATACTCCCGGAATTTCTCCGCAAGTACATCTTCGTACAAAACCAAGACTTCAGACAGCACCGTTCTGCCGTTCTTTCCGGTATGCCGACGGCGAGATTCCCATATGGTGACGGAATACTTTTCCAAAATAGTTTCCACTGGAAAATCCGGTTTCTGCTGCAATCTCTTCCACACTCTTTCCGGTATTCAAGAGCAGCGTCATCGCTTTGCGAATTCTCGCTTCCTGAAGATACTGCATGGGAGAAACGCCTGTTTCCTCCCGGAAGCATCTCGTAAAATGGGCAAAGGAAACCCGGCTCTGTTCTGCCAGCTGTTCAATCCCCTGCACAGATGCGCAGTCGGTATCCATCTGCCGTATCGCTTCCCGAACAAAAAAATGTGTCTGCTTCCGCTCCGGACGCTGTACCTCCCGCAGAAGAGAACAAAAAAACTGATACAAAAACACACCGCATTCATACGGTTCCGACCGGTAACCGTTTTTCAGTTTTCGATGCATCTGCAGTGCAGTCCGAATTGGCTCGCTATCTGCATCCGCATAAAAAACATCTCCTGTTTTTTCAAACAGTCGTTCTGCCGCATAGGACACTGCACTTCCACGAAAATGAAAATACAGAAAAATCCATGGTTCTTCGGATTCCGGATGCAGATAATATCTGCTATTCTCCGGAATCTGACACAAAAATCCTCTCCCGGGACGCATTTCATACGTTTTTCCGTTTTTTTCAAACCATCCTGTTCCCGAAAGCGTATACTGCATCAGCCATCCGGAATATGTTCCGCGGTCTGTATTATGAAATGCATACGGTTCCTTCCATCTCTTTTCCACCCCGCCGTCCAGCAGCAAAAACGGAGCGTTCGGCCAGTGATCCAGATCCAGGATTCCATATACTCCGATCAGATCTTCCATCAAAAAATTACCTCTTTTATCCGGTTTGTCTTCTTGTTTTGCACTATGTCCTTTATTATACTTTTCTTATCAGAAAAAAACAAGCATTGCTTTAGAAAGGAGTTTTTTCTTATGCATCTGACAAACAAAAATACATGTGCACCAACCCCACCGATGGGCTGGAACAGCTACGATTACTATGATACAACCGTGGACGAGGCTGCGGTAAAGGCAAATGCCAACTATATGGCAAAGCACTTAAAAGCATATGGCTGGGAGTATATTGTAGTGGATATCCAGTGGTATGCAAAAAAGGCCGGTTCCATGCGCGACCGGTATCAGTATATTCCATTCTCTGAACTGGAAATGGACGAATACTCCCGTCTGCTGCCGGATCCCGAACGTTTTCCATCTTCTGCAGACGGTTCCGGCTTTAAACCACTTGCCGACTATGTACACAGTCTGGGGCTGAAATTCGGAATTCACATCATGCGCGGTATTCCGCGAATCGCTGCACATCATCACGGAAAGATCAAGAACAGTTCTCTTGGTGCTGAACACGTTGCCGATCCTACGGTCATCTGCGGCTGGAATCCGGATATGTACGGTGTACGCGATCTTCCGGAAGGACAGCTTTACTATGATTCCCTGCTGGAGCTCTACGCTTCCTGGGGTGTTGATTACATTAAATGCGATGATATCTGTAATACCAACATGCACAAAAATCCGTTTGCAGCTGCGCATGAGATCGAGATGCTCTCGAATGCCATCCAAAAATGCGGACGGCCGATCGTCCTCTCTCTGTCTCCGGGACCTGCGCTCATAGAGAAAGCATGGTTCTATGAAAAGCACGCGAATCTCTGGCGCATCACCGATGATTTCTGGGACAACTGGGCACAGTTAAAGGATATGTTCCAGCGTTGCGAGCTCTGGCAGAGCCACGTCTCTGCCGGCTGTTATCCGGACTGTGATATGCTGCCGCTTGGCGAACTCGGAAAAGGTTTTGCTACAGAACATCATACGTATTTTACCCCGGATGAGCAGAAAACGATGATGACACTCTGGTGTCTCTTCGGCTCTCCACTGATGCTCGGTGCCGAAATGACGCTTCTCGATGACGATACACTGGCACTTCTTACGAACACGGATATTCTCGCGATGCTGCCTCCGTCCGTTCGTCCGCATCAGATCACGCGTACAGACAATGAAGCTGTGTGGTATGCAAAGGATGACACAACCGGAACAACCTACGTTGCACTTTTTAATCTTTCGGATGCACCGCAGACGGTTTCTTCCACACTTGCCGATGCAGACTGCCCACTGGAGTCTGTTGCGGCGAAAGAACTCTGGAGCGGTAAAGCACTTTCTTTAAACGGCGGTTTTTCTGCTTCTCTTGCTCCGCACGCCTGCAGCGTATGCCGTTTTGAAACACGATAAAACGATCATTTCTTAAAACAAGCAGCAAATCATGTCCTGCCCGGGACCAAAACAATGGTTTTTCCTCCGGGCAGGGCATTTTTATGCTCTATTCATACCGCGCAATCTCTTTCCGCAGCCGCTTCATAATCCGTTTTTCCAGCCGCGAGATATACGACTGGGAAATCCCGAGAAGATCCGCGACTTCTTTCTGCGTTTTCTCCCGCCCCTCTGGCATATTGATGCCAAACCGGAGTTTCACGATCACCTGCTCCCGCTCAGAGAGCTTGCTGATTGCGCTTCCCAGCACGCGATGTTCCGCCTCCTGCTCGAGCCCCTGATAGATCACATCCTCCTCCGTTCCGAGGATATCCGACAAAAGAAGCTCATTTCCATCCCAGTCTACATTGAGCGGCTCATCGATCGAGACCTCCATCCGTGTCTTGTTATTTCTCCGCAGATACATCAGAATCTCGTTCTCAATGCACCGGGACGCGTACGTGGCAAGCTTGATCTTTTTTTCCGGATTGAACGTGTTAATTGCCTTGATGAGGCCGATGGTTCCAATCGAAATCAGATCCTCCACACCAACTCCTGTATTATCAAATTTCTGTGCAATGTAGACGACGAGACGCAAGTTGTGTTCGATCAGCTCGCTCCTTGCCGTCTCGTTTTCCGGATCGGAAAGCCCCGCAATCGCATCGGCCTCCTCCTGTCCTTCCAAAGGCGCCGGGAGAACATCTGTGCCCCCGATATAAAAAATTTCCCCTGTCTGACGAAATACAGCCGGCACGGACCGCGGCAGCATACGAAGCCGGAATCCGTTTGGCAGTGCAGCCTGCAGCATACTTCATTCCTCCTGTCCTTCCATGAGATCTGGATGCAAAATTATTTCATAGCCCCTGGGAGATGAACTATTTTCTCCGCCAAGCGCAATCAGCGGTCCGCTTATGTGCCTGGCTGTATGTTCTGTCACAAGAATCATTTCCGAGATCCGGATCACCGGCAGAAAGCCCCGGCCTTCCAGTCCGCGAAACGGTATGTAACGGGGCTGCAGCGCAAGAAGCCGTTCCGGCTCCGGCACCGTCTCGTGCCTTGCAAGCGCCGCAATCCCTGTCCGCATTTCGTCCGGGAACAATTCGAGTATCACAGTGTACGGTACGACCGAGACCGGCTTTTTGGTTGTGGCATCCCGCAAAGTATTGCCCGTGTCGTACAGTCCTTTTACTTTTTTCCATTTCCCATTCTGCACAAGCTGTACCGTAACCTGCCTGGCGTGTTCCAGGAGCATCTCCTTTCGGATCTTCAGCAGGAGGAGTGTTCCCGCATATGCGGCACTCCCGGAAAGAAGAAAAAGAAAAATTCCCCTTCCCGGCATCAGCTCCCGGAACAGGCGGTATGCACTGCCGATCAGAAAACCGGACAGTATATAGCCTGCCATTCCCACCACAAGATCCCGTACTGTCGTGATTCTGCAGCCAGATTTCACCATCCCTGTTGTAATTCCGATTCCGACCAGGGCGAGCAGCGCACCCGGCAGATACCGTGCAAACACGGCATACAGCACCGCATAACCGGCGCCGAGCGCGGCTGCCGCAAAACTCCTTCTTCGCGTGGCAGATCGTTTCAGAAGAAAGGAGGAAAGGCGCAGAATAGTATAATTCAGCAGAAGATTCTCTGCAAAGAGAAGATCCAGAAAGATCTCATAGTGCAAAAAAACACCCCCTGCGCCTTTTGCATGGTCTGAATTTCTAACAGACCCTATTATAGACGGAAGGGGGTGAATTTTTTGTCGTTTTCGGAAGAATGACCTTCTTTTTTGATCAACAAACTTCGACACGCCGCAACATTTTCGGTCTGCGGCGTGTCGAGGTAAATTCGTTATTTGCTTATTATTCTTTGCTTATCTGCGGTTTCTTAAGAAATCCGGGATCTGGATGTCCTTTTTCGGAACATTGCTTGTCATGGTCTGCTGAGCCTGTACCTGCGGCTGCACCTGAACCTGTGGCTGCGGCTGTACCGGAGCGGAAGCTTTCGGAGCAGTGTGTACCGGAGCGGCTGCCTGTGCAGAGAAGCTGCTGCTGGAAAATGCGCTCTTTCTTGCATCTGCCGGCTCTTTGCGGGATACGCTTGCCTGTTTCGCCGTTGCATCGTTGAGACCTGTTGCGATAACGGTGATCTTCGCTGTATCGGTAACAGAATCATCATACATAGCACCGAAGATGATGTTTGCATCCTCTCCAGCCAGATTCTGTACGTAACTTGCAGCATCGTTTGCATCCATAAGGGAGATATCTCCGGAAATGTTGATGATAACGTGGCTTGCACCCTCGATGGTGGTCTCAAGCAGCGGACTGGAAACAGCCTGCTGTACAGCCTCGAGCGCTTTGTCGTCGCCCTTTGCCTCGCCGATACCGATGTGGGCGATACCCTTGTCGGTCATAACGGTCTGAACATCTGCGAAGTCGAGGTTGATGAGTGCCGGCAGGTTGATCAGGTCTGTGATGCCCTGTACGGCCTGCTGCAGAACCTCGTCTGCTTTCTTTAATGCCTCCGGCATGGTTGTCCGGCGGTCTACGATTTCAAGAAGTTTGTCGTTCGGGATCACGATCAGGGTATCTACGTTTTCCTCGAGTTTTTCGATTCCCATCAGCGCATTGCTCATACGGGTTCTTGCCTCGAATTTGAACGGTTTTGTTACAACGCCGACAGTCAGAATGCCCATTTCTTTTGCAACGCCTGCTACAACCGGTGCTGCACCTGTTCCGGTTCCGCCGCCCATACCGCAGGTGACGAATACCATATCAGCGCCTTCCATGATCTGTTTGAGCTCTTCGATGCTCTCCTCGGCTGCTTTCTCTCCAACCTCAGGTTTTGCTCCTGCGCCCAGTCCCTTGGTCAGCTTCTCGCCGATCTGGAGAATGGTAGGTGCCTTACAGAGGGTCAGCGCCTGTTTATCGGTGTTGATTCCAACGAATTCAACGCCGCCGATGGATTCCTCCACCATTCTATTTACAGCATTATTTCCTGCACCACCTACACCGATTACGATAATCTTTGCAGATGATTCTGCCTCATTTGTCATGATCTCTAACAATTTCAACTTCCTCCTTTTGATTATGAACTGCTGTCTATCTCAAAATAGTCTGATATTCTGATGGTCATACATAAAGATATAATATAATTTCTTCGGAAAATAATCAACTGTTTTTTTCGTATTTCATAAAAAATTCAGGATTATTGCGTTTTTTTGACGGCTTTCCTTTCCTCTTATACATCTTTCGAGAAGACAAAGCTGCTGTCGCCGTCCTTGTAATCCTCCATATGGAGTTCTCCGGAAAGACCGGAAAGGCTCGGCAGGATTGCTGCTACGCGCGTCATCTTTTCTTCTAACGCCGTATCGGTTCCAAGCAGAATCCGCACGGTATCATAGTAATGCAGAATAATTTCGCTGTTCTCATTAAATTCCACACTGTCCGGCGTGATATTGTATTTCTCCGTCATTCTCGTAAGTGCGAGCATGGTGCGGAAAACTGCCGGTTTTTCAACCGGGAGCTGCTTGTTCACGGTCACATAGTCAAACGTAAGTCCTGTTACAAGCGGAACATCGGAAAGGGTCGGCTGAAAGTCTGTCGTTGTCACACGTGCACTTTTAATCGTATCCGCCGAGAGCGCACCGTCGGACGTACTGCTTTCGGATGCTGTGCCATCGGATGATACGCTTTCGGATGCAAGCGACTCACTCGTAAGAGATCCATCCGCACTCGTTCCATCGGAGGCGGTTCCGTCGGAAGGCTCACCCTCCGCAGGTGTTTCCTGCTCCTCGTCCACGCACTCCAGCACGATGCCGTTCTTGTCAAAATAGACCTTCTGGCCTTCGTACTCGACATAACCGACCACTTTTTTCTCATTTACCTGGATGCAGATGGTGTCATAGCTTACAAACGTAAACTCCACGGAGTTCATAAAAGGAATATCGCTCATATCAACCTTCGAATGAAACGTCGTAAGAAGCACCGTGTTTTTCATCCACTTGTCGTCCGCGACCATCTCTTTGATTTCATCTTTTGTATACCGGGTGTTCCCCGCCACCTGGATATTGCGGATTTTGAACACATTAAAAAACAAGGCACCTGCAAGGCCGACGCCAAGCACCACCCCGGTCAGAATCCGTATTTTTCTGTTTTTCTTCTTTTTTCTGTTTTTTTTCTGTCTCATATTTCTTTTTCTACGATAATCTTGGCTCCGAGTTCCCGGAGCGTTTCTGGAAACCGTTCATACCCCCGCTCAATCAGTTCTGTCTGCCGGATTGTGGAAAATCCTTCTGCGGCAAGCGCCGCCGATACGAGTGCCGCGCCGCCCCGAAGATCCTGGGAAACAACTTCTGCACCGTGCAGACGGCTTTTTTCGGCCGTCAGCCATTTTCCGCAGATCTGCAGCGTACCGCCCATTTTCTGCAGCTCCTCTGCCGTCCGGAGGCGGTCCTCAAATACATTTTCACAGATACAGCTCTTTCCTTCCAGCGTCATCGCTGCCGCCAGATACAGCGACTGCAGATCCGTCGGAAAACCGGGATATTCCTCTGTCTCCACGTACGGAACAGCATGCTGCACGTTTTTGCTGTCTGCTACCAGTGTACCACTCTTCCTTGTATATTGTCCACCTATTTTCTGATAGAGGGACAGAACCGCCCCCATTTCGTCCAGCGGCGCGCCGGAAAGCGTCAGGTGCCCCCGCGTCGCCGCGCCCATCAGAAGATACGTCCCTGCCGCGATCCGGTCACCCGGAACACGATACCGGCAGCCGGACAGCAGTCTCTTTCCCTGCCTTCCGTAAACGGTAATCTGCTCCGTCCCCTCGCCGGTAATCTCCGCTCCCATAGCCTTAAGAAACCGGCAGAGATGAACCACTTCCGGCTCCCGCGCACAGTGCTCCAGCCTTGTTGCACCTTCCGCTCCGACAGCAAAAAGAACCGCATTTTCCGTCGCCCCGACACTCTTTTTCGGAAAGCAGAGCACGGCTCCTTTCGGATGATCTGCCTTTGCCCGAATGGTGCCGTCCTCCTCGAAGACCTCGGCTCCCAGAAGCTCCATTGCCCTCTGATGCAGGTCCGTCGGCCGCTTTCCGATCCGGCAGCCGCCGGCCCCTGCAAGGTATGCCTCCCCTGTCCTTGCAAGAAGACTTCCCAGAAACAAAAGAGAGGCGCGCAGTCTCTTCGAAAGCGCTCCCTCCACACGGCTTTTTTCGATCTTTTCACAGTTCAGGTGGAGCGCATTCCTCTCCCACCAGACTGTTCCGCCAAGGCTTCTTACAATCTCCGCCATATCCTCCACATCGGAAATCTTCGGGCAGCCTTCCAGCACGACCTCCTCTTTTGTCAGAACCGCCGCCGCGATCATGGGAAGAACGGCATTTTTGGAACCCTGGACTGTTACCGTTCCGCAAAGCCGCCTTCCGCCGAGAATCTGATATACTCCCACCTGTTCTCTCCCATCCGGCCTCTCTTTTTACGGTATGCATTACACTCCCGTTTTGTTCCCGTTCTGCAGCGCTTTTCCGCCTTTTTAATCGGTGTCCCTCGAGACCGACAGGGCAAGCCCCATCTCGCCGAGCAGAAACAGCACGGAGGTGCCGCCGTAACTGATAAAAGGCAGCGTAATGCCGGTATTCGGAATCGTATTTGTCACAACCGCGATGTTCAGGATCACCTGAAGCGCAATATGCCCCATAATTCCGCCCGCAATCAGTGCTCCGCCAAGATCCCGCGCATGGATCGAAATAACCATCAAGCGCCAGATCAGCACCGCAAACACGGCGATCACCAGGCAGGCGCCGAACAGTCCGCCCTCCTCACAGATAATCGAAAAGATCATATCATTCTGCGCTTCCGGCACAAAGCCAAGCTTCTGCAGGCCTTTTCCAAGCCCGCAGCCAAAGATTCTCCCGCTGCCGATCGCATAGAGTCCCTGAATGGTCTGGAACCCCTTCTCGTACGCCTCCGGGTTGCGCCAGATGGCAAGGCGTTCGAGGCGGTAGCTCTCCATCATCAGAAAAACGGCAATAAACCCGATGCCGGTGCCTCCGATTCCGAGAAACGGCAGGTAGCCCGGATGTGAAATAAAGATCAGAAATGCACAGATTCCGAGCAAAATAATCGCCGTACTTAAGTTATTGCTTCCGACAAGCGCTGCAATCGGCAGGGTGCACAGCACCGCCTTTGTCATAAACCAGAGACTGTCGGGCCGGCCTTTCGTGTGCTCCATCACCCAGGGCAGGAAGAGAATCACCGCCATCTTGGCAAATTCCGAGGGCTGGAACGATAAGGGGCCAAGCTTTAACCACCGCTTCGAGCCGTTGTACTCACTTCCGAAAAAGAGCACCGCCGTCGAGAGCGCAAGGGAAGCCGCATAAAACCACGGTGCCAGTGCAAACAGCCGCCGGTAATCTATTTTTGCAACCGCATACATACCGATCACACCGAGCGCACTTGCAAAGAGCTGCTTCTTGAAATAATAAGCCGGGTCATGGAATCTGACCCGGCCGTTATACGCGCTGGCGCTGTACAGAATCACAAGGCCAAGGCCAAGCAGAATCCATACCGTCACCAGCAGCGTCCCATCTATTTTTTTCTCTTTTTCCTTCCGCATCCGCGCCACACCCGCCGTTCGCTCTTTTTCAGCTTATGCGGGATAGTTTCCTGATATGACGTTTTTACAGTGCTCTTACGTACTCCTTAAACAGCTCACCGCGCTGCTCATAGCTCTTAAACTGATCCCAGCTTGCGCAGGCCGGGGAAAGAAGAACCGCATCCCCTGCATTTGCCTTGTCGTGGCAGATCTGTACGGCTTCTTTTAAGTTGTCTGCCATGATAATGTCGTTGAATCCGACGTTTCTTGCCGCTTTTGCGATCTTCTCTTTCGTATCTCCGATCAAAACCAGGAAACGTACCTTTCCATCGAATGCCTGAATCCACTCTTCGTAGGTGGACTGCTTGTCGTAGCCGCCGCCGATCAGCAGAGTCGGGCGGTTCATCGCCTGGATGCCTTTGATGGCCGCATCCGGATTCGTTCCCTTGGAATCGTTGTAATATGCCACGCCGTCCTTCTCGCAGACATACTCGATGCGGTGCTCTACCCCTGCAAACTCCTGAATGACTTTGCGGACAGTTTCCATCGGCACGCCTGCATGAAGTGCCATCGCAGAAGCAACCATGACGTTTTCAAAATTATGTAGGCCGAGCAGTTTTAAGTCGTCGGTTCTGGTCAGAAGCTCCGTCTCGCCGTTCTTTGCAATGCGGATTTCGCCGTCCTGATAATAGATGCCGTCCTTTAACGCACGCAGACTCGAGAAGTACATCACCTGTACTTTCTTCTCTGCCATCAGTTTCTCGCCGAACGGGCGCAGGATTTCGTCCTCATAATTCAGCACACAGAGATCATCCATCGTCTGATTTTCGGTGATACACTCTTTCACGCGGATATACTCTTCCATCGTGTGATGGCGGTTCAGATGATCCTCGGTAATGTTTGTGATCGCACTTGCCGCCGGATGGAACTCTTTGATGGTTTCCAGCTGGAAGCTGCTGATCTCGGCAACCGTTACGGTATCATCTGTCGTGTCGAGTGCCGCGGATGTGTACGGGGTTCCGATGTTTCCGACCACTTTTACTTCCGGCTGATATGCTTTCATGATCTCGCCGAGCAGCGATGTTGTGGTGGTCTTTCCGTTAGTACCGGTAATCGCAAGCACTTTTCCGCGGCTTACCTGATACGCCAGCTCCACTTCACCGATGACCGGGATCTCTTTTTCTTTCATTTTAAGGACAACCGGCAGATCCGTCGGAACGCCCGGGCTTAAAACGACAAGATCAAGGCTGTCGAGCATCTCCTCCGGGAGCTCGCCTAAGACAACTTCCACGCTGTCACGGCTCTCTAATTTTTTTAAGATTTCTTCTTTTTCGAGTTTGTCATTTCCATCGTAAAGAACGACAGAAGCACCTTTCTTGTGCAGCAGCTCCTCCGCTGCAATTCCACTCTTTCCGGTTCCGAAAACCAGTACTTTTTTTCCTGCGAAAATCATGTTTGATTACCTCCATATTTTAAAGCCCCATCAATGCGATCAGGCATAGTATCGCTGTGATTGTAGCAAACACCGTCACAATCTGTGTCTCCGACCAGCCCATCAGCTCGAAATGGTGATGGATCGGCGTCATCTTGAAGATCCGTTTTCCCTTCGTCAGTTTGAAGAATGACACCTGCAGGATCACAGAGAGAATCTCCATCATATAAATGAATCCCACAAGCGGCAGAAATAAGGGGAGACGTAAGAAACACGCCATTCCCGAGACGAAACCGCCGAGTGCCAGACTTCCGGTATCGCCCATAAAGACGCGGGCAGGAAATACATTGAATACCAGAAACCCCAGCAGACTCCCGATAACCGCAAGCGGGGACGGGGAAACACCGTTTCCGAGGCCGATCGATGCCACGGAAAAGAAAACAGCATTTAAAATCGTCACACTCGCCGCCAGTCCGTCAAGGCCGTCGGTAAAGTTGACACCGTTGACCGTTCCAAGAATCACAAAGGCGAGAAACGGAATCGTAAAAATCCCTGCGTCCAGCTCTTTGCCTGGAAGGAACGGAATGCGCATCCGGAGGGAAATTCCGGAAAAACGCGCCAAATACCACAGAAAGACTGCTGTAATCACTGCCTGCAGTGCCATTTTCTGCTTCGGGTACAGCCCGTCGCTGCGGTGCAGCACGACTTTCAGATAGTCATCGAGAAAGCCGATCAGGCCAAAACCAAGCGTCAGAAACAGCACCGGAACCACTTCCGCTCCCTCTTTCCGGAAAAGGAGGGAAACTGCGGTAAACGCCGCCAGAAACATCACGCCGCCCATCGTCGGGGTTCCCGCTTTTTTCTGGTGGCTCGGCACACCCTCTTCCCGCTCCTTCTGCCCCGCTTTGACTTTTCGCAGAAACGGGATCAGAACCGGCCCCAGCGCCAGGCTGATGCCAAAGGAAAGAAGAACCGGCAGGATCATTTCTCTTTTCATAGACGCACCTCTTCCTTTTTGTACGGATTGTGTACGGAACAGGCATGTCAAAATATTTTCTCCAGCCTATTCAGTATATAGCTTTTTGTTCTGTTTCGCAACCTTCTTTTATAATCCAAGTTACGGTTCGCTCAGCAGTGAAACACTTGCTGTTTCGCTGCGTAAGAAAGTGATTCAGGTGTGAGCAGCCCTCCTTTTGCGAAGCAAAACTTTAAATGAGGGCTGCGAAGGACACAATTCTCAGGTTTCCTGAGAATTGTGTCCAATACCGAGATACGGAAGTACATTGGAAAAGATATCGCGGATCACCGGCGCGCAGATCGTTCCGCCGTAGTAGACGCCCTGCGGATTGCGGATAATGCAAAGCCCCAGCACCGTCGGATGCTCCGCCGGGGTGAAGCCGAGGAATGAGGAAATATAGCGGTTGGCGCTCCGCGGAAGTGTCTGCGAAGTTGCCGTCTTTCCGCCGATGGAATATCCCTCGAGGTACGCATTCTTTCCAGACCCTTCTGAAACGACGCTTTCCAGAATTTCGCGCACCGTCCTGGAAGTTTCTTCCGAAAGAACCCCTTCTTTTTCCGGAAAATTCAGATGCTTTACAACATTTCCTTCTTCATCGAGCACATCCGTTGCGACATGCGGCGTCACCATTTTTCCGCCGTTGACGAGCGCAGAGACCGTCGCCGCCAGGCGGATCGGCGTGATCTGGAAGGACTGGCCGAATGCCATCGTCGCAAGCTCAACCTCTCCGATGTTTTCCTCCTTGTGCATAATCGTCGATGCCTCGCCCGGCAGATCGATCCCCGTCTTTTCCATCAGGCCGAAATTCCGGAAGTAATCACAGAACTTTTCCACACCGAGCCGCAGCCCCACTTCAATGAACACCGGGTTGCACGAGTTCTGCGCGCCCTGCACGAAGTTTTCGGCTCCGTGTCCCGTCCGCTTGTGGCAGTGGATCCGGCGGTCCTCCACGATTTTGTAGCCGGGACAGAAAAACGAATCGTTCGGCGACACAACGCCCTCCGAAAGTCCCGCCGACATCGTGATGATCTTAAAGGTAGATCCCGGCTCGTACGTATCGTTGATGCAGGCATTCCGCCACATCTGGTTCAGCAGATCCTGAATTTCTTTTTCCGAAAGTCCCGTTGTATCCTGCTGCAGCGTGAACGGATCGTTGAGGTCGAACTCCGGCACATTGACACAGGCATAGATTTCTCCGTTCTGCGGATTCATAAGAAGAATCGAGACGCTGTCCGCCTGTTTTTCTGCCATCGCCTTTTCCGCTGCCTGCTGGCAGTACGCCTGGATATTGACATCCAGGCTGACCTTTAAGTCCCTTCCCGCCACCGGCTCCTGGCGGCTCTCCCCGATGCCGTTCTGCTCAATCCCGCGCGCATCCGTTGTCGTCAGGATTTTTCCGTTGATTCCTTTTAAAATTTCCTCATATTCCACTTCCAGTCCGATGATGCCCTGATTATCGCCTCCGGTGAAGCCGATAACGCGCGACGCCAGCTTCCCTTTGGGGTAATACCGCTTGAAATCCTCATCCACTTTTACCCCCGCGTATCCGTACGACCGGATGGTATCACCCGTCTCCTTGTCCACATTCGTCTTGACACGCTCGATTGAAGACCGCTTCTCCACGCGTTTCCGCGCCGTCTCCTCCGAAATTCCAAGCTCTTTTACCAGCATCGCAATCACCGCCTCCGGCTCCTCAATCTGGCTGTGGATCACGGAAATCGTACAGACCGTGCGGTTTGCCGCGAGAACTTCCCCGTTTGCATCAAGAATCCGGCCGCGCGCCGCCTTGATCCCGCGCTCCCGCTCGTGCAGATCATCCGCCTTCTCGGAATAATAGACGGACCGGAACACACACAGATACACCAGCCGCCCGGCAAGTCCGACCATCATTCCCATGCAGAGTACCCACAGAAGAACCGTCTTTTTCCGGTGATACGTTTTGTTTTTACGCATAGAATACCCCATAGCCGAATCCATTATGATAACACTATATGGAAACTGCTATGGGGTTATGTCTTTTGTTTTTTATGTTTTTTTACTCTTCATTGATGAGATCCAGCTCGGCGTTTGTCAGACCGCCGTTCTCGATATTGCTGTTTTCAGCACTGTTTTCCGTATCGTCTTCCTGTACCGGTGCCGCTACGTTTGGATCATCCGTTCCGGTCTCGGAGCCTTCGCCCGTCACACCGTCCGTATCATCCGGGAATACGTTCAAATACGGCAGCAGTTCTGTGTAGATCTCTTTTACGATCTCCTGTGCCAGCACACTGTTCGCCTGATTTTCTACATCCGGCTCGTCCACAATCGCGTAAACAACAGCTTTCGGGTTTTCTACCGGTGCAAATCCGATAAAGGAAACGAGATATTTTCCATTGCCTCGCGGATACTTCTGTGCAGTACCTGTTTTTCCTCCCATCGTGTAACCGGCAACCTTTGCACTCTGGCCGCTTCCATCGGTCACGACTCCCTGGAGGAAACTTCTCATTTTATCGCTGATTTCCGCGGAAACCGTCTGACGCACCAGATTCGGCTCATTGCTCTCAACAACAGCTCCTGTGCTGTCCGTGATCGTCTTCATCACATGCGGCTGGTAATAATTGCCTCCGTTGATCAGAGAGGAAAACGCAGCTGCCTGCTGTACCATCGTCACGGTATAGCCCTGTCCGAATGTACTCGTTGCAAGCTCGGTCGGTCCCATGGTATCCTCCGTGTGAACCAGGCCGTACGCCTCACCCGGCAGGTCAATTCCTGTCAGACTGCCGAAACCGAAAATATCCTGATAGCGGAGAAATTCCGCTGCTCCCATCTTCTGTCCGATCTGCATCATACCAGCGTTGCAGGAGTTTTTCAGTACATCGGCCGGTGTCTGTACGCCATGTGTTCCCGGATAAGCTCCGCAGCGGATCATCTGCCCTGCAATCGTCTCAAACCCCTCACAGTCAAACAGGGTATCATCATCGATTACATCGAGGGAATATGCCGCCGCCACGTTCATCGGTTTTGCCGTGGAACCTGGCTCATATGCATCGGAAATACAGTAGTTTTTCCAGATGGCACTCAAAGCCTCCATTGTCTCGTTATCGTTCATCGCATCAATTTCTTCCTTCGAATAGAACGGTGTCAGATCTCTTGGATTGTTCAGGTCATACCAGTCGGAAGAATCCATACCAAGAATCTCTCCATTGTTCGGATCCATCACGACAACGCCGATATTCTTTGCCGCTTTTGTCTGACGGTTCGTCTCAGTGTCCGATTCGTCCGCGCCGTTCTGGACATGAATCCGCTCATTGTAATTCTCGATCGCCGTGCGGATGATCTTCTGAATATTTACATCAATCGTCGTAACCACGTTTTTGCCCGGCTGCGCCTCGATGATCGTCTGTTCCATATCCGCATCTTCGTTGTAATAGCCGAACTGGCGGCCATTCACGCCATTTAAGATACTGGAATAATACCCTTCGATTCCCCAGTCTGCCGTGTCTCCTGAATACGTAAAGCCGATCAGATCGCAGGCAAGTGAATTTAACGGATACGTTCTGTGGTAGGATTCCTCGAACCAGACGCCGCGGATGTTGGCACGGTATGCTTTTTCCGCCTGCTCGTTCTCATCGAGCTCCTTGTTCTTTTTGTCCGCGTACTCGTCCACATAGGCCTCAAACGCTTTTTTCGCGTCCATCGAGACCTCTCTGGCGAGAACCTGGTACTGGCTTTCTTTTGTCGTTTCGCCGGTCAGACGATCCCGGATATCCGTCTCGTCGAGTCCGAAGTATTCAACCAGTGCTGCTACGGTCGGATCGACGTACGGATGGGTATCGTTCTTTTCTTCATCTTTTACCGTCGTATTGGCAAGTTTACAGTCGAGAATAACGTTGTAAACCTTCTCACTCGTTGCCAGAATCGTTCCGTTCCGGTCGGTGATACTTCCCCGCTGGAATGGAATTGTCCTGCTGTCGTAGGACTGCTGCGTCTGGCTTAAAACCTGTCTTTCGTATTTTTCTCCCTTTGTGGCATTCACATACGTAATGTCAATCGCTAAAGCAACAAAAACCAGCATCACTCCCAAAAAGAGTGCTACCAGTTTTCTGCTCATACGCCCACTTGTCTTCCGTCTCCGGAATGCCCCGCTTCGTTTTTTATTTTTTTTCTGTTTACTCACGTTTTCACCTATTTCGCATCCGGAACATCCTGATACTGTCTCACATAGCTGTTTTCTGAATCATCGAAATAAATTACCTGGGACTCATCTGCATATTTCATGCCGAGCCGGTTCTGTGCTGCTTCTTTGACTGCCTCAAGATCTTCGGAGGCAACCGTTGTATTGTAATAGGCGTCATTGTCCGCCTTCAGATCGCTCAATTCTTTTTCTTTGCTGGTAATGTCTTCCGCCTGCGTGGTAACCACGGTCTGCAACTTGACATACGCAACACACGCCGCGATACACAGTGTGCAGACAATGGCAAGAAAAACAGCGTAGCCCGCGCTGATCTGTGTCGCCCGTGCCCGGTTTCTTCTTGTCTGGCTGCTCACACCCGATTTCAGAGGCCGTGCTTCTTTTGGTGCTTCCTGCGGCTGTGCTGCAAGACGCCGTACCGCACTTCCGTCCTCAAACGTATCTGGCGTATAACGTTTCGTTCTATCTGTCGAATTTACCCTTCCATCTGCCCGTCTGGCCATAACTTCTCTGTCTCCTTCGTGCCGAGCCGTCACACTTTTCGTTCAAAGACGCGCAGTTTTGCGCTCTTGGAACGGGGATTTGTTTCCATTTCCTCTTCTCCCGGCAAGATCGGTTTCCGAGTTACTACGGTTCCCTTGGACTTCTTTCCGCATACACAGACCGGAAATTCCGGCGGACACGTACATGGATGCTCGTTTTTTCTGAAAATGTTTTTTACGATACGGTCTTCCAGAGAATGAAAGGTGATGACACAAAGTCTTCCACCGTCATTTAAGAGATCAATCATGCCGTCCAGTGACTCCGACAGAACGGTAAGTTCCTGGTTCACTTCGATACGGATTGCCTGAAAGGTTCTCTTGGCCGGATGGCCGCCCGTCGCCCTTATTTTTGCCGGAATCGAGCGCTTGATGATTTCGATTAACTCCCCAGTTGTTCGAATCGGCGCCTGCTGCCGGCTTACGCATATATTGTGTGCAATTTTTCTTGCAAAACGCTCTTCTCCATATTCATGGAGAATACGCGAAAGATTCTCTTCACTGTAATCGTTCACGACTTCGTACGCGGAAAGAGCATTTCTCTGATCCATCCGCATATCCAGCGGAACATCCTCACGGTATGTGAATCCACGCTCTGCATTATCCAGCTGATAGGATGAAACTCCAAGATCCAGCAGGATTCCGTCTACCCCGGTGACTCCGATTTCGGCAAGACGCGGAACCATATCGCAATAATTGCTGCGGATAATCGTGACCTGGTTCTGAAATGGTTCCAGGCGTTTACCCGCAGCAGCTATCGCAGCTTCGTCCTGATCTATGCCTATTAATCTCCCCGTGGCAGATAAGCGCTCACATATATGACTGGAATGTCCAGCGCCTCCCAACGTCCCGTCCACGTAGATTCCGTCCGGTTTTATCTTAAGGTTTTCAATGGTTTCATTCAGTAATACTGATGTATGCGAAAATTCCATGGTCATCTCCTGTATCCCAACGAAACAGATCAGATCACAATGCCCATCTCTTCCATTGATTCGGCGATGGCATCCATATCATCATAATTGCTGTTTTCGTTCCATTTTTCCTTGCTCCAGATTTCAATCCGGTTGATATTTCCGGTAAGGACTACATCTTTTTCCAGACCAGCAAATTCCCGCAGCGTTGCCGGTACGAGAATCCTCCCCTGCTTGTCCAGTTCACATGACGTAGCACCTGCTACAAAGAAACGGGAAAAAGTTCTGGCGTTTTTGTTTGTAAGTGGTAAGGCTCTCAGCTTCTCTTCAAAGGCAGCCCATTCGTCGTTTGGGTAAATGGAAAGGCATCCGTCCAATCCCTTCGTCAGTACAAACTCTTCTCCCAGCTGTTCTCTGAACTTGGACGGTATGATCAATCTTCCCTTCGCGTCAATCGTATGACTGTACTCTCCCATGAACATAATGAAAACCCTCTTATCACCTGAAATGGCGGTCTCCCCACGCACCACTTCATGTATCGCGCCGCAGCCAGACTGCCACATCCGCTCCACAACGCACCACTTTTCACCACTTTCTACCACTTATATTTTTATTCTATATCAACTCAGGGAAAATAGCAAGGTCTTTTTTCTATTTCATTTTTAAGATTTTCCCCAAAATGCAACATTTTTATGCGCATTTTCCGCCTTTTTTATACCAATTTTGTATCAAAAAAGAGAAAACCTTTTTTGCCGGTTTTCCCCTTTTCTGTATTTTTATTCTGTTTTTTTCACTGGTTTTATCCTTAAGAATGGGCTGTCTCCCCACCGGATGATAATTTTTTTCGTTTCCATACCACCAAGATGGTACATCCCACCACAAGGCACCCCGAAAGGAGCTGGGAAACCGGAAGTCCCACCACCGGAAGCAGAAGCTGGTCGGTGCGGAGTCCCTCGATCCAGATTCTTCCAAGGCCATATCCTATCAGATACATCAGGAACACTTCGCCGTTAAATTTTTTTCTTTTCCGAAACCAGAAAAGAAAAAGCAGGACACCCACATTCCATAAACTTTCATATAAAAAGGTGGGATGCACCTGAATATACTCGACGCCGTTTACCGTCACCACATGATCCCACATTTTCTGTGTGATTTCATTGGCACGGACCGCGGAAACCGGAAGCTGCATCGCAAACAGGTTGTTAGTGTAGTCACCGAATGCCTCACGGTTAAAGAAGTTTCCCCACCGTCCCATAATCTGACCGAACACGATGCTCATGCTCGCGGTATCCATCAGAAGGCTGAAGTTCTGTTTCTTCTTTCTGCTGTAAATCACCACCGCAATGCAGGCACCGATGATGCCGCCGTAGATGGCAAGTCCGCCCTGGCGGATGTTGAAAATACTCAAAAGATCATCCTTATAATAGTCCCAGGCAAATATAACGTAGTAAATCCGTGCCCCGAGAATACCGGCTGCGATGCCGATCATCGCAAGATCGAGGTACTGCTCCGGGTTCTGCCCCGTCCGCTTTGCCTCTCTTTGGGCAATCCAGATCGCAATCATCATACCGGTTACGATCACGATGCCGTAATAGGCAAT
Organism: Blautia sp. OM06-15AC; assembly: GCF_003481425.1. Lineage (NCBI taxonomy): Bacteria > Bacillati > Bacillota > Clostridia > Lachnospirales > Lachnospiraceae > Blautia > Blautia sp. OM06-15AC. Next base: position 120,802 of record NZ_QULD01000001.1, on the reverse strand, counting down.
GGAAAATCCGAAAATACTGATGTTTTTTCCCACATGATCGAGATAAATCCCGAGATTGGGGAAATTAATTTCCATATCCATAGATTTTATTCTCTCTGATTTTCAGTTCATTGTTTCAACTCACAGTCGGTATTTTCACGGAGTCTGACATGTCGAAAATAGTTCGACTGTGACCTACCTCATGTCAGTGGAGGATACCGATTTCTCTCCGCCCGCCACTGCTGTTATGTTTCTTTTAACAATTCATCCCACCGCTTTAGAAGCGGGGGACTTCTTGTCTACTGGTGTTAAACGTTAAAACGGAACAGGATGACATCGCCGTCGCGGACAATGTAATCTTTTCCTTCCATACGCACAAGGCCTTTCTCTCTTGCTCCTGCGTAGGAACCGCAGTCGAGCAGATCCTGATAATTGACAACCTCGGCTTTGATGAATCCGCGCTCGAAATCGGTGTGGATTTTTCCGGCTGCCTGCGGTGCTTTTGTTCCGACTTTGATGGTCCATGCACGGGTCTCATCCTCTCCTGCTGTAAGGAAGCTCATGAGGCCGAGCAGACGGTAGCTTGCTGCGATCAGTTTTTCCAGGCCGGACTCGGTAAGACCAAGATCCTCGAGGAACATTTTTTTCTCATCCTCTTCGAGTTCGGAGATTTCTGCCTCGATCTCGGCGCAGATGACGAATACTTCGCTGTTGTGCTCTTTTGCATATTCGCGGACGGACTGTACATAGGAGTTGTTTGCGCCGTCGTCAGCGAGATCATCCTCTGCTACGTTTGCTGCGTAGATGACCGGTTTACTGGTCAGCAGGTTGTACTCTGCGATCCATTTCTCCTCGTCCTCGTTCTGCAGCTCCATCAGGATGGCATCTTTTCCGTCCTCGAGCAGTTTTTTCAGACGCTCCTGGAATTCGAGCTCTTTTGCTGCCTCTTTGTCCATTCTTGCAGATTTTGCAGTTTTGGAAATACGGCGCTCGAGTACCTCAAGGTCGGCGAAGATCAGCTCAAGGTCGATGGTCTCGATATCACGGAGCGGATCAATGCTGCCGTCTACGTGGATAACGTTCGGATCCTCGAAGCATCTGACAACATGAACGATAGCGTCTACCTCACGGATATTGGCAAGGAACTGGTTTCCAAGTCCCTCTCCTTTGGATGCACCTTTTACAAGACCTGCGATGTCAACGAACTCGATGACAGCCGGTGTTACTTTCTTGGACTGATAGAAATCTCCGAGCTGCTGCAGACGCTTGTCCGGAACCGGCACGATGCCGACATTCGGGTCAATGGTACAGAACGGATAGTTTGCGCTCTCTGCTCCTGCTTTGGTCAGGGAATTGAAAAGTGTACTTTTTCCGACGTTCGGAAGGCCCACGATACCTAATTTCATAGTAATCTATATCTCCTTTGTTTTTATTTTTCGCTTCTTTTTCTGTTCGGGTTCTTTTTATGCACAAAAAGAGCCCAATGCAACTATAAATTATAGCACACGGGCTCTTTGATTTCAATGGATTTTAATCTCTTGACTGTACCATCAGAAGAATGCCGCCCTCGTACGATACATGCGCGGTCTCCTCGACGATCTCATTGCTCACGCACAGACCACCCGAAGTATTCGGCAGACAGTGATGGTCGAGCGGGTAGGCGAAGCCCTCCAGGGTGATGGATGCGACTTCCTTTTCCAGCGGGAAGAACGAAACGTACTTTCCGAACTGCTCTTCTTTCCGGATTTCAAACGAAGTTTCCACCGGAATCGTAATCAGATTGCGGCTGTCTACGATGTAAGCCGGAATTTTCTTCTCCCATGCCGTTTTCAGGTTCTGCACAATACTTAAGAAATGGTCGAGTCTTCCCCCTGTTGCTCCGAGGATCGTGATTTCACTGCTTCCCAGAACAATCGCCTGCTGAAATGCGATGTCCGTGTCCGTATTGTCCTTCATGGGATTAAATTCCCGGATCGGTGCGACATGGTTCTCCTTGTAATAATTTAAAATCTCCGGAGATAAACTGTCAAAATCTCCCAGAATATACGTCGGCATAATCTGGTAATGGTAGCAGAACTCCAGTCCCCGGTCTGCTGCCAGGATAATATCAAACTGCTGTTTCTGAAGATATGGGAAGGCAAAATCCGGTTCGATCATCCCTCCCGAAATAATACATGTTCTCACGTTTCCCTGCCTCTTTTTTCTGTCTTTTTGTATCTTATTCTGCCTTTTTGCTGTATGAAGAAATTTTTTCCTGCAGCTCGCGCACGTTCTGCTCGATGTTGCTGCCAAATACAGCAGAGCCTGCCACGATGATGTTGGCACCTGCCGCAAGGACTTCATCGATGGTCGCGCGGTTGATGCCGCCATCGACCTGAATGTGCACATGCTCCAGTCCCTTTTCATCCAGCATTCTGCGGAGCGTACGGATTCTCTCCGTCGACTCCGGGATATACTTCTGGCCGCCGAAGCCAGGATAAACGCTCATAATCAGAATCATTTCTACCTGATCCATCACGTCCGTAACCGCAGAAAGCGGCGTATCCGGATTTACGGCAACTCCGGCATCTGCGCCTGTTTCATGAATCTTTTTCACGGTTTCTGCCAGATCGCGGCATGCCTCCGCGTGAACCGTGATCATATCCGCCCCGCAGCTTTGAAATTCTTCTACGTACCGCTCCGGGTCCTTTACCATCATATGAACATCAAAATACAGACTGCTTTCTTTTCGGATCGACTTTACCACCGGCATTCCAAACGAAATGGATGGTACAAACATTCCATCCATAATATCGATATGAAGCCACCGGCACTCTGCTTTCTCTACCCTTTGGATCTGTTCTCCGAGACGGTTGAAGTCTGCGGATAAAATAGAAGGTGCCAACTGATATACTCGGCTCATGCTAGTATCTCCTCTTTTCCTGTTCTTTCAGTTCTTCATAGAACATGGTATAGTTTTCAAATCTTTCTTTGCTGATATTTCCCTGTTCCAGTGCCTCTTTGACGGCACAGCCCGGCTCTTTTCCGTGGATGCAGCCGAGGAAACGGCATTTTCCTTCGTACGGATGAAATTCCGGGAAAAAGTTTTTCAGCTCCTCTTTTTCCATATCGGTTGTATAAAGCGAGCTGAACCCCGGCGTATCGCACAGATACGTCTCATGGTCGATCGGGATCATCTGGGAATGGCGCGTCGTGTGTTTTCCTTTTTTCAGCTTTTTGCTGATCTCTCCGGTCTCCATCTGGATTTCTTTCTGCATCCGGTTTGTGATCGAAGATTTTCCGACGCCGGACGGACCGGCTACCACCGTTGTTTTCCCTTTCAGGTATGCTTCCACTTCCTGCATGCCCTGCTCTTTCGCTGCACTCACCGTAAAGACACGGTAACCGCAGTTCTCATAGACGCTTCGCAGATGGTCTGTGTAATCTTCCCCCGCAAGATCTCTTTTATTGAAACAGATTGCCGTCGGAACGTTCTGCTGTTCCATCATCACAAGAAAACGGTCCAGAAGCGTCAGGTTCGGGGTCGGATTTTCCAGCGCAAAAATCACAAGCGCCTGATCGATATTGGCCACTGCCGGACGGATCAGTTCATTCTTTCGCGGCAGAATCCGGGTCATATTTCCTGTTTTTTCCGCTTCATCCAGAATCTCGATTTCCACAAGATCTCCGACGAGCGGTTTCTGGCCTTCCTTTCGGAAAATTCCTTTTGCTTTGCACTCATAAATGCCGGATTCTTCTACGTCTACGTAGTAGAATCCGGCAATTCCTTTCATAATCTTTCCTGTCATACTCACCCTTCACTCAACGGAACCGATGGGTACTGTGCAATTGCCTGATAACTTCCGCTCGAATCCATCTCATAGAAGACGATTCTTCCGGTAGAAGAAGCAGACGATGAAGCACTCCAGTTGGTGTTGACAGAATACGGCCAGCTCGTAATGGCCTGTCCGTCCATGATGGTGATGGAGGTTTCGTTTCCGTTTCCATCATCCTGGATCAGCTCAATTTTTGCAATACCACCCTGATACTGATCCGGCGCACTTAAGGTCTGGCTGCAGGACCAGGTAACATCCGTAGCGGTATTTGCGCCCGGCTCGGCCGGTGTCGGGGTCGGTGTATTCTCATCCGGCGTCGTTGGCTGTGCACTTGGGCTGTTGACATAAATCGTAACGTCCGAACCTTTCTTCACTTTGGTTCCGATTGCCGGGTCAACCTCCATGACTTCACCCTCGGCCACCTTGCTGCTGGTTCCTGTTTTTACAATAATATTGAAATCGCTCAGGATTGATTTTGCAGTTTCCTCATCCAGACCAATTACATCACGGATTGCAATTTCTTCCGCGTCCTTTGATCCCTTGCTGACAACGAGGGTAACGGTGGATTCCGGTGCAACCTGGCTTCCTTCGGCCGGATCAACGGAAATTACGTATCCTTCGGCAACGGTATCGCTGAAATCCTCTGTGGTAGAAACCTGAAGTCCAAGCTGGGTCAGAGCAGCGCTTGCAGCGTCTTTCTGTGTTCCCACAATACCGGTCGGAATCGTTACGGTTTCTTTTCCGGAGCTTACATAATACGTAATCGTTGCATTTTTATCAACTTTCGTTCCCGGTGTCAGATCCTGACGGCAGATCTTTCCTGCCTCAATGACATCCGATGCCTCGGTTCCGCCATTGACTACGCCAAGCTTCAGGCTGTTTGCCAGTGTGGCTGCATCTGCCTCTGTTTTGTTTCTCAGATCCGGAACGGTTACTTTTTCCTCTTCTTTGCTGCTGGAAGAAACAACTTCCGTGCTGCTCGATGATGATGCAGAACCAGAAGAAGCTGCGGTCGGTCCTTTTCCGCCGACAATGCCGGCTGCCTGTGCGATGAAGTAGATCAGCATGCAGATGATGATGGCTGCAATCGCAAAACCGCCGATCGTAATGATCTTCTCAAGTTTGTTTCCGGCTTTGTCATCGTCATCCTCATCGTCGTAATAGGAATCGTCGTCATCCTCATCGTAGGAATCGCGGTCATCCTCGTCTTCGTCCTCATCCTCTTCTTCTTCGTCCTCGTAGCTGTAATCTTCGTTCTCGTCCTCATCCTCGATCTTGCTGTAGCGCTTGCGGGCCGGCTCCTCTGCCGTCTGCGCATTTGCTTTTGCTGCTGCGCCGGAACGGATCTGGCTTAATTCCTCTGCGGATACCATAACGGTCTCGGCGTGGGAGCTTAACGGAGTTACTTTTACGAAGTTGCCCTGCGGCTCCATCAGCGAATGCTTCAGGTCATCGATCAGCTCCGCCATGTTGTTGTAACGGCGGTCCGGGCTCTTCTGGGTACATTTTAAGATGATCTGCTCCAGTGCGAACGGAAGGTTCGGGGTATATTTGGATGGAGATTCAATCTCCTCCTGTAGATGCTTGATTGCGATGGCAACGGTGGTGTCGCCGTCAAACGGCACTCTTCCGGTTACCATCTCGTACATGGTGATACCAAGGGAATAGATATCACTCTTATAGTCCGAATATCCGCCGCGCACCTGCTCCGGAGAGCTGTAATGTACGCTTCCCATAACGTTCGAACTGATCGTATTGGAAGAAGTTGCCTTTGCAATACCAAAGTCGGAAAGTTTTACTTTTCCGTCTGTGGAAATGATGATGTTCTGCGGTTTGACATCGCGGTGTACAATATTGCGGTTGTGTGCTGCTTCAAGACCAAGGGAAACCTGAATGGCGATGCTGGTCGCCTCTTTTACGCTCAGTTTTCCTTTGCGGTCAATGTAATCCTTCAGAGTAATTCCCTCGACAAGCTCCATGACGATATAGTAAACGCCGCGGTCCTCCCCGACATCGTACACGTTTACAATATTCGGATGGGACAGTCCTGCTGCGGCCTGTGCCTCCGTGCGGAACTTGCGGATAAAGGTTTTATCCTCCCGGAATTCCGGTTTTAAAACCTTGACGGCCACCATGCGGTTCAGCTTGTGGTCTTTTGCTTTGTAGACATCAGCCATACCGCCGGAACCGATCCGGCTTATGATCTCATATCGTTCTCCTAAAATAACGCCCTCTTTTAACATTCTTTCACCTCGTTTGTAAATGGTTCAACGACAATGACTGCGATATTGTCTCTGCCGCCATTTGCATTTGCTTTATCAATTAAACGTTTCGCCTTGTCCTCACCGTCTTCTCGGCAGATGAGTTCGAAAATCTCCTCATCCGTTACCATGTTGGAAAGGCCGTCCGAGCACATCACCAATTGATTGCCCTCTTCAAGCTGAATGTCAAAGAAATCAATCTTTACGGTATCCTGTGTGCCTACTGCTCTGGTAATAATGTTTTTGTCCGGGTGATTCCGCGCCTGCTCGGGAGTGAGTTCTCCAAGGCGCACCATCTCTGCGATCAGGGAATGGTCCTGCGTCACCTGGTCAAACGTGCCATCTGCTGCCAGATACAGCCTGCTGTCTCCTACGTTTGCAACGTAGGCATAGTTGCCGACAACCGTAGCTACTACCATCGTCGTACCCATGCCTTCCATGGATATATCTCGTTTTGCCTGCTCAAAAATCTGGCTGTTTGCTGCTTCAATTCCATGCCGAATGATCCGCACCGGGTTGAAATTCGTATCCCTTTTTACAGATTCCACCAGTACAGAAACACCGTAACGCGAAGCAAAATCGCCCGCGTTATGGCCTCCCATGCCGTCTGCAACGACAAAGAGGTTCGGAAGGTTTCCGACCGGAGAGGCGGAGGCAAACACAAAATCCTGGTTCATCGTCCGTTTCTGTCCGATATCGGTTGCAGAAAATACCTTCATGCTTTTTTCTCCTGTATTGACAGCCGCTTTTTACGGCTGTTCGTTTGATTTATCGATAAAACTTTTTCTTAACTGTCCACAGGCTCCGTCAATATCGGCGCCCATTTCCCTTCTAATAGTAACATTAATTCCGTATTTTTCAAGTTTATTTTTGAAATTCTCTACGACTTTTTTCGTTGATTTCACGTAATCGCGCTCTTTGATCGGGTTGACCGGGATCAGATTTACATGACAGTTGATATCCGAAATCCGCGCGGAAAGCTCTTTTGCATCGGCTTCGCTGTCATTTTTCCCGCCAACGAGAGAGTACTCAAATGTAATCCGACGGCCTGTTTTTGCAAAGTAATTGCGGCATGCATCGAGAATTTCATCAATGGAATATTTATTGGCAATCGGCATCAGCTCGCGGCGCTTTTCATCGTTCGGCGCATGAAGGGAAAGTGCCAGGGTGATCTGGAGTCCCTCATCTGCCAATTTGTACATATTCGGCACGATTCCGCAGGTGGAAACGGTGATGTTTCTCTGGCTGATGTTGAGTCCTTCCTGGCTCGAAAGCAGCCGCACGAAGCGCACCAGATTGTCGTAGTTGTCCATCGGCTCACCCGTTCCCATGACAACCAGATTGGAGACCCGCTCCCCGGTGTCCTCCCAAATCCGGTAAATCTGGTCGAGCATCTCCGACGGAGTCAGGCACCGCACGAGTCCGCCGATTGTGGACGCGCAGAAGCGGCAGCCCATCCGGCAGCCGACCTGGGATGAGATGCAGACGGAATTTCCGTGGTGGTACTTCATCCAGACGCTCTCGATCACGTTGCCGTCGCTAAGGCGGAACAGGTATTTTCTCGTTCCGTCGATTTTGGACTCCTGCACCTGCACTTTTTCGAGACAGGTAAGCGGATACTGTTCCTTTAATTTTTCCCGGAAGGCAAGCGAGAGATTCGTCATCTCATCGTAGCTGCCCGCCAGACGATGATGCATCCAGTCGTATAACTGTTTGGCACGGAACGGCTTTTCTCCCATCTGCTGGCAGGCGTCCTTTAATTCGTCTAAGGTCATTGATTTAATATCCATCTGTTACGCCCGTCCTTCCTCTGTTTTCCGGAATTTTGCAAGGAAAAATCCGTCTGTCTTGTGTACCCCCGGGATCAGCTGCAGCTGTCCTTTGGCCGTTTCTCCGCTTTTCAGCTCATCCGGCAGCAGTTCATCCAGACTGACTGCTTCAAACGGGAACTGTTCCAGAAACCATGCGGCATTCTCGCTGTTTTCTTTTCTGTTGACGGTACATGTGCTGTACAGCAGTGTGCCGCCCGGCTTTACGTACGATGCGGCATTTGCAAGGATTGCCCGCTGAATCCGTACCAGCTCCTCTTCTTTTTCTTTTGAAGCGTAATATTTGATATCCGGCTTTCTGCCGATGACGCCGTATCCGGTGCACGGCAGGTCCGCAATCACAACGTCCGCTTTTCCGATCCATTCCGCATCGAGCTGTTCCGCATCTTTTACCTTCGGCACGACGCAGGAAACACCTGCTCTCTGCACATTTTCCCGGATCAGATCGACCTTGTATTCAGTGAGATCACGCGCTTCCACGCATCCCTGATTTCTCATTTTATCTGCTGCATGGAGGCTCTTTCCGCCCGGTGCCGCGCAGAGATCCAGCACCTGGTCACCCGGCTTTGGATCCGCCAGATGCGCCGCCATCATGGAGCTCACATCCTGAATCTGGAACCGGCCTTCCTGGAAGGCATTCAGTGATGCGATCGTCTCAAAGTTTTTCAGATAGAACGCCTCGCCAAGATACGGCGCTTTTTCCAGCTCTGCCCCCTGGCTTTCCAGGCTTTTCTTCGTCTCCTCGATCGTATTGTTCCAGCGGTTGATACGGATCGTCACCTGTTTTTCTTTCAGGAAATCCGCCATCATCGTTTCTGCCGTTTCTTTTCCGTACTGGGATACGAACTCCTCAACCAGAAATTCCGGCATGGAGTATTTCACGGAAAGATACTGCGTAGTATTGTTCTCCTTCGGCATCGGCAGATGATCTTTTTCCCGCACGATCGTGCGCAGAACGCCGTTGACAAAGCCCTTTAAGTTGTAAAAATGCTTCTTTTCCGCCAGTTTCACCGCCTCATTGACGACTGCCGAATCCGGTACTGCGTCAAGAAAACGGATCTGGTACACCGACATCCGTAAGATCGCACGAATCACCGGCTTGCATTTGTTGATCTTGATTTTGGAATACTGATTGATGATGTAGTCATTCTGGATGCCGTATTCCACGGTTCCCTCGCAGACCCGCTTGATAAACGCACGGTCCTGCCGCGGCAGGAACTGGTATTTATCGAGGGCGTCCCTTACAGCAAGATGGCAGGGCGTTTTCTCCCTGTCCATCTCAAGCAGAATGTTCATAATCAGCTCTCTTGTATTGATTGTATCAGTCATCATTTCTCCTAAATGCTCCGGATAAAATCAGCAGCCGGAGCAGCTGCAGCAGAGAACCGATCACCGCTGCCACGTATGTCATGGCTGCAGCCCAGAGTACTTTCTTGACTCCGTCGTGTTCCGTCTCTGTCACCATACCGCCCTCACTGAGCATTTTTAATGCTCTTCTCGACGCATCGAACTCGACCGGAAGTGTTACCACCTGGAATGCCAGTGCCAGCACAAACAGCCAGATACCGGCTTTCACCAGCATCGGAAGGCTGAAAATCAGTCCGATCAGGAACAGCGGCCAGAAAAGCTGGGATCCAAGGTTCGCTGCCGGAACAATGGCGCTTCTTACTTTCAGCGGCACGTAATCCGTATTGTGCTGTACGGCATGGCCGCACTCATGCGCTGCGACGCCGATCGCTGCGACCGAGGTTGAATCGTAAACCGCATCCGATAAATTCACGGTTTTTGTCCGCGGATCATAGTGGTCGGTCAGTTTACCGGATACGTGGCGGACGGTCACATCGTAGATGCCGGCCTGATGCAGAATGCGCATCGCCGCCTCGCGTCCCGTCATGCCGCTGTACGAGCGGACGGTCTGATATTTGCTGAAAATCGTGTTCATGCGGGCGGATACCGCCATGGAAATCAGTGCGGCAAGAATCACCAGCAGATACGTACTGTCATAAAAAAGTCCCATATCGTTTTTCTCCTTTTTTCTCAGGCACAGCAGCCATCACACCGCTGTGCAGTTCCCCGCCTTAACTTCAGGTTGCTTTTTCTCTTTTATTCGCCAAGTCTGGTACCCGGCTCGATCGCATAGCCGCGCAGGAAATCGGCGGTTTTCATCCGTTTCTTTCCTTCGAGCTGCAGCTCCTCGATCACCAGAATGCCGTCTCCCGTCTTTACATGGAGGCCTGTCTCATCTGCCACCCAGACTTTTCCGGCACTCTTCGTCGGATTCTGTCCCGGAATTTTCGAGAACAGATCGCCGCCGAACATGGCAATGACTTTGGCACCCCAGATTTTCAGATTCTTTCCGTTTACTTTTGTAAAAGCACTCGGCCACGGGCTCATCGCACGGATCTGACGTTCGATCTCAACGGCACTCTTCGTCCAGTCGATCTTTCCGTCTTCTTTTTTGATCATCCGCGCATACTCTGTGGTGCTTATCTCCGGCTGTTTTTCCGGTGTCACTTCGCCTTTTTCAAGTTTTGGAAGTGTCTCCACCAGAAGTTTTGCTCCGGCTGCGGCGAGCTTGTCAAAGAGACTGCCGCCGGTCTCATCTGCTGCAAGCGGAACTTCCACTTTCGTCAGCATATCGCCTGTGTCGAGGCCTTCATCCATCTTCATAATGGTTACGCCGCTCACTTCATCGCCGTTCATGACAGCCCACTGGATCGGCGCTGCTCCGCGGTAAGCCGGAAGCAGGGAGGCATGAACGTTGATGCATCCGTATTTCGGCATGTCCAAAATCTCTTTTGGAATAATCTGGCCGAATGCAACGACAACGATCACATCCGGCTCCATTTTCCGGATTTCCTCGATCGCCTCTGCATCCCGCACGCGGCGCGGCTGATAGACCGGAAGGCCGTGTTTTTCGGCTGCCTCTTTCACCGGTGTCGGCATCATCTGTTTTCCGCGGCCCTTCGGTTTGTCCGGCTGGGTCACAACGCCTGTGATCTCATAACCGGCCTCCACGAGTGCCTCAAGTGTTCCCACGGAGAAATCCGGGGTTCCCATAAATACCACTTTCATCTGAAGTCATCTCCTTTATTTTAAGACTTACTCTTCGTCCTCGTACTCCTCATACTCATCGTACGTGTTGTCCCAGAGTTCGCCTTCTACTTTTTCTGTATACATATGTCCGTCGAGGTGATCACACTCGTGGCAGATGCAGCGGGCAAGAAGTTCTGTTCCCTCCAGTTCAAACGGCTGCATGTCGCGGTCCAGCGCTCTTACCTTTACGTAATTCGGACGGGTTACTGTACCGGATTTTCCCGGAAGGCTTAAGCAGCCTTCTGCTCCTGTCTGGCTTCCGGAAGTCTCCAGGATTTCCGGATTGATCAGAAGATGTGGGGTTCCATCCACATCCATGACTACGATTCTCTTTAAGATGCCGACCTGCGGTGCGGCAAGGCCGACACCGTTTGCCTCATACATGGTGTCAAACATGTCGTCGATCAGCTCGCTGATTCTTGGTGTCATCTTCTCCACCGGTCTGCATTTTTTCGTTAATACGCGGTCGCCTACGACTCTGATTTCTCTGATTGCCATAATTCTTTTCCTTTCTTTTGCTCTTCTATTATAAATAATCTATGTGTAAATAGTATGAAAAAACTAATACTTTCTGCTGAAGTCAAACTGTAAATAAACGGTACGAAAGCCTTTGTTAATCTCGATATACCGCTCCAGTTTTTCCCGCAGCCCTGCCAGCACCTCTTCCTGCGGCGCGCGTACATACACGGCCATGCGGTACAGGTCATTGATTTTCGACACTGCCTCACTTGCCGGGCCGATGATCTGGACTTCGCGGTTTCCCCGGATGCGGATGAGATATCTGCGAATGTATTCCATCGCCTGCGTCAGATGCGCTTCATCCTCCCCGGCTCCGTGGATCGCCAGAAGCTCCGCCGCCGGGGGATATCCCATCAGACGGCGGTAGTCCATTTCTTTCTCGTAAAATGCCCCGTAATCCTGCTCTGCCGCCGTCTGAATGCTGTAATGTTCGGGATGGTACGTCTGAATAACTGCCATTCCCGGCTTTTCGCCTCTTCCGGCGCGGCCGACTGCCTGCGTCAGCAGCTGGAACGTACGCTCCCCGGCACGGTAATCGACTGCATTCAGGGAGAGATCCGCCGCCAGCGCTCCCACCAGCGTGACATTCGGGAAATCGTGGCCTTTTACGATCATCTGGGTTCCAATCAGGATATCGGCCTCCCCCGCCGCAAATGAGGACAGGATTTCTTCATAACTGTTTTTCGTTTTTGTCGTGTCGCCGTCCATCCTAAGAACGCGTGCCTTTGGAAACAGCTTTTTCACGTTCTGCTCGATCTGCTGTGTGCCGGCACGGAAGCCGCCGATGTACGGGGAACCGCACGACGGGCACGCATGTACCTGCGGTGTTTCATAACCGCAGTAATGGCAGACGAGCTTTCCGTTATTGTGTGCTGTCAGTGATACATCGCAGTGCGGGCATTTCATCACATGGCCGCATGCACGGCACGAGACGAAGCCCGCATAGCCTCTGCGGTTCAGAAACAGTACAACCTGTTCCTTTTTTTCAAGCCGTTTTTCGATCTCTTCCCGCAGTTTTCCGGACAGAATCGAACGGTTTCCCATCTGTAATTCTTCCCGCATATCCGCGATCCATACGGACGGAAGTGCTGCATTTCCGTACCGCGCATCCATCCGGAACAGCGCGTACGCTCCCGTCTCGCAGGCGTAAGAAGCATCCACCGACGGCGTTGCCGAACCCATCACCACATGGGCATGCTCCAGCCCGGCGCGGCGCACGGCGGTCTCCCTTGCATGGTAGCGCGGCGTCACTTCACTTTTATAGGAGGTTTCATGCTCCTCATCGATTACGATCAGCCCCAGATCCGGAAACGGTGCAAAGAGTGCGGAACGCGGACCGATCATAATACTGACCTCCCCGCGCCGCGCGCGCTCCATCTGGTCGGCGCGCTCGGACGGTGTCATCCGCGAGTTGACCACCGTGACCCTTGTTTCAAACCGTGCGCAGAACCGCTCCACGTTCTGATACGTCAGCGCAATCTCCGGGATCAGCACGATCACCTGTTTTCCTTCCTTCAGCACTCGCTCCATCAGCTCCATATAGACGAGCGTTTTGCCGCTTCCCGTCACACCGCGGATCAGGCAGGGGCGGTTCTGTCCTTCCCATTCCTTTCGAATGCCGTCCACCACGGCCTGCTGCTGTTCGTTTGGTTTTCCCGCAGTTGTTCTTCCTGCCGCATCAGATACCGGATTTCTCCAGGTGCTCGTACGGCGGATTTCCAACACGCCCTGCTCTTCCATCACGTGCAGCGTATCTGCCGTGATTTTCAGTTTCTTGCTCACAACCGGCCCTGGAAGAACCGGCTGGGCCAGCAACGCGTTTAAGAGACGGATTCTCGCTTTATAATTTTTCTTTCTGTAGTTTTCCAGCAGCTCCTCACATCTCGCAGGATCTGCAAGAAGCGCAATTTCGCGGGTTTCTTTCCCGCGCGCCTTTACTTTGACTGGAAGCACCGTCTTTAACGCCTGGATCATCGTCGATCCGTACGTATGACGCATCCACGCGGCGAGCGCGATGAGCTTCGTCTCTACGGTCGCCGCATCCTTTTGTACCGCGAGGATGGCCTTCATCCGGTCCTGCGGATATTTCGGCTCGTTTCCGACGGAAAGCACATAGCCGGTGATCGTGCGGTTTCCGTTTCCAAACGGAATCTGTACCGCCGTTCCCGGACTGATCTCCCCTGTCAGTTCCGGCGGAACCTTGTACTGAAAGGTCCGGTCCAGTTTTTCATTTGTGATGTCTACGATTACATCAGCGTAAACGCTGCTCATACATTCCCCTTACTTTCTTCCAGTATTTCCCGGATCAGCACGCGCTCATCCATCTCGTACCGTTTCCCCTTCCGGATCTGATACGTTTCGTGGCCTTTTCCCGCGAGCACCACGAGATCGCCCGGCTGCCGGTTTTCGATCACATACCGGATCGCCTCCTTACGGTCTGCAATCTCAACGAAAGCGCCTTCTGTTTTCCCGATTCCCGTCCGGATATCGTCCAGAATCGCCTGTGGTTCCTCATCCCGCGGATTGTCCGAGGTGATGACGGTCAGATCCGCCAGACGCCCCGACACCTCTCCCATCTGGAATCTCCGGTCCCGCGCGCGGTTTCCGCCGCAGCCGAAGAGACAGATCAGGCGCTTCGGATGGTACTTCCGCAGTGTCTTTAACAGGCTTTCGAGGCTCATCGCATTGTGTGCGTAGTCAATGAGAAGCGTCATTTCCGGATACACCGGAACTGCCTCACACCGCCCACGGACGCGGACTGCGGAAAGTGCCTCCTGCATCGCCTTTTCCGGGATTCCCATCTGCGCGCAGACCGCAATGGCGGCAAGCGAGTTGGAAACGGAAAACAGACCCGGCAGATCTACCCGTACCGGAAAATCCGCTGCGCCCTGCACCCGGTATGAGACACCGAGCACGCCGGGCGCCTGATCGAGTGCTGCATCTGCTGCCATAAAATCAGCTTTTTCCCTGCATCCGAATGTCACCAGACGGCAGGTGCTCTGCCTTATGATCTCCGGAAACCTTTTGTCATCCCGGTTTACAATTCCGGTTCTGCAGGTGCGAAGCAGCTTCTTTTTGCAGGACAGATATTCTGCAAACGATGCATGCTCCCCGGCGCCGATGTGGTCGTTTCCAATGTTGGTGAACACACCGTAATCAAACGTAAATCCATCACACCGGTGCTGTTTTTCCGCCTGCGAGGAAACCTCCATCACAACATGGGTGCAGCCCTCCCGCATCATTTCAGAAAACAGCTTCTGCAGCACAACAGGCTCCGGCGTTGTATTTTCTGACGGAATGCTTTTTTCCCCGATCCTCGTCTCGATCGTTCCGATGAGTCCTGCGCGGATCCCTGCTTTTCGCAGGATTTCGTAAATCATATATGCAGTCGTCGTCTTTCCCTTCGTGCCGGTCACTCCGATTGTCACAAGGTGCTGCGCCGGATCGTCCTCCCAGGCACAGGAAAGCTGTGCGAGTGCTTCTCTGCTGTCCTTTACTACGAGTACGGTTACCTTTTCCGGAATCCCTTCCAGTTCCCGCTCCGCAACCAGGACGGCAGCGCCCCTCTCGACTGCTTCTTCTGCATATACGTGCCCGTCCATCCTGTTTCCGCGGATGCAGACAAACACGTTCTGCGGCTGTACTTTTCTGCTGTCGCATGTGATTCCTGTAACTTCCGCATCCAGACTGCCCTGCTGGAGCTGATATGCGATCCGTTTTTGTAACGTGCGCATGTTTTTCATGCCGGGACCTCCCTTTCACGTTTCAAATCCCTACGACTCAGATACTTTTATAGAATACCATAGTCCGAAAAACATTTCAATGTGCGCAATGTCGGTTTCTTCTTGATTTTTGCCCCCATAAACTTTATAATAGTTTTATATTGATGCCTGGTTTTTTCGTATCAAAATCTATGAACTGCAAAGAGAGGTATCTTCCAATGAAAAGAAAAAAAATAGTTGTTGCACTGGGACACAAAGCTCTTGGAACGACGCTGCCGGAACAGAAAGCAGCCGTAAAACGTTCCGCAAAAGTAATCGCAGATCTCGTTGCTGCCGGCGCTGATGTTGTCATCACCCACAGCAATGCGCCGCAGGTCGGCATGATCCACATGGCGATGAATGAATTCGGCAAAATGCACACCGACTACAGCGCAGCCCCGATGTCTGTCTGCTCCGCTATGAGCGAAGGCTACATCGGCTACGACCTGCAGAACGCCATCCGTGCTGAGCTTCTCCGCAGAGGAATCTTCAAAACCACATCCACGATTCTTACACAGGTTGAAGTAGATCCGTACGACGATGCCTTCAACAATCCGGTCAAACTGATCGGCCGTACGCTTACCAAAGAGGAGGCTGACGCAGAGGAAGAAAAAGGAAACTACGTAACAAAAACCGAGGACGGCTACCGCCGAATCGTTGCTGCTCCGAAGCCGCAGGATATCGTAGAGATCGACTCCATCCGTCTTCTTCTCGATGCCGGACAGGTTGTCATCGCAGCAGGCGGCGGCGGAATCCCGGTTCTCCCACAGAATGAAGAGTTAAAGGGTGCATCCGCAGTCATCGAAAAAGACCTCACCAGCGGCCTGATGGCAGAAATGCTGAACGCAGACATGCTGATGATCCTGACCAGCGTGGAAAACGTTTCCATCAACTACGGTACCCCGGACGAAAAACCGCTGGAGCACATCACCGTTGCTGACGCGAAGAAATACATCGCAGAAGGCCAGTTCGGAGAAAACTCCATGCTGCCGAAGATGGAAGCAGCTGTTTCTTTCCTCGAGAAAGGCATCGGCCGTACCGCAGTCATCACTTCCATTGATTCCGCACTCGCCGGATTCCAGGGAAAAACAGGTACGATTATTGAGTAATACAAAGTATACAAAAAAGGATTCCCTCGAGTGGGAATCCTTTTTTTCTACTCTTTTTCCGGACTAAAAAGCCAGATTAGAAAGTAAATTTATCTGCAAAGTAAGCATCGAGATCCTCAATTTTAATTCTCTCCTGCTCCATGGTGTCACGGTCACGGACGGTAACAGCACCATCGGTCTCGGAATCGAAGTCGTAGGTGATGCAGTACGGAGTACCGATCTCATCCTGACGGCGATACCGTTTTCCGATATTTCCACGGTCATCAAACTCGCAGTTGTATTTCTTGGACAGCTCTGCAAAGACTTTCTCAGCGCCCTCATTCAGCTTCTTGGAAAGCGGAAGCACACCGATTTTTACCGGTGCCAGTGCCGGATGGAAATGCATCACGGTACGAACATCATTCTTCTCTGCGTCGAGAACTTCCTCGTCATAAGCGCTGCACAGGAATGCCAGAACGACACGGTCAGCACCAAGAGACGGCTCGATAACATACGGGATGTATTTCTCGTTCTTCTCTGGATCGAAATAGGTCATATCCTGTCCGGATACATTCTGATGCTGGGTCAGGTCGTAATCGGTACGGTCTGCGATTCCCCACAGCTCGCCCCATCCGAACGGGAACAGGAACTCGATATCGGTTGTTCCCTTGCTGTAGAAGCACAGCTCTTCCGGAGAATGGTCTCTTGCACGCATCTCTTCGTCTTTCATGCCGAGGCTCTTCAGCCAGTTGATGCAGAAGCCTCTCCAGTACTGGAACCAGTCAAGGTCGGTGCCAGGCTCGCAGAAGAACTCCAGCTCCATCTGCTCGAACTCACGGGTACGGAAGGTGAAGTTACCCGGTGTAATCTCGTTACGGAAAGATTTGCCGATCTGACCGATTCCGAACGGAATTTTCTTTCTGGAAGTACGCTGTACGTTTTTGAAGTTTACGAAGATACCCTGTGCAGTCTCCGGACGAAGATATACGGTGTTCTTCGCATCCTCTGTAACACCCTGGAAGGTTTTGAACATCAGGTTGAACTGACGGATATCGGTAAAGTTATGTTTTCCGCAGGACGGACACGGAATCTGATGCTCCTCGATGAAGTTCTTCATCTCTTCCTGGGACCATGCGTCTACGCTGCCGCCTTCGATTTCAATGCCTTTTTCCTCACAGAAATCTTCGATCAGTTTGTCTGCACGGAAACGCTCGTGGCACTCTTTACAGTCCATCAGAGGATCGGAAAATCCGCCGAGATGACCGGAAGCTACCCATGTCTGCGGGTTCATCAGGATCGCGCAGTCAACACCTACGTTGTGCGGGCTCTCCATGACGAATTTCTGCCACCATGCTTTTTTCACGTTGTTTTTCAGCTCAACGCCGAGCGGGCCGTAATCCCAGGTATTTGCCAGGCCGCCGTAGATTTCGGAACCCGGATATACAAAACCTCTGGATTTTGCTACTGCCACAATTTTGTCCATTGTCTTTTCCATAGTTAGTTACTCCTCTATTTTATTTGTTTACTTACCATAAACAACAATAACAGGACTGGCAAGAAGAACGTCCTGCTCATATTCCTGCTCTGTTTCTTCTGTCTTAGCCTGCTCTGATGATGACGCAGAAGCACTCTCTGTGGACTTTGTGGTCCACTCGCCGGCCGTATCCACCGTGTTTTTTCCTTTGATCACGGCTGTACCGGAAACGCAGAGCACCGGATCTTCCGTTACGATTTCCAGCGGCTCCTCGCAGACAATCACGCGTACATGCTTAACGCCTTTGACCGCATCTTCGACTGAAACCTCATTGCCTTTAGAATCGACAAAGGAAGCGGAAAAATCATATCCCGCTTCTTCTGCCTCATCCAGCGTGCCTGCGAAAAATTCTGCTCCGTGATAATCCGCGTAGGACTGGTAATCTCCGTATTCCATCCGGATCTCCACCTTGTCCTCTTTGATCTGGCATTTTTCCAGCTTCACGGAATCCGCATCGCCGCGCTCCTCTGTGAATTTTTTGATGTCATCCTCCACAAAGACCTTCAGTTCGTCTTCCGTGTAATCATCGTCTTTGCTGTAATCTTCCACAATAGCTTCTGTCACAACACCATTTTTGCTCACATAGACAGATGTCGTTGTCACATCTTTTAACTTCTCACAGCCCGACAGCAGCACGGAAGCCGCTGTCAGAACTGCGAGAAGCTGTCCTGCTTTTTTCATAAAAATCCTCTAAAAAACCGCCTGAATTATTTATTGCGGTAAATGATATCGTCTCTTCCCGGTCCGTTGGAGATCATGGTGATCGGGAATCCGATTTCTTTCTCTACAAACTCGATGTAGTTTCTGCAGTTCTCCGGCAGATCCTCGTATTTCTTGATGCCGCGGATATCGCATTTCCATCCCGGAAGGGTTTTCAGAACCGGTTTTGCTTTCTCAAGAATGCTGGTGTTCGGGAAATCGTGGATTTCTTTTCCGTCTACTTCGTATGCTACGCAAACCGGAATCTCGTCCAGATATCCGAGAACGTCAAGTACGGTAAATGCTACGTCGGTGGTACCCTGCATTCTGCAGCCGTAACGGGAAGCAACACAGTCGAACCATCCCATACGTCTCGGGCGGCCTGTGGTTGCACCGAACTCTCCGCCGTCTCCGCCGCGTCTTCTGAGCTCATCTGCCTCATCGCCGAAGATCTCGGAAACGAAAGCACCTGCTCCTACTGCGCTGGAGTAAGCTTTGCATACGGTTACGATTTTCTTGATTTCATATGGCGGAACACCTGCTCCTACTGCACCGTATCCTGCCAAGGTGGAGGAAGAAGTTACCATCGGGTAAATTCCGTGATCCGGGTCTTTTAAGGAACCAAGCTGACCCTCAAGCAGGATCTCCTTGCCTTCCTGAATCGCGTTCCACAGGAATGCGGAAGTATCGCATACGTATGGCTCAACCATTTTTTTGTATTCCATCAGCTCTGCATAGATCTCATCCGGATTTAACTGCGGTTTGTGATACAGATGCTTGAGCAGAATGTTCTTGGTCTCGCATACGGATTTCAGTTTCTCTTTCAGGTGCTCATCGTCGAACAGCTCGTTTACCTGAAAACCGATTTTTGCATATTTATCTGAGTAGAACGGAGCGATACCGGATTTGGTGGAACCAAAGGATTTTCCGCCCAGACGCTCTTCCTCATACTGATCGAACAGGATGTGGTACGGCATTACCATCTGTGCACGGTCGGAAATTTTGATCTTCGGTGCCGGCACTCCCTTCGAAACGATCTCATTTAACTCTTTGATCAGAACCGGAATGTTGAGTGCAACACCGTTTCCGATTACGCTTGTTGTGTGGCTGTAAAATACGCCGGATGGAAGGGTATGAAGTGCAAACTTTCCATAGTTGTTTACAATGGTATGGCCTGCATTCGCACCACCCTGGAAACGGACAATAATGTCTGCCTCTTTTGCGAGCATATCGGTAATCTTACCTTTTCCCTCGTCTCCCCAGTTTGCTCCTACTACTGCCTTAATCATGTGACATCCTCCTAATTCAACGTATACTTGCGACCGGTTTTCCCGACCGTACACGCTTAGTATACCATGTTTTTCTCATAAGTAAAACTTATGATTACTTATAAAATCTGTTTTTTTATTATTTCTGTTTATCAAACGCATCAGACGTTGATTTCTGCAGTCATGCCAAGTGCCTCTTTGTTTGCCTCAAGCACCGGATTAACTACGTTCTTCAGGAATGCGTCAACCTGTACGGATGCGCGGCCTGTGTATTTGGACGGATCCATCGTCTTTTCCAGCTCTTCTTTGGTCAGATGGAACATCTCATCCGCTGCGATCAGATCCAGAAGATCATTATCGCGGCCTTCCTCTTTGACATGTTTTCCGGCGATCATGGACAGCTCGCGGATTCTCTCATGCAGCTCCTGACGGTCGCCGCCTGCTTTCACCGCATCCATCATGATATTCTCGGTTGCCATAAACGGAAGCTCTGCCATCATGTGTTTTAAGATAACCTTTGGATAAACCACAAGTCCGTCTACGACGTTCAGGCACAGATCCAGGATACCGTCGATGGCAAGGAAGCCTTCCGGAATGGAAAGTCTCTTGTTTGCAGAGTCATCGAGGGTTCTCTCAAACCACTGTACAGAAGAGGTGATGGCCGGATTTAATGCATCGGTGATCACATAACGGGACAGGGAGGCGATACGCTCGCTTCTCATCGGATTTCTCTTGTATGCCATGGCGGAAGATCCGATCTGTCCTTTCTCGAACGGCTCCTCAACTTCTTTTAAGTGCTGCAGAAGACGGATGTCGTTGGAGAATTTTGTTGCGCTTGCCGCAATGCCTGCCAGAACGTTTAATACTCTCGTATCGACTTTTCTGGAATACGTCTGTCCGGAAACAGGATAGCAGTTCTTGAAGCCCATTTTCTCAGCGATCATCGGATCGATCTTGTCGATGGTCTCCTGATCTCCGTCGAACAGCTCTAAAAAGCTTGCCTGTGTGCCTGTTGTTCCTTTGGAGCCGAGCAGCTTTAAGGTGCTCTGTACGTACTCGAGATCTTCAAGGTCCATTAAGAACTCCTGCATCCACAGGGTTGCACGTTTTCCGACGGTGGTCGGCTGTGCCGGCTGGAAGTGGGTGAAGGCAAGGGTCGGCTGGTCTTTGTAGGTATCCGCAAATTTTGCCAGCTCAGCGATAACGTTCACCAGTTTTTTCTTCACCAGCTTTAAGGCTTCGTTCATGACAATGATATCGGTATTGTCGCCTACGTAGCAGCTGGTTGCCCCCAGATGGATGATTCCTTTTGCTTTCGGACACTGTACGCCGTAGGCATACACATGGGACATTACGTCATGACGGCAGACTTTCTCTCTTTCTTTTGCCACATCGTAGTTGATGTTCTCGGCATTTGCTTTCAGTTCTTCGATCTGCTCATCTGTAATAGAAAGTCCCAGTTCTTTTTCTGTCTCAGCCAGCGCAATCCATAACTTTCTCCAGGTACGGAATTTCATATCCGGGGAGAAGATGTACTGCATCTCCTTGCTTGCATAACGTTCGGAAAGAGGGCTTACATATCTGTCAGTTCCGCTCATAGACACGATTCTCCTTTTCTTGTCAAAATGTGTATTCGGTTTCTCTTTTATCCCCGCTCTTTTTCATCCCCAAAAACAGAACGGGACGTATAAAGAGCGTGTTTGAAATACGTTTCAACCACGCTCTAGTATAACGCATGTTGTTTTTTTAGGCAAGTGCAACGTCGTTACTTCTCACGAAATTTTCCCAAAAAGCCCTGCATTCTGGCATTTTCGGAATCGAAGACTTCGTCCGGCGTTCCTTCCACGGCGATCACGCCCTGGTCCATAAAGATGACGCGGTTGGAAATCTCCCGGGCAAAATTCATCTCGTGGGTAACGATCACCATGGTCATATTCATCTCCGCAAGGGATTTGATGACCTTCAGCACCTCGCCTGTCAGCTCCGGGTCGAGCGCCGAAGTCGGCTCATCAAAAAAGAGCACCTTCGGGTTCAGCATCAACGCACGCGCAATCGCAACCCTCTGACACTGACCGCCGGAAAGCTGACACGGATACGCCTTTTCTTTTCCTGTGAGCCCCATTTTCTGCAGCAGCTCTTCTGCCTGTGCTTCCACCTCCGCACGGTTCCGTTTCTGCACATGAATCGGCGCATCGCAGAGGTTTTTCATCACATCATAATGTGGAAACAGGTGGAAGCTCTGGAATACCATTCCAAAGTTTTCCTGAATTTTCCGCAGCACGGCCGGCTTTGCATAAACGGATTTTCCATTTTGCATGGTGACTGCCTGCTCGCCAAGATACGTCAGGTCACCGCCATCCATCGTCTCCAGCATCGCTGCACACCGCAGCAACGTCGATTTTCCCGATCCCGACGGGCCGATGATCGAGAGCACCTCGCCCTCTTCTACTTTGAGGGAAATATCTTTTAACACTTCGAGATCCCCAAAGCTCTTTCTTACATGGTTCATTTCCAGATAAATCATATCGTTTTCCGCTCTCTTCTTTAGTTAATGATAATAAGAAAATTTCTTTTCCAAAAGTTCCATCACCCACGCCACGACAAAGTTGAAGATGTAGTAGAAAATACCGGCGGCGACGAACGGAACCATCGTGGTCTTGGCCGCCGCGATCTGTTTTGCGATCGTGAACATTTCCACATAGGAAATGGAAAAGGCCAGCGACGTATCCTTGACCAGCGTAATCACCTCATTGGTGATCGCCGGCAGAATCCGTTTCACAACCTGCGGCAGAATAATGCGGACAAACGTCTGTCCCTTCGAATAACCAAGAAGCTTTGCTGCCTCGTACTGTCCACGATCCATCGAAACGATGCCGGAGCGGTAGATTTCTGCAAAATAGGCGCCGTAGTTTAAGGCAAATCCGGTGATAATCGCCGGAAAGCGCCATTTTCCGATGTTCATACCGAACAGATAGAACGGTCCGAAGTAAACCACCATGAGCTGCAGCATCAGAGGCGTGCCGCGCATCAGGGAGATATAGAGCCGGAAAATTCCGCTCACAATCCGGTTTTTCGACATACGCCCGAAGGCGATCAGCAGACCGAGCGGCAGGGAAAATACGAGCGTCAGGACAAATATCGAGATCGTTCCCGCCATTCCGGTACTAAGCTGTGATAGAATTATGGACAACTTCATGCTGCTTTACTCTCCTTTTTTCTCCAGACACACCATGTCTGCGATTCCGTATTTTTCTGCGAGCTTGTCGAATGTTCCGTCGGCCAGAACCTGCTGCAGGCCTTCGTTTACTTTATCGCAGAGCTCGGTATTTCCTTTTTTGAATCCGATCGCATATTTCTCAGAGTTCAGGTGCTCGTCGAGGATTTTGTATCCTTCTCCGCGGCTTTCCAGCTGATATTTGGCAACGCCGATATCCATGGCAACCGCATCGATGGAACCTGCCTGAAGCTCTACAAACGCATTGTTGTAATCCGGGAACTGCTGCAGAGCGGCGAAAGTATCGGCGAGTTCTTTCTGACCGCCTTCTTCCTCACTCTGTAAAAGATCGAGTGCTGCGGATGCTGCCTGCACACCAACCGTCTTTCCTGCCAGATCGGACAGGCTGTTGATGCCGGAATTCTCGGATACGACCATCACCTGGCTGTTGTCCACGTACGGATCGGACCAGGTGTAATCGTCCTCTCTGCCGTTCATGGTAAAGCCGTTCCAGATGCAGTCAATCGCACCAGAATTCAGCTCGGTATCTTTCGCATCCCAGTTGATCGGGGTTTTTACCAGCTTCCAGCCGTAAATCTCGCAGACTGCCTCGGCGAGCTCCAGGTCAAATCCGGTGTAATCGCCGGTCTCATCGTCCATGTAGCCGTACGGCGGGTATTCTGCATCGAAGCCCACGGTAAAGGTTGTCGTTCCGTCTGCGGAAGAGGATGCTGCTCCTGCTGATGAGGCAGATGTTTTTGCTGTGTCTGCAAAGCCGCAGCCAGCCAGCAGGGCAGATACACAAAAGGCTGCTGTCAAAATGCTAACCATTTTCTTTTTCATAATAATCTTCTCCTTTTCTACGTGATCATGTTATCACTGTACTACGCTAAACTAATTGGTATCCTACCATACTCCGGCACCGCCTGTCAACCCGCACCGGTTAAATAATCCAGAAAACCTGTTCCAACACAAAAAAGTCTCCGAAACGGTCAGCAGATTCTGCTTTTTTCCGTCTTCGGAGACTTTGATTTTTCTATTTTGGATAACTATTTATAAACCCTTGTTACACGGCTGCTGATATCGCAGAGCATCTCGTAATCGAAACGTGCCGCCGGGTTGGCGATCTCTTCGATCGTGATGGTCTCATCCCCGTCGGTTCCGACAAGCGTTACAACGTCCTCCACCTGCACATCCGGGATGTCGGTCACGTCCACCATCATCTGATCCATACAGATTCTTCCGATGATCGGTGCTTTTTTCCCGTGGATCAGCACACAGCCCTGGTTCGAGAGAGCTCTCGGATAGCCGTCTGCATAGCCGGCTGAAACAGTTGCGATCCGTGTCATCGGTTTCTCGGTCACATACGTGGCACCGTAGCTGACGCCGATGCCCGGGCCGACTTCCTTCACATGGATGACATGGCTCTTCCATGAAAGCGCCGGGATCAGATCGAGGCGCTCTTTTTTTACCTCCTCGGATGGGTAAATGCCGTAGGTGATGATACCGGAACGCACCATCTCAAAGCGGTGATCGTCAAATTCCATGATTCCGGCGGAGTTGCAGATATGGCGAAGCGGAATCGTCACGCCGCGCTCTGCTAAAAGTGCCGTCATCTTATCATATTTTTCCATCTGCATCGAACAGTACGTCTTGTCTTCCTGATCGGCGCAGGAGAAATGCGTAAACATACCTTCCAGCTCGATGTGCGGAAGATCCGCGATTTTTGCCGCCTCATCCGCATCGTGCTCCGTCACCTGGAAGCCGATCCGCGTCATGCCGGTATCGACCGCAAGGTGTGCTTTTGCTTTCCGGTTCTGGCGTGCTGCCTCTTTTTCGAGGGCAAGTGCCTGTGCGTAGCTGTCGATCGTCTGAGTGATGTCGTATTCCACAAGGTCGCCGTACTGGGACGGGGACACGTAGCCGAGAATCAGGATCGGCGCGGAAATGCCGTTTTCTCTGAGCTCGACAGCCTCCTCGATGGTTGCGGTTGCAAAATAATCAACCTGGTTTTCCAGATAGGATGCTACTGGAACGGCACCGTGGCCGTAGGCGTTCGCTTTTACAACGCCAAGGAGTTTCACGCCCTCCGGTAGTCTTTTTTTCACTTCTCTGATGTTATGCCCGATCGCTTCGAGTGAAATCTCTGCATAACAGCGTAAGTATCTGTTCACTTTTTTCCTTCTTTCTTTCCGTACTTTTTCTGAGACGCCAAAACGTGCCTGAAAACTCTTTCGGATTATTTTCAGACACGCTCTCGTATCAGATTCCGGCTGTGCCGGTTTTTATTTGTCCGGTCTGCGGATGGCGGAATAGATATTTTTTACATTTTTCAGCACTACATGCGTTCTTGTCGCATCGACGCCCGGAAGGCTCATCACCTGGCGGTGGATTTCTTCGAGTTCGTCGGATGAGTGACAGGAAATGCGGATAATCAAATCAAAATCTCCAGTCTGATAATAGCAGGATACGATGTACTCCAGTTTCTGGATCGCATCTGCAAAACTGTCAAAGAACTTCGGATGCTCCAGGCTGACTTCCATCAGCGCGGTCATCTCATTTCCCGTTTTCTTTTCGTCTACAATAATGGTGTATTCTTTAATCACTCCGGTTTCTTCCATTTTACGGATTCTCTCGATGACTGCAGAAACCGATAAATGAATCTCTTTGCTGATATTGGAAGCCGTCTCGCGGGCATTTTTCTGCAATATCTTCAGAATCTTATAATCAATGGCATCCATGTATTTTTCCTCCCATAAGAATTGACAGGGCTCTTCTTTCCAGATTTTAGCATAAAATTTCCCTGTCACTACCTTTCTATTATATCAAATTTTTCAGATAAGTCCAGTTTTTCCCAAAACATTTTATAGAAAGATTAGAATTCCTCTTTAAATTGCACAGATGCCGGTTTTTCTATTCTTCGAAGGTTTCTGCAATATCCTGCATCAGAATGCCGATCCCGAGGTGCTGCGGACACTGTTTTTCACAGCGGTAACAGTTGATGCAGTCGTCGGCGCGTTTTTCCTGGCTTTCGTATTCTGCGCGGACGGCCTCGATGCCTTCGCTCTCCGTCCGGTTGTAGAGTTCGAACAGCAATGGGATGTTGATTTTTACCATACACGGCATGCAGCCCTGGCAGCCGGTACAGGCGACCAGATGTTCTGCTCCATTCTCCTGCATAGGGAAGTTCCCCCTTTTTCTTTGTTTTCCGTTTTTTTATTATAGTACACTTTCCTTCCCGGAACAAGACTGATATTTACGTGCTATTCACCGGACGTTCACTTGCGCCATTTGCCCTGAATTTTCACCTTTTTCAGTATTTTAAAATTTTTTTTAATTTTTTTTAAAAAAGGGGTTGACTTTTCTCCGGCTTTCCTGTAGAATACGTTTTGTCAGTGAGGCACGGCAGTCAACAAGACAGAGAAAAAAATCAGTGCCAATCATCTGCGGGTGTAGTTCAATGGTAGAACACCAGCCTTCCAAGCTGGATACGTGGGTTCGATTCCCATCACCCGCTTCATCCAAAAGGATGTATATGCGCGAGTGGCTCAGGGGTGGAGTACAACCTTGCCAAGGTTGGGGTCGCGGGTTCGAATCCCGTCTCGCGCTCTTTTTATTACCGAAATTTCTTCACAGGAATTTCGGTTTTTTGTTTTTCCAAAAACTTTTTTACCAAAGAAAGGAATTCTTATGATTCAGGACATTGCTCCGCATAAATATTATGTAGATTACCAGCCTTCTGTTCCGAACGATACGGATCTTGTTTTAATTTACGGTCATCATACAATTCTGTGCAATTTCGAAGATCCCGAGATCTGCTACCCTTCCATTGCGGAAATTGCAGCTGTTTTTCCGGAGATTAAAGAAAAGGCAAAATTTCTGTTCCGCATTGATGAGACGGACTATTATGAACTGCGCAGTCCGCAGCTTCCGGAATTTGGCATCTGGAAATACGAAAATACACTAATTCTTCGCAGCGCCGTTCCGGGATGGCTCGGGTTTGCCGGTATCACCGGTTACCAGATCCACACCTGGTACACCGACCACACCTACTGCGGCCGCTGCGGAACGAAGATGCATGCGCCTGGAAATGAACGCGCGATGCAGTGCCCTTCCTGCGGCGCGCTCTCCTATCCGGTCATCTGCCCGAGCGTCATCGTTGCCATCACCGACGGTGACCGCCTGCTGCTCACGAAGTACGCACCTTCCCACAGCAGCCACCGCCAGTACGCCCTCGTGGCCGGCTATACCGAGGTCGGTGAGACGCTGGAACAGACGGTGCACCGTGAAGTCATGGAAGAAGTCGGATTAAAGGTCAAAAATCTGAGATACTATAAGAGTCAGCCGTGGTCCTTCAGCGGCTCGCTGCTCGCCGGATTTTACTGCGATGTGGACGGCGATCCGTCCATTACCCTCGACCGCGAGGAACTCTCCGTTGCCGAATGGTTTGACCGCGATTCTCTTCCGGAGACGCCGAACCTCATCAGTCTGACCGGTGAAATGATCGAATGCTTCCGCCAGGGAAAAGAACCGAAATAAAAAATAAGAAATCATTTTGTGACTTAGTCACAGAACTTCCCGTTCTGCTGTGGTATTCTACAGTCACAACAGAAAAACACTTACCGGGAAATAAAAAATCCCGTTTTAAAAAAGGAGGACTTCTATTATGTCATTAATTCATGTTACATCCGAAAACTTTGAAAAAGCTCTGCAGGCAGCACCTGGCGTTGCCGTTGTTGATTTCTTTGCTACCTGGTGCGGACCGTGCAAAATGCTCGCCCCGGTCATCGAAGAGGCAGCTGAGGATATGCCGGAGATCCAGTTCTACAAAGTAGACGTTGACGAAGCACCGGAGCTGGCAAGATCCTTTAAAGTCATGAGCGTTCCGACCCTCGCTTTCTTCAAAAACGGCGAGCTCGTAAAGAAAAACGTCGGCGCCGTTTCCTATGAGGAGCTGGAAGAACTGATTAACTCTGTAAAATAAACAGCGTAATATTGGAAATGCAAGAAAAAACGTATCGGCACAAAAACCGATACGTTTTTTCTTGCATTTCTTTCCGTTCTTTTCTATCATGGAAGAAACGGCTGCTGCCGTAGTTTACAAAAGAACGTTTTTCTTCCGAAAGGAGTTTTATTTATGTCATCTTTTCTGGAATCCTGTTTTCAGGAGCATTATCCATTTTATTCAAAGCTTACCGCCGATGAACAGCAGACACTCGTGCTCTCTTCCGTCCTGACGACGTATCAGCGCGGCGATTTTCTCTACAGCTGCGACGATGACTGTCTCGGCGTTCTGCTTGTCCTCTCCGGCAAGCTCCGCATCTTTATCCAGTCCGGCGAGCAGCGGGAAATTACCCTGTTTACCACCGGTCCCGGCGAAGTCTGCACGCTGTCTGCCTCCTGTGCGATGCAGGAAATCAGCTTTGATATTCTGATTGAGGCCGAGGAGGAGACAAAAGTTCTCATCACTCCGGCCAGCACGTTCCGCAGACTGTTGAATCAGAATATTTACGTTGAAAACTACATTTACCGGGAAACAACGGAGCATTTTTCCGAAGTCATGTGGGCGATGGGCCAGCTTCTCTTTACGCGGCTTGACCAGCGCCTTGCCGGATATCTCGAGGATGAACGCATCCGCACCGGTTCCCCGGTGCTCTCCACCACGCACGAGCAGATCGCGCGGAACCTCGGCAGTGCCAGAGAGGTCGTTTCCCGCACCTTAAAGTCGTTCGAGAAAGACGGCATCGTCGCACTCTCCCGCGGCACGGTCACGATTCTCGATGTCAAAAAGCTCCGCGGCATCTGCCGGATGCGCCGATAGTTCTTCTACGCGCG
This sequence comes from Blautia sp. OM06-15AC, assembly GCF_003481425.1. Lineage (NCBI taxonomy): Bacteria > Bacillati > Bacillota > Clostridia > Lachnospirales > Lachnospiraceae > Blautia > Blautia sp. OM06-15AC. Next base: position 91,904 of record NZ_QULD01000001.1, on the reverse strand, counting down.
CAAACATTTTCCCACAGGCTCTGCCCTGCCGCTCGAGAAAATATTTTTCAAAAGCGTTCTAACGGCACTCCATCTTAATTTCAATCTCATTTCCTTCCACGGCCACCTTCGCATAACTTCCGACGATCAGCGGCATCGCCGGATGAAGGTGTCCGATGTCGAGATCCATCACGATCGGCACGTTGTATTTTCCAAGCAGATCCGTCACGGCGCGGTACTGGTCGAGTTCCCCGAATTTCTGTCCGAACTGCAGCGGGCGGCCAATCAGAAAGCCTTTCACATATTGGAACCAGCCGGCGTGCTCCATCTGCCAGATTGCGCGGCGGATCGCAAAGACGTTCAGATCGCACGCTTCCAGAAACCAGACAAAACCGTCCTCTTTATATTTTTCCACAAAATCAACCGTTCCGTCGTACTTCGTTCCAAGAATATTGACGAGACAGTCGAGACAGCCGCCGATGAGTCGTCCCTCAAATGCACTGTCCGCATCCGGGAAGCGGCGCAGAACGCGCGGTTCTGTAATCTGGTACGGCAGATACGGATTTTCCTCGCTTCTGCCCTTCGCATCGTCTCTTTCCCATCCCTCATAGCCGCGGACGGTACGCACTTCTCCCGTCAGTACGCCAAACGCATCCGCTACGGATTTATGCCACGGCTCCATGCCGAAATCACTCGCACACGGACCGTAAACAGCCGCCGTATCGCAGATGGTCGGCAGAAGATACGTAAAATGCGTATTGTCAGAATAGCCGAGATACCATTTCGCCGGTGCCTTTCTGATCTTTTCAAAATCCACGTAATCGAGATCCTCGCACATCAGCTCTCCGCCGCCGCAGGAAATCAGACAGTCATTCTTCTCACTGACATAATATTCCGTCAGCTCTTTTCCGCACTCCTCCGGTGCCGCGCTGATTCCGATGCCGTGCTCTGCATAGCAGTTTGGCCCAAGATCCAGCTGATATCCCATCTCTTTCCATTTTTTCTGTGCATTTGCAAATGCAGACTTGTATGGCTCTGTTGTGCATCCAAACGATGGTGCCACAAAGCCGATCGTTCCGCCCTTTTTCAGATTTTCCGGAAACCTCATATCGCATCCTCCTTTATCCTAATTCTTCTGCCTCCAGATTCTTATACTGCGTCAGCGCATCCCCGAAGATCAGCTCTCCGTCGTTCTGCGCAAAGTACAGCTCCTCTTCTTTTTCCAGTTTTGCCTTTCCGTTCGTCCCCTCGGTAATCTCCGCGCAGAGACGGTCCACCTCCGTTTTCGGAACGAGAACGCGGATTTTCACCTGATCGGTGTACTCGGATTCCAGAATCGGAATCCCCCGCTGGCCGAGCAGATACTGGATTTTACCGATGCCGTTGTAATCCGTCTCAATCAACAGCCGCACGCCGCAGATCTCGTCAATCAGAACACTGTTTGCCAGCCCCTCCTGCACCGCCTGCGAGTACGCGCGCACCAGGCCGCCCGTTCCCAGCAGCGTACCGCCGAAATACCGCGTCACCACAACAAGCACATTGCGGAGGCCTGCTCCCTGTACCACATCGAGCATCGGCCGCCCTGCCGTGCCGGAAGGCTCCCCGTCGTCGCTGCAGCGCACCGTCTCCTGATTTTCTCCAATAATATACACAAAACAGTTATGCCGCGCATCCCAGTATTTTTTCCGCAGAGCTTCCAGGCAGGAAAGTGCCTCCTCCTCAGATTCCACCAGACGCACCGTCGCAATAAAACGTGATTTCTTCTCCACGATTTCCCCGGTTCCACCCCGGTAAACCGTCCGAAACTGATCGATCATATGTCCTTACTCCTTCACCCAAATATGTACCTATCTTACCATATCATTTCTGAAAAATCAGCATTCTTTTCAGAAATACTTTTATTCCAGCCCTTTGTTTGGTATAATAAAAATAAGTATACCCTGCTTTTTGCAGGGCAGGAACACCATTGATTACTGAACTAAATCAGTTTTGCAGGAACATGACATAAGGAGGATTTTCTATATGCACTTTGGAAAAAGTCATCTGGAAGACAAACGTGAAGATCTGCGGTCCCATTACGGAAAGATTGAAAAGACGGCCGGCGTGACGGCGCTGCGCATCGCGTTCTGTCTTCTTCTTGTCGTTCTCGTCTGCGGTGCCGGGCTTGTGATCGGCGCTGTCCGCGGCGTGATTGACAGTGCCCCTGATATCTCGGAGGCAAATATCATGCCGCTCGGCAACGCGTCGTTTATCTACGATGCTGACGGCAACCAGGTACAGAAGCTGACCGGGGCTCAGGGAAACCGTGTCTCGATTTCGATTGAGGAGATTCCGCTCGATATGCAGCACGCGATCGTCGCGGTTGAGGATGCCCGTTTTTATGAGCACAACGGCATCGATCCGAGCGGTATCATCCGTGCTTTCGTTGTCGGCGTCAGCCACGGCTTTCATTTTACCGAGGGCGCCAGCACGATCACACAGCAGCTCTTAAAAAACAATGTTTTCACTGACTGGATGGAAGAGACGCGGATGCAGAGCTTCAAGCGGAAGATCCAGGAACAGTACCTGGCGCTGAAGCTGGAAAAAACACTGACCGCAGAGGGTGAAAACGCCAAAGACGTTATTCTGGAAAATTATCTGAATACGATCAACTTAGGTTCCGGCTGCTACGGTGTCCAGACGGCAGCGCAGACGTATTTCGGAAAGGATGCAAAAGATCTGACGCTCTCTGAATGCGCCGTTCTTGCCGCAATTCCAAAGGCGCCGACGGCATATAATCCGAAAAACCACCCGGAGAAAAACCAGCAGCGCCGCGACAAGATCCTGAACAACATGAAGGAGCAGGGCTACATCACCGAAGAAGAATACACCATTGCCATGAACGACAACGTTTACGACCGCATCGCCATGCACACGCAGTCCCAGGCGGAGAGCGCGCCGTACTCCTACTTTATCGATGAAGTCATCACCAACCTGATCAACGATCTGATGGTACAGAAAGGCTACACCGAAGTGCAGGCAAAGAACGTTGTCTACAGCGGCGGCCTCAAAATCTATACCACACAGGATTCCTACATGCAGTCGATTCTCGATACGGAATTCCAGAATCCGGAGAACTTCCCGGCGAACACGCAGATCGGTCTCGACTGGGCGCTCACCGTAGGGCAGGCAGACGGCGAGGTACAGAACTACAGCAAAGAGATGCTGCAGCTCTACTTCCGCAACAGCGATCCGAATTTCGATCTGCTCTTTGACTCCCAGGAGGAGGCACAGAGCTATATCGACCAGTACAAAGCCGCTATCATGCAGGAGGGCGATACGATTGTTGCCGAGCGCAGCAGCTTCACCCCGCAGCCGCAGGCGTGCATGACCGTTATGGACCAGCGCACCGGTTACGTGAAAGCCATCGTCGGCGGACGCGGCGAAAAAACAGCAAGTCTTACCTTCAACCGCGCAACCGATAATTATTCCCAGCCGGGTTCCACGTTTAAGATTCTTTCCGCGTACGGACCGGCACTCGACCTTGGAAAGATTACACTCGCTACGGTAATTAAGGATGAGCCGTTCAACTACAGCGACGGCACACCGCTGCAGAACTCGGATCTTACCTACCATGGTGATGTTACCGTCCGCCAGGCGATCATCAATTCCATCAATATCCCGGCCGTCAAAGTACTGACCGAGCTTACGCCGAAGGTCGGCTTTGATTATCTGAAGAAGCTTGGTTTTTCCAAACTCTCCGAGGAATACGATGTGATCCAGCCGCTGGCTCTCGGCGGTATCACCTACGGTGTCAGTGATCTCGAACTGACGGCAGCCTACGCGGCAATCGCAGACGGCGGCCAGTACCGCAAGCCGGTGTTCTACACAAAGGTTACCGACAGCAAGGGAAATGTTTTAATTGACAACACAGAAAACAAGGCAACGCAGGTCTTCAAGGCAAGCACTGCCTCCCTCCTCACCAATGCCATGGAGGATGTTCTGGAAAAAGGTACCGGTGTTGCCGCCCGCCTCGACAATATGCACGCAGCCGGAAAAACCGGTACGACGAACGAGGCCAAGGATCTTGTTTTTGCAGGCTTTACGCCGTATTATACCGCTGCCATCTGGGCAACGTATGATACACACGCGGAGTTTCCGGAGAGCGACCGTGAATTCCACAAACGTCTCTGGGCAAAGGTCATGAATGAAATCCACGAAGGCCTTGCCGATATGGATTTCGAGACTTCCGCAACAGTACAGGAGGCAACGATCTGTACGAAGACTGGCCTGCTCGCCCGCTCAAGCTGCCCGTCCATCACCGAATACTTTGCGGTATCCGATCTGCCGACCGAGCGTTGCAAGGGCCACTACACCGCGCCGGCCTCAACACCGACGCCGACCAGAACCCCTTCTGCAGCATCAACTCCGCAGGCAACCCCGACACCGACGGAGGCACCGCAGGAAACTCCGGCTCCGACCGAAACACCTGCCGATCCGCCTTCTAATACACCGGAGACTCCTGACACACCGGATACCCCTGATGCACCGTCAGAACCGGATACCCCGGCGGAGATATCGGAAGTACAGCCGCAGTCCGAAGAGAGCGGCTCTTCCGAATAACTTTTTCAGTCAGTCTATACACAAAAAACCGGCCCTCTGGCATATGCCAGCAGGACCGGTTTTTCTATACTTCTTTTTCCATCTGAATCAATTAGTCAATCAGCATTTTTGCTGCGCCGTAGATACCAGCATCGTTTCCAAGGGAAGCGAGTACGATCGGGGTATCTTTGCATGCGATGAATGCTGCTTCACGGTAGTATTTAGCTACGCCGTCGATCAGGATCTGGCCTGCTTTGGATACACCGCCGCCGACTACGATAACTTCCGGGTCAACAACGCATGCAAATACTGCAAGTGCTCTTCCGAGGTACTCGGAGAACTCCTGAACGATTGCTTCTGCTGCTGCATCGCCTTCTTTTAATGCATCAAAGACAGCTTTTGCACTGATGGACTCTCCTCTTTCTCTTAAAGAAGACGGAGTATCATGGGATGCCAGATATTTCTTTGCCAGACGAACGATACCGGTTGCAGATGTCATCTGCTCGAGGCATCCGTGGTTTCCGCAGTTGCAGACCGCTTCTTCTTCCGGCTCAACACATGCATGACCAACCTCGCCGCCTGCGCCGTGAGCACCTGCTACGATCTTGCCGTCCACGATGATTCCGCCGCCGACACCGGTTCCAAGGGTAACCATAACCAGGTTCTTGCTTCCCTTTCCGCCGCCTACCCACATCTCACCGAGAGCTGCTGCGTTTGCGTCGTTTGCTGCTTTTACTGCCATTCCGCCGAGTTCGTCGGAAAGCTCTTTTACGATATTTTTATATCCCCAGTTCAGGTTGACTGCGATGGAAAGCTCACCTTTGTCATTAACCGGGCCAGGTACGTCAATGCCGACACCGGCAACATCATCTGCCGCGATACCCTTCTCAGCCATTTTTGCTTTTACGCTTTTTGCGATATCCGGCAGAATTTCGCTTCCGCCGTTTTCGGTGCGGGTCGGGATTTCCCATTTTTCCAACAGAGTTCCGTCTGTCTGGAACAGTCCGCATTTTACTGAAGTACCCCCAACATCAATTCCAAATACATAGTTTGCCATTTTCTTACTTCTCCTCTCTTTTTTTCACTAAGTTAGCCTGTACACGGCGGTACAGCTCCTGTGCGGCATTGTAGCCCATCTTCTTCTGTCTGTGGTTGACAGCAGCGGTTTCTACGATGATCGCCAGGTTACGGCCCGGACGGATCGGAAGGGAATGGCAGACAACCTTGTTTCCAAGGAACTCAATATACTCTTCTTCCAGGCCCAGACGGTCGTATTCTTTCTCTTTGTCCCACTCTTCAAGCTTGATAACAAGGTCGATAGACTGGGTATCCTTTACGCTCTCGACACCAAACAGCGTCTTGACGTCGATGATACCGATACCGCGCAGCTCGATAAAGTGACGCGTGATATCCGGTGCCGTTCCGACCAGCGTAATGTCGCTGACACGGCTGATTTCAACCACATCATCGCTGACGAGACGATGGCCTCGTTTGATCAGCTCCAGTGCAGCCTCGCTTTTTCCGATTCCGCTCTCGCCCATGATCAGAACGCCCTCGCCGAATACATCGACCAGCACGCCGTGGATGGAGATCATCGGGGCAAGCTGGACATTCAGCCAGCGGATGATTTCAGCCATGAAAACGGAAGTCGATTTGTCTACCGCAAAGGCCGGTACCTGATAACGATTGCACAGCTCCAGAATTTCCGGTCCCGGAATCATCTTCGTGGTGAAAATGACACATGGGATCTTGCGGCTTACAAACTCTTCAAACGCGCGGACGCGCTCGCTCTCTTCAAGATGCTGCAGATACGTGAACTCTACATAACCGATGATCTGCACACGCTCATTGGCAAAATGCTCATAGTAACCGGTCAGCTGCAGTGCAGGACGGTTGATATCCGGTGTGGCAATGACAAGATCTGTCATATCAACCTCTGGTGTCAGGTTGCGGAGATCCATTTCCTCCACCATTTTGGTCATTTCAATTTCTTTCATTTTCCTGTCCTCCGACTTCATTCGACGTCTTTTTAAATCCGTCTCTTCTATGATTTTAGCACAATAAAGCATCACGGGCAACCTAGAAATTTAACTATTTTGACGAATCCTCATTTTCCTCCTGTGCAGGTGCGTGAAAGAATGTGTAAACCTGCTCCGCTGCCTTTTTATTCATGCCCGGAAGTCCGGAAAGTTCTTCCACGGTTGCCGCCTTGATATCATCAATTCCCTGAAAGTGGCGCATCAGTTCTTTCCTTCTTGTCGGCCCGATGCCCGGGATGTCGTCGAGAATCGAGTGGACCTGGCCTTTGCTCCGCAGCAGGCGGTGGTATTCGATTGCAAAGCGGTGCGCCTCGTCCTGCACGCGTGTGATCAGTTTGAAGCCCTCGCTGTTCCGGTCGATCGGGATTTCCACGTTTCGGAAATACAGACCCCTCGTGCGGTGCTTGTCGTCCTTTACCATACCGCAGACCGGAATCGCAAGATCCATTTCTTCAAGCACCTCAAGCGCAATGTTAACCTGGCCGCGTCCGCCGTCCATCATGATCAGGTCCGGCAGCCGCTCGAAACCGCTGTCCTCCTGGATGCCGCGCAGAAAACGGCGGCTTAAGACCTCTTTCATACTGGCGTAATCGTTCGGTCCCTCGACGGATTTGATCTTGAATTTTCGGTAATCGGCGCGCTTTGGCTTTCCTTTCTCGTAGACGATCATTGAGCCGACCGACTGGAAACCGCTGATATTGGAGATATCGTACGCCTCGATGCGGTCGATCGACGGCAGGTTCAGCCATCTGGCGATCTCTTTTACGGCACCGACCGTCCGACCCTCTTCCCGCTTGATCCGCTCGCGGTCCTGGTCGAGAACGATCTGTGCGTTCCGCTCTGCCAGTTCCACCATTTTTTCCTTGCTGCCCTTTTTCGGCACGCGGATGCGGACCTTCTGGCCCCGTTTGCTGCTTAAATACTCTTCCATCAGCTCCTGCTCGGCAATCTCCTCGGAAATCATGATTTCCCGCGGGATGAACGGCGTGCCGGAATAGAACTGTTTCATAAACGTGAGCAGCACCTCGCTTTTCTGCTCCTCCTCGCCGATCCGCAGATAATAATGCTCCCGCCCGATCAGCTTTCCGTTCCGGATAAAGAAGACCTGCGCCACCGCATCCTCTTTGTCCATCGCAAGCGCAATGACATCTTTGTCCTCGCCGTTACTGTTCGTAATCTTCTGCCGCTCGCCGATCCTGCGCACGCTGTCGATCAGATCACGGTACTCCGCCGCCTGCTCGAACCGCATCTCCTCAGCCGCCTCCGTCATTTTTCCAGTCAGCTCTTTGATCATGTCATTGTAATTTCCATTCAGAAAACTGATCGCCTTTTTGATCTGCTCGCCGTACTCTTCTTTGGAAATGTATCCCTGGCACGGTGCCTTACACTGGTGGATGTGATAGTAAAGACACGGGCGGTCCTTGCCGATCTCCTTTGGCAGGCTCTTATTGCAGGAACGGATATCGTACAGCTTCCGCAACAGTTCGATCGTATCTTTCACAGCTCCGGCGCTCGTGTACGGGCCGAAATATTTCGCCTTGTCCTTCTTCATCTGATGGGAAAACAGAATGCGTGGAAAATCCTCGTTCACGGTCACCTTAATGTACGGGTACGCCTTGTCATCTTTCAGCATCGTATTGTATTTCGGACGGTGCTCTTTGATAAGGTTGCACTCCAGCACGAGCGCCTCCAGTTCGGAATCAGTCACAATATACTCAAAGCGGGCGATATGCGTGACCATCCGCTCAATCTTCGGCCCTTTGTTGCGGCTCGTCTGGAAATACTGGCGGACACGGTTTTTCAGCGAAATCGCCTTTCCTACGTAGATAATTGTATCGTCCGCGTCGTGCATCAGATAGACGCCGGGTTTCCCCGGCAGTTTTTTCAGTTCTTCCTGGATATCAAACGCCATATGACCCTCCTCTTTTTGGGACTGTAATGTTGAAAATGCCCAGCGTGCAGAGATCGTTTTCTCTGCTCCCGCCGGGCCTTTTCGCTTTCTTTTTATATTTCTGGATTTTCAACCGCTTCTTCCGCGTTTCCATTCCGTTTTGCAATCACCTGATGAAAAATCTCCATAAATTCTTTTCCGGTGATCGTCTCTTTCTGGATCAGGTAAGCTGCGATTTCATCCATCGCATCGCGGTTAGCTGCCAGAAGTTCTTTTGCCTGCTCATACGACTCTTTCAGGATCTTCATGACCTCGTGGTCAATTTCGGTTGCTGTGGCATCGCCGCAGTTTAAGACCATTCTTCCGTCGAGGTACTGATTCTGCTGGGTCGCAAGACCGATCAGACCGAATTTCTCCGACATACCGTACTGCGTGATCATCGCGCGGACAATCTTCGTCGCTTTCTCGATATCATTCGAAGCTCCCGTTGTCACATTGCCGAATACGATCTCCTCTGCCGCTCTTCCACCGAGGCACTCGACGATCATCGCCTCGAGTTCGCTCTTCGTGTTGAGGTATTTCTCCTCCTCCGGCACCTGCATGACGTAGCCGAGCGCACCCATCGTACGCGGCACAATCGTGATTTTCTGTACCGGCTCGGAATCCTTCTGCAGTGCAGTAACAAGTGCGTGGCCTACCTCGTGGTAGGAAACGATCTTTCGCTCTTCCTGGCTTAAGATGCGGTCCTTCTTCTCTTTTCCGACGAGGACAACCTCGACTGCCTCGAGAAGATCCTTCTGGGAAACGGCTTTTCTTCCGTTCTTGACCGCAAGAATCGCTGCCTCGTTGATCATATTTGCAAGATCAGAACCAACGGCTCCCGATGTCGCAAGTGCGATGCCGTCGAGATCAACCGTCTCATCGAGCGATACGTTCTTGGCGTGTACTTTCAGGATTTCCACACGGCCTTTCAGGTCCGGTCTTTCTACGATAATCCGGCGGTCAAAACGGCCTGGACGCAGCAGCGCCGGGTCAAGAACCTCCGGGCGGTTTGTGGCCGCAAGGATCAGAATACCCTTGGAGCTGTCGAATCCGTCCATCTCGGCGAGGAGCTGGTTTAACGTCTGCTCCCGCTCGTCGTTGCTGTTGTAGCTGTTGTCACGGCTCTTTCCGATCGCATCGATCTCATCGATAAAGATGATGCACGGTGCGTTTTTCTTTGCTTCCTCAAACAGGTCACGCACACGCGATGCACCGACACCGACGAACATCTCGACAAATTCCGAAGCGGACATCGAGAAAAACGGTACGTGCGCCTCACCGGCTACGGCTTTGGCAAGCAGTGTTTTTCCGGTTCCAGGAGGGCCTACAAGAAGCGCTCCTTTCGGAAGTTTTGCACCGATTGTCGTGTATTTTCCAGGGTTATGCAGAAAATCCACAACCTCCTGGAGCGATTCTTTTGCCTCGTCCTGTCCCGCAACATCGCGGAATGTCACGCCGGTTTCTTTCTGTACGTAGGCCTTTGCTCTGCTCTTTCCTACACCCATGACTCCGCCGCCTTTGTTCATGCTGCGCATCACCCATACCATGACAGCGACAAGCATCACAACCGGCAGAATGACGGTCAGCAATGTGTAAATGATCGTTCCGGTAGAATCCGGCGGATCTTTGTGGTACGTAATGCCTTTCTCCTGTAACAGATCGACCAGCTCCTGCTCATCTCCCATCATCGTTACCTGATAGGTGATTCCCTCCGATTTCTGGTCTTTCGGCGTTACGGTCAGTGTTCCCGATTTCAAGACAACTTCCTGCACTCCATCGTTGTTTACCATGTCCAGGAATTTGCTATAGTCAAGATCCTCGGAAGTAATTCCCCCAAGGGCATTGTTCAGAAGTCCCATCACCATCAGGCTGACGAGGAGGCAGATCAGGATAATGAGTATCGTCTGTCTGTTTTTCGGTCCTCCCCCGGAGCCTTTTTCTGGTTCCCGGTTCTGATTTTTTCTATCGTCCATGCTTTTCCTCCTTGTATGTCAAACCGCCCCTCTTTTTTACGGACACTTTAACTCTTACATTATATCGGATTCCCTCTTAATTAGCAAGCCGGACTTTGTGAAAAAAGACTGAATTTATCTATACAAAAACGGCCCGCCGACACTCTTTCAAGTATCGGCGGGCCGCCAGATAACACTCACATTACATTAGTCGTTATATCCGTTCGGATTCTTCTGCTGCCAGTTCCAGGAATCGGCACACATCTCCTCGATGCCGTACTCAGCCTCCCAGCCAAGCTCCTCTTTTGCTTTGTCGCATTTGGAGTAGCAGGTTGCGATATCACCGTCACGGCGCGGTTTGATTTCGTATTTCAGCGGATGGCCGCATGCTTTCTCGAATGCGTGGATCACATCGAGTACGCTGTAGCCTTTGCCGGTTCCGAGGTTGTAAATGGAAACGCCCTCGTTGTCAGCCAGTTTCTGGATGGCTTTTACATGGCCGCGTGCCAGGTCAACAACATGGATGTAATCGCGGACACCAGTTCCGTCCGGAGTATCGTAGTCATCACCGAAAACACCGATGCACTCGAGTTTTCCGATGGCAACCTGTGCGACATACGGAAGCAGGTTGTTCGGGATGCCCTTCGGATCCTCTCCGATAAGGCCGCTCTTATGCGCTCCGATCGGGTTGAAGTAGCGAAGCAGGATAACATTCCATTCCGGATCTGCGGTGTGGATGTCGGTCAGAACCTGCTCGAGCATGCTTTTTGTCCAGCCGTATGGGTTGGTCGGGGTTCCCTTCGGGCACTCCTCGGTGATCGGAATCTGTGCCGGATTGCCGTATACGGTTGCAGAAGAACTGAAGATGATGTTCTTTACGCCATGGTTTCTCATCTCATCGCAGAGAATCAGGGTTCCGGTCATGTTGTTGTGATAATATTCAATCGGTTTATGTACGGACTCGCCGACTGCTTTTAAGCCTGCGAAATGGATGACAGCGTCAATTTTCTCGTTGTCGAAAATTTTCTTTACGCCTTCGCGGTCCAGCATATCGGTTTTGTAGAAGGTTACTTTCTTTCCGGTAATCTGTTCTACACGCTCGATGGCTTTCTCGCTTGCATTGTAAAGGTTGTCCATGACAACAACGTCATAGCCTGCGTTCAGCAGTTCCACACAGGTGTGGCTTCCAATATAGCCTGCACCGCCAGTAACTAAGATTTTCATTTTGGTATCCTCCATGTTTTCCTTCGCTGCTGCTTTTTTGCCGCAGCGGGTTAATTGAAGCATTTAGTTTATTCTACAACGTTTCCATGAATTTTGCAAATGCACTTCTGCCTTCCTCGGTGCACTTGTAAACGCCGGCATCCTCGAGTACGCCGACAAAGACTTTTCCGACTTCCTCTTTCAGGATATCCATCACATTTTCGCTGTTCAGCTCCGGATGGCGCGGCAGGAATTCGTCTACCCAGTCGGCATGTTTCTCCAGCTCTGCGACAGCGCGGACATCTTTTCCCTCTACAAGGCATTTGGAAAGCTCTTCCAGCTCATCTTTTAAGCGCGCCGGCAGAATCGCAAGTCCCATAACCTCAATAAGGCCGATGTTCTCTTTTTTGATGTGATGATACTGTGCATGCGGATGGTAAACACCGAGCGGGCATTCGTCCGTCGTGATGTTGTTGCGCAGTGCCAGATCGAGTTCGAACGTATCGCCCACTTTTCTTGCGATCGGCGTGATCGTGTTGTGCGGCTCTCCGTCAGTCTCGGCGAATACAAACGCATCCTCATCCGTGTAACCTCTCCAGCAGTTCAGGATATGCTCTGCCAGATCGATCAGCCGTTTCTCATCTTTGTGGCGGATCCGGATGACGGACAGCGGCCATTTGACGATGCCGGTTTCCACATCCTCGTATCCTTTGATGGTAAAATGGCGCTCGATCGGCGCTTTCGCCATTGCGAAGGTATAGTGACCGCCCTGATAATGATCGTGGCTTAAAATGGAGCCTCCCACGATCGGCAGATCCGCATTGGAACCGATGAAGTAGTGCGGAAACAGCTTGATAAAGTCAAACAGCTTCACAAAGGTCGCGCGCTCGATCTTCATCGGGTTATGCTGGAAATTGAACACGATGCAGTGCTCATTGTAATACACATATGGCGAGTACTGGAATCCCCACTCCGTCTGATTGATCGTCAGCGGAATGATGCGGTGGTTCTGGCGCGCCGGGTGGTTGACGCGTCCCGCATAGCCCACATTCTCCTTGCAGAGCAGGCATTTCGGATAACCGCTCTGTTTTGCCAGTTTTGCAGCCGCGATCGCCTTCGGGTCCTTCTCCGGTTTGGAGAGGTTGATCGAGATATCGATATCGCCGTAGGCACTCGGTACGCTCCAGCGGATATCCTTTGCGATGCGGTATCTGCGGATGTAGTTGGAATCCTGGCTCAGTTTGTAGAAGTAATCGGTTGCCTCCTGCGGGCTCTTCGCATAGAGTTCCTCAAACTTCTTTACCACCTCTCCCGGGCGCGGCATCAGGCAGTCCATCAGTTTCGTATCGAACAGATCGCGGTAAACGACGCTGTTGTGTTCGAGAAGACCGCGCTTAGCTGCATCATCAAGCAGTTCATTTAAAGTCTCTTCCAGATACGGGGTCTCCGGAATCTGCTCCGGCTCTTCGTAATCGGAAATCTGCATGACTTCCAGAATCCGGTTTGTCGCATAGATTTTATCCAGTCCCGAAACAAGACCGGCATTTTCTCCATATTTTACCAGTTTTGCAATACTCTCGTTAATCACTGTAGCTTCCTCCCTGCTGCCGATCCAGCTTTTTTATTTCTTATTTTAATACGCCTGCGCCGTCTCCGATGTCTACGACATAGAAGTCTGCGGCATAGCCGATTTTTTCTTTGTAAGCTGCGCCTACTTTTGCGATGAAGTTGTCAATATCTTCTGTTTTTACGATGCTGACGGTGCATCCGCCGAAGCCTGCGCCTGTCATACGGGATCCGATGACACCCGGGCAGTTCCATGCTTCTTCCACAAGAGTATCCAGCTCGATGCCGGTTACCTCATAGTCATCACGCAGGGAAACGTGGGATGCGTTCATCAGCTCGCCGAATTTTGCGATGTCGTTTGCCTTTAAAGCTGCAACGGCCTGAACGGTTCTCTGGTTCTCGTAAACAGCATGTTTTGCACGTTTCTGGCGGACCGGATCTTTGATGGCATCTTTCACTGCCTCAAACTCTTCCTCGGTCAGCTCGCCAAGGCTCTTGATGTCTTTGACTTTCTGAATCTCAGCCAGAGCAGTCTCGCACTCGCTGCGGCGCTCGTTGTATTTGGAGTCGCCAAGGCCGCGTTTCTTGTTGCTGCAGGAGATGACAATTCTTGCGCCTTCCAGTTTAACCGGTGCGTACTCATATTTCAGATCGCTGGTGTCAAGAAAGATCGCACAGTCCTTTTTGCCCATGGCGATGGCGAACTGATCCATGATACCGCAGTTGACGCCGTTGTAATTGTTCTCGGAGAACTGGCCGTACAGAGCGATGTCGATCATGGAGATGGTGTCGTAGCCGAACATGTCACGCAGCATTACGCCGGTTACGGTCTCAACGGATGCGGAAGAGGAAAGGCCGGAGCCGTTCGGAATGTTTCCGTAGAGCACGATATCGAAGCCCTGCTCTACCGGGAAGCCCTTCTGACAAAATGCCCACATCATTCCCTTCGGATATGCGGTCCAGTTGCCTTCTTTTCCCATCAGGAATTCATCGAGAGAAGATTCTACCACGCCGAGTTTTTCAAAGTTCATAGAGTAAAAATGAAGCTTTCTGTCGTCACGTTTTCTTGCTGCCATGTAGGTTCCGATGGTCAGTGCGCATGGAAATACGTGGCCTCCGTTGTAATCGGTGTGCTCACCGATCAGGTTCACACGTCCAGGTGCGAAGTAGGTGCGGATGTCGCCCTCTCCCCCGAACAGTTTTGCAAAACAATCCAGTACCTGCTGTTTCATTTTGTTGTCTCCTTTTCTTTTTGGTGTGTTGTTTTCATGGTTTCGTTTTGTGTGTTGTGTGTGTATTGTGTGTTTGTGTGTTTGTGTGTTTTTTCTTATCTTCTTAAGTATCATTATAGTGAGCCGTACGCCCATCTGCAACAACAATATTGGGGCAAACGATAATTATATTGAGGTGATCTTCGATTTTTTCTTGTTTTTTTTCCCTTTTTGCCGCATACTTTACTTATCGTATGATTTTTAATGGATTTTATGGATTGGAGGTACGTTTCATGCAGATCCGCATGGATAAAGAAAACCGTGAGCTGAAGGCCCACGGCAGCTATGAATTTCCTGTCAACATCAGTTACGAACAGCTCTCCCGCTACGAGCGCGGCTCCTTTTCCTGGCACTGGCACCCGGAAATTGAGCTGACGTTTGTCCTCTCGGGACAGATCGGATATCAGGTCAACGGCAAATCGTATGTCTTAAAAGAAGGGGACGGCATTTTCTGCAACACGAATGCGCTTCACAGCGGCCACATGATCGACGGGATGGACTGCGTCTATATTTCAACCACGTTCGCCCCGCGCTTTCTCTATGGTTTTTCAAACAGTGTGATCCAGACGCGCTACGTCGAACCGGTGCTGACGGATATGCAGCTCGCCTCCATCGTCTTTTCGCCGGAGATCGACTGGCAGAACCAGGTACTTGCCTGTATGCACCGCATCTACGACCTCTCGCTTTCACAGCCGTCCGCGTTTGAGATGGAAATCCAGGAGCTTCTGCTGTCGATCTGGATTGAGATTTACCGCCACGCATCGTTTTCCGGTGAATCCCAGAACACGGCGGCAGCGCGTGATGTTGAGCGGCTCCGCATTCTGCTCGACTACATCCACCGCCATTATATGGAGCATCTGACGCTCGAGGATCTCGCTGCACAGATCCACATCTGCCGCAGTGAATGCTGCCGTTTTTTCAAGAAATGCATGAACGAATCCCTGTTTGACTATCTTCTCGATTACCGTATTGAAAAAAGCCTGCCGCTCCTTCTCGAGCGCCAGGCCAGTATCACTTCCGTAGCGGAACAGACCGGATTTTCCAGTCCTGCCTATTTTTCTAAAATTTTCCGGCAGCAGATGGGCTGCTCGCCGAGCGAATACCGGAACCGCGCGGATCACACGTAACGTTCAGCGCTGCACCGAGATTTCATTTCCTGCTGCCCGGCTTTTGATCCGCTCTCACAATCCACCCTCTCCCAAAACGAATGGATTACCTCCGGGAGGCTGCTGCGCTGCACAATCCGGCAGTCCTCCCATTCTCTTGGGAACAGCTCGCGGTACTCCCGGTTTCGGAACCGCTCGTCGAGCAACAGAATCACACCCGTGTCCTCCGTCGTACGGATCACGCGCCCTGCCGCCTGCAATACTTTATTCATGCCGGGATAGCGGTACGCGTAGTCGAAACCGTTCTCTCCGCTGCGGTCAAAATATTGCTTTAAAAGTTCTCTCTCCGGCCCCACCTGCGGGATTCCGGCTCCCACAACGGCCGCGCCGATCAGCTTTTCCCCGTCCAGATCAATTCCCTCCGAGAAAATGCCTCCCATGATACAGAATCCCACCAGCGTTTTCTCGTTGTCTTTCGCAAACGCTTCCAGAAACGCTTCTCTCTCCTGCTCCCGCATCGCCGACTCCTGGATCAGGCAGGTCACGTTTTCATCTGCATACAGTTCCTCATAGACCGCATAGACATCCTGCATCAGGCGGTATGACGGGAAGAACGCCATATAGTTGCCCTTCCGGCTCTGGATCATCTCGTTCAGATAGGCGGCGATCTTCTCAAACTCTGCGCGGTTTCTCCGCTGATACTTCGTGCTGACCTCGCTTCCGATCGCCAGACACCGCTTCGTGGGATCAAACGGGGACTCCACGTAAATCGCGTAATCATCCGTATTCGTGCTGAACATCTTCTTATAATACTGCACCGGCAGCAGCGTCGCGGAAAAGAAGACGGCCGACCGCCCCTGGTTGATACACTGCTGCAGATTCTCCGCCGGGTTGACGCAAAACAGGCGCAGTGCAAAATCGCCGTTATCGAGATAACTCGTGTAGATCAGATAATTTTCATCCACTAAATTGTAAATCTCGGAAAAATTTCGCAAGTTAAAGTAAAATTCCAGAACCTGCTTCCGGATTTCGCTTGTCTTATGCGCTTCCAGCCAGCCCGCCAGTTCTTCCAGCAGCTGATTGACCATCATAAGAAACGTCGATACGCTTTCCAGCTCCGTGCAGGAATCGCACTCTCTTTTGTAGACGAGCATCTGGTGATTGCAGCGATTCAGCGCCTTCTCGAGCTTTTTGCCCGGTGCATACGGGCGGAGGAGCTGGCGGACCTTTAAAATCTCCTCTTTGACGAGCGTGGCACTGAACATATCGCGGCCCCGCTCGACCAGGTTATGCGCCTCGTCGATCAGAAAGATGTAGTCACCCTTCGTTCCTTCTGCGAAAAAGCGTTTTAATTTCGAGGTCGGATCAAACGCATAGTTGTAATCGCAGATCACGCCGTCCACCCACGAAGCCACATCAAACTGGAACTCGTGCGGGCAGACGTTCCATTTTTCCGCCTGGCGCAGGACTTCCTCTCTTGTGTAGGAATCGCATTCCGTCAGCATCTCGTACACCGCCGCGTTGATCCGGTCAAAATGACCTTTCGCGCGCGGGCAGTGGATCGGATCGCATTCGGGCTCATCGAGGATGCACATTCTTTCTTTTGCGGTCAGCGTGATTGCTTTGAACTGCAGTCCCTTCTCTTTTAGAATGGAGACCGCCTCCTCTGCCACGGTACGGGTGATGGTTTTCGCAGTCAGATAAAAAAGACGGTCGCCGCAGCCCTCTCCGATCGCGCGGATGGCCGGAAAGACCGTGGACATTGTTTTTCCGATGCCGGTCGGCGCCTGGACGAAGAGTTCTTTTTTCCGCAGAATGGTACGGTAGACACCGCTCACCAGTTCCCGCTGGCCTTTCCGGTACGGGAAGGGGAATTCGAGGTGCTGCATTGAGGCATCTCGCGCTTTCTGCCACTGGTACTGGAATTCCGCCCAGATAAACCAGGCGTCGAGTAGCTCACCGAACCACTGCTCCAGTTCCGGGAGCTTGTACGTCTGCAGAAAATGGCGGATGCGCCAGTTGGAGTGCTCCGGCTTTACCTCTTCTTTGGTGAGCGGGCGCAGAAGGCCTTCCTCCTCGGAGGAGAGCAGGGTGTACGTCATCAGCACGCCCATCTCCTCTTTGCGGTTCTGAAGGCCGTAGATGTAAGCGTAGCACTTCGCCTGTGCCAGATGTACCGGAACCGGCTCTTCCATCGTTTCGAGGTCACGGTACGTTCCCTTGATCTCCTCGATCACGGTCGTGGTTCCGTCCTCGTACATGCCGTCTGCTCTTCCCTCGACGCGCAGAATGAAATGCTCATATTCTTTTTCGTGAACCAGCGGAACCTCCGCACGGTAATCGGCGCCCCGTTTTTTCTGAATCTGCTGATGCACCCGCGTTCCCGCCTGCATGGCATCGCGCTCGCCAAAACCTCCCGACGAGTTGTCCAGATCCCCGCTGCGCAGAATAAACTCCACCAGATTCCGCACGGAAATCCGGATCTCTTTCTTCTTCTCTTCCACTAGCCCGCTCCTTTTCTAACCAGACTATTCAGAGCCCCATCTCGATTCCGCTGCGCTGCATCTCGATGTGGCTTCTCGCCATATGAAATTCCAGAAAAGAACGCTCATTCATGCAAGCATGATTCGTGTCCTTTTCTGGAATTTCGCATAGCTCTGAATAGTTATCATTATACAGAAAAAAGGAGACTGCCGCAACAGTCTCCTTTTTTTCTCTCTGAAGCTATGTGTCTCGTGTGATTAGTTTTTCTTCAGAAAGTCCCCTGCGCAAATTCTGTCTCTACTCTCGCTGGCGGCGCAGGCTGAATTTTTTTCGTTTCCCTTAATAAAATTTATGCTACAGCAAATTTCTGCAGGGTTTTATTGAATGCCGGACTGTCACCATAGCAGTGTACGGTGAGATCACGGTTCAGATCCATGCTGAGGATGCCAAGAATGGATTTTGCATCAATAATAACGCGGTTGTAAAAAATGTCAATATCAAAATCACATTTGGAAGCTGCTTTTACAAACTCCTCTACTTCCTCAGTTCCATTGAGTCTTACTACGCAGTGTGACATACGATTCACCTCTTTCTTAATCAATAGCTGTTTGTTTTCCTATCGTTGAGGTAGATTATGCACTTTTTCTCTTTAAATGTCAATATTGAATTTATTTCCTTGTTTTTGCCATATTATGCATGTTTTTTATGCAAGTTTTTCTCATTAACCCTTCATATTTGTCGCTTTTTGTCTCATTTGCGCAGTCGTGTGTAACCGGTTACACAAAATCCGTTTAAAATAAAATAGTTTTTGCCAAAAGAAACGTAAAAATCTTGTCAAAAAAACCCGCTTTTCCTTGTAAAATCAAGGAAAAACGAGTTTTTCATGCCATTACTTGCTTCTATATTTAATGATTAGATGTTGATCTTTGCAATATCGGTGTTATCCACTTCTGCAAATCTTCCTTCGTCCACCAGCTCGGCAAACTCCGGATGAATCGGCATTTTGCCGAGAACCGGCACGCCGATCTCGGCTGCGATCTCGTCGATGTGGCTTTCGCCGAAAATGGACAGCTTTTTGCCGCAGTCCGGACATACGAGGTAGCTGTAGTTCTCTACGATACCGAGCACCGGAACGCTCATCATCTGTGCCATCTTGTAGGCTTTCATGACGATCATGCGCACCAGATCCTGCGGGGAAGATACGATCACTACGCCGTCTACCGGAAGAGACTGGAAAACGGTCAGCGGAACATCACCGGTTCCTGGCGGCATATCGACGAAGAGATAGTCCAGGTCGCCCCAGATGACGTCGGTCCAGAACTGTTTTACGGTTCCTGCGATGACAGGTCCTCTCCAGATGACCGGCTCTTCCTCGCCCGGAAGCAGGAGGTTGATGGACATTACCTTTACGCCGTTTGCTGCAACTGCCGGGTAAACGCCCTTGTCATCTACGTTTGCAGGTCCTTTCAGGCCATACATTTTCGGGATGGACGGTCCTGTGATATCGGCATCGAGGATACCAACCTTGTAGCCCTCTTTTGCTTTCTGGTTTGCCAGAGATGCGGTTACCATGGATTTACCAACACCGCCCTTGCCGCTGACAACGCCAATGACATGTTTGATCGAAGAATCGGCATTCAGATCAATATGAAAATCCGGTTTGCCCTGTCCTGCTTTGCTTGGACATCCTTCGCAGCTTTCTTTGGAACAGCTCGAATTGCTGCATTCTTTTGCCATGTTTCTTTCCTCTTTTCTTGTTTTTCTTGCTTATTTGACAAAGCGGTCGATCGCCTTATTCAGCTCCTGAATCGCTTTTGTGTCCCCATGCTCGACTGCATCGACGATGCAATGTTCAATGTGATCCTCCAGGATAATTTTTCCTGTATTGTTAATGGCCGCCTTCACGGCAGACAGCTGGATCAGAACCTCAGTGCAGTCCCGGCCTTCCTCTACCATCCGCTTGATCGACTCCATGTGTCCGATCGCGCGGGAGAGGCGGTTTAAGACTGCTTTTGTATTTGTATGATGGTGCCCGTGGGCGTGATCGTGGGAATGCTCGATCACGGTGCCGTCTTCCAGCACATGCACATGCGTGTGTTTTTCTTCACTCATCGTTTTTTTCTCCGCTTTTCTGGTATTTTCTGCGCGATTCAGATTTCTGTAAACGTAAACCGCTGGCGGATGCCGGAGGTCTCAATGTCAAAGACCAGAGATCCGTCCGCTTCCACCGTTTTTTCATATTTTAAGTTTTTGTCCGGAAATTTCTGACGGATATACGCCTCCGGGTCATCCGTCTCGATCTCGTCGAAAAAGACGTCCCGCATCTGATTATTGGCACACTCATTAAAAATCTCCCAGACGGTCTCGTACTCTTTTTTCATCCTGTCACTCTCCGTTTCGTAAGACTTCTCCGCACTGGCTCCACTCGCCAAGCAGCCGCTCCACAGACCATGCGGCGTTCGCGGGACTCGTCGACGGAAGGCGAACCGCTTCCCGTCCCAGCTGCTTCTCCTGGTACTTCCGGTAATACTTCCACGCGGTCGCCCCGTTGCAGTAAATCTGCCGAATATCGGCGCATTCCAGAATGTCCTGCAGCGGATTCGGCACAACATCGCGGATGCTCGCATCGCTCGAGCCTGTGATGACGCAGGACGCGATCACATCCCAGACAGCGATATGATTCCGGAGCAGAAACGCCTTCTTCTCTTCCACGGTCTGCGGCACCTCTTCCCCGCACACGGCTGCCGTCACTTTCCAGAAACGGTTCTGCGGATGGCCGTAAAAAAATCCGGTCTCCCTGGATTTTACGGACGGAAAACTGCCGAGAATCAGAATCCGGGAATCGGCGCGGTAAACCGGCGGAATCGGATGCACCACCGGGTGCTCATTTTTGTTCTCGTCAGGTCGGCTCATCTTCATCAAACTCCACTACCGTATAGAATCCTCTCGGTGTCTCTTTTACTTCTTTTACGATTCCCTTCCGGGACTGCAGCCTCTCATACGCCTGATAATTCCTGCTCATGGCCACTGCCGGGGTAATCGTATAATAATAGGAGGTAGGCAGTGCGCTTTCTGTCACGTTGACTTCCTGGCCTTCCTCGAGAAGTCCCTGTCGCTCCATTTTAAATTCCATCTGCCGCATATTTCTCATCCTCCTTTTTGCAGCGGGCAAAAGATACGCCCATGGGGTATTTTATCACACTTTTCCGAAAAAGAACAGGGGTTTTCGACAGAAAAAGGGCGGTACCGCCCTCTTCCTGCTTATTTTTTATTCTTCAGAAAATGCTACTCTCTCTTTGATGATACATGTGCGAAAAAAAGAAAGAATCCGGCCGCCCAGAGACCGGATTCTTTCTTCTTATATAAATATAAAACGCATTTCTTTTTAGTGATGGAACAGACGGATTCCTGTAAATGCCATCGCCATGTTGTACTTGTTGCAGCACTCGATCACAGCATCATCACGGACTGATCCGCCCGGCTCTGCGATGTACTGGACGCCGCTCTTGTGTGCGCGCTCGATGTTGTCGCTGAACGGGAAGAAGGCATCGGAACCTAAGGTTACGCCCTTCATCTGGTCGAGCCATGCACGTTTCTCTTCTCTTGTGAAGACTTCCGGTTTTACTTTGAAGATCTTCTCCCATGCGCCGTCTGCGAGAACATCCATGTACTCCTCGCCGATGTAAACGTCGATCGCATTGTCACGGTCTGCGCGGCGGATGCCGTCTACAAACTGCAGATCCAGCACCTTCGGGCACTGACGCAGGAACCAGTTGTCGGCTTTCTGTCCGGCAAGACGGGTGCAGTGCACACGGGACTGCTGGCCTGCACCGACACCGATGGCCTGACCGTCTTTGACGAAGCATACGGAGTTGGACTGGGTATATTTTAAGGTAATCAGTGCAATCTTCAGATCGCGTTTTGCTGCTTCCGGAATCTCTTTGTTCTCGGTTACCACGTTGGAGAGCAGCTCATCGTCGATCGGCAGCTCCTGGCGGCCCTGCTCAAAGGTAATGCCGAAGACCTGTTTGTGCTCGAGCGGAGCCGGACGGTAATTCTCGTCGATTTTGATGACGCAGTAGTTACCTTTTTTCTTTGCTTTCAGGATTTCCAGTGCTTCATCGGTAAATCCCGGAGCGATGACACCGTCAGAAACCTCGCGTTTGATCAGGGATGCGGTGTCTTTGTCGCAGACATCAGAAAGTGCGATAAAGTCGCCGAAAGAAGACATACGGTCTGCGCCTCTGGCTCTTGCATAAGCGCATGCTAACGGAGAAAGCTCTCCCATATCGTCTACCCAGTAAATTTTACGCAGGGTCTCGTCCAGCGGAAGACCTACGGCTGCACCTGCCGGGGAAACGTGCTTGAAGGAAGTTGCTGCCGGAAGACCGGTGGCTGCTTTCAGCTCACGTACCAGCTGCCAGCCATTGAAGGCATCCAGAAAATTGATATAGCCCGGACGGCCGCTTAATACTTCGATCGGAAGATCTCTGTCATCATCCATGTAAATTCTGGAAGGTTTCTGGTTCGGGTTGCATCCGTATTTTAACGCTAATTCTTTCATGATTTTCTCCTTTCGCAAAACACTCGATTTCTTATTTATTTTTATTCACGATTCTTGTCTCATACTTGCCGGTTGCAATGTCGATATAGCGTGTGAAGAGGGACACCTTGTTGTCCTCGTTTAAGCTGCTCCAGAGCAGTTCGGTGAAAGCATCGATGTCATCCGGAATCTCGACCAGTTTTGGCTCACCCTCAAAGCTTGGCAGCGGATTGCCGTCGTGCATGTAGGTGTGGATGAAATGGCCTTCCCCTGCTACACAGTTATCATAGGAGAAGGTGTAGCGGTTGCACTGGGAAGGATCGCCGTTATTGCTCTTTAAGATCGACATCTGGTAGCCGTACGTTCCGTTCTCTACGTGCATCACACCGGAAATACGAGGAGTGTAGTTCGGTGCATCCGGCTCAAACTCTCTGCTTCTAAGGGATACCTCAAACGTTTTTCCCTGCTCCAGTCCTTCGTATACGGTATCGGTCTGGTCTCCGTTTGTTACGATCGTATCATTTCCCAGAACGCGTACCGGTGCGTAGATGATCAGGCTCGGATCTTCCAGCTTCGACGGATCAAACGCCTGTGTGCGGATTCCCTCACCCTCCTCAACAAAGACACGGTTACGGCTGTTCTGGCTTCTGCCCATAATAAAGTATCCGGCAACGGCTTTTGTGCCGTCTTTGGATCTGCCGATCACAATTCCTCTTCCTGGATATGCATTTCCTTTTAATTCCTGTTCCAGTGATACTTTTTTCATCTTCTGTTCTCCTTTTCAATGTGGCTGGAATGGGATTTTCTGTTTTTGGATAAAAAAACAGACCCACTCCCCCAAGCATTCTTCTGCCCAGACGGTCGGCCTCTTCTCACGCTATACTCCCTGTGGTCATTTCCACTTCCGTCAGTCGTATAACTGCCTTTACCTTAACATGGAAAATCCCGCCTGTCAAGGGACACGGCGGGATTTTTTTTAAATGAAATTTTCAGAATGCACGAAGACAGCTCCGGTAAACGCCCCGGTGGATTCTGCAAATGTGCGGGTAAACGTCAACTTAGAACCCCTCTCTGTGACGCTCTTTTCGCAGTTCATAGCGGCGTTTTCCGCCCTCCCACTCAGCTTCCTGCTCCGGAGATTCCAGAATCAGCCCCGGAACGGGAAGTGCGCGGCCGTTCTCGTCGATGGCCACCATCACCACGTAGGCACGGTTGATCATTTTCCGAATGCCGGTCGCAAGCTCTTCCACGTACGTGTCGACGCGCACCTCCATTGAGGTGCGTCCGACATACGTCATTCTTCCGACCAGCACGACGGTGTCGTTCAGAAAAGCAGGATGCTTGAAGTTCAGATTGTCGATGCACGCGGTGGTGATTTCGTTGCCGCAGTGGCGGCGTCCCACCAGACCGGCAAGCTCATCGATCCACGCGACCAGCTGGCCGCCGAACAGACGGCCATAGCCGTTGATATGGCGGTGCATCAGAAGATACGACTGCTCTGTCTCAGAATCTTTTACGCGTTTCTTTGCCATTTCTTCCATTTTACCAATACGCTCCTTTTCACATCCTGTTTTTTGTATCTTTATACGTTCGCAAGCGCCTGATCAAGGTCTGCAATGATATCGTTCACATCCTCGATGCCGACTGACAGACGGATCAGATCCGGCAGAACACCGGCTTCGATGAGCTGCTGATCGTTCAGCTGGCGGTGGGTATGGCTTGCCGGGTGCAGAACGCAGCTTCTTGCATCGGCAACGTGTGTTACAATTGCTACCATTTTCAGGCCGTTCGTGAAGCGCATCGCGCCGTCTCTTCCGCCCTTTGGTCCGAAGCAGAGAACGCCGCAGGTTCCGTTCGGCATGTATTTTTCTGCCAGCGCATGGTATTTGCTGTCTGCAAGGCCTGCGTACTCAACCCATGCTACCTTCGGGTGGTTTTTCAGGAACTCTGCCACTTTCTCGGCATTTCTGCAGTGACGCTCCACGCGCAGGTGCAGGGTCTCCAGACCGACATTCGTCAGGAATGCATTCTGCGGGGACTGGCACGCTCCCATATCACGCATCAGCTGTGCGGTTGCTTTTGTGATATACGCTTTTTTACCGAATTTCTGCGTATAAATCACGCCGTGGTACGATTCGTCCGGTGTAGTAAGGCCCGGGAATTTGTCTGCATGCGCATCCCAGTCGAAGTTTCCGGAATCGACAATCGCTCCGCCGAGCGCCATTGCATGGCCGTCCATGTATTTTGTGGTGGAATGGGTGACAATATCTACACCGAACTCGAACGGACGGCAGTTGATCGGGGTTGCAAAGGTGTTGTCGCAGATCATCGGAACGCCGTGCTCATGTGCAAGTTTAACAAACTTGTCAATGTCAAGTACAACACCTGCCGGGTTGGAAATCGTCTCGGCAAAGACAGCTTTGGTGTTCGGCTGGAATGCTTTTTCCAGCTCCTCTGCCGGCGCATCCTGGTCCACGAGGGTAGTCTCGATGCCGAATCGTTTTAAGGTAACGGCGAGCAGGTTGGAGGTTCCTCCGTAAACCTTTGCCGCGCAGACAACGTGGTCGCCTGCCTCACAGATGTTGGTAACAGCAAGCATCGTTGCCGCCTGGCCGGAAGATGTGAGCATGGCTGCCACGCCGCCCTCCAGATCGCAGATTTTCTGTGCTACGACGTCGTTCGTCGGGTTCTGCAGACGGGAATAGAAATATCCCTCCTCCTCCAGATCGAACAGTTTTCCCATTTCCTCGCTGGTTGCATATTTGAATGTTGTGCTCTGGTAAATCGGAAGTACACGCGGCTCACCGTTTTTCGGCTGCCATCCTCCCTGTACACAGATTGTGTCCTGGCTGTATCCCATAATTTTTCTCCCTTCTGTAAGTGAAACCGGTCCACCGGGCCGATTTCTGCTGTGCTCAGCGCCATAATAATACCCCCACCCGGGATGCCCGGGCGAGGGTATCACTTTTTCCTATTATAACTCTGTTTGTTCTTTCCTGCAACTATATGCGCACAGATTTAGGAGAGATATTCATCCACATATTTCTGGATATTGGAAGCATTCACAATCTTCTGCGCCTGGCCGTCCTCCACAACGAGAAGAGTCGGTGCCTGCATGATGCCGTACTGTGCGGCAAGATCCGGGTGACGCTCTGCGTCGATCACCTCATACTGCTCCTCGGCGAGCATTTCTTTTGCCATTTTGCAGTTCGGGCAGGTGCTTGTCGTGAACAGGTACATGCCGTCTTCCTCGATTTTATCTGCTGCTGCAGCGGCTTTCGGCTCTTCTTTTCCAGCGGCCTGCTCTGCCAGTTTCTCTGCTGCGCCGTACGATTTCATTTTCTGCTCCGGCGATTTGGAGTGGATGATATCATATACAGTTCTGTTCTTGTACTCCTGGCGTTTTCCGTCGTTCCAGTTCTTGACCGGACGGTAATATCCCGTGATACGGCTGTAAACCTCTGCCTCTTTTCCACAGATCGGACATGTAAAGTGCTCGCCGGCGAGATAGCCGTCGTTCGCACAAACAGAATACGTCGGGGACAGCGTGTAGTACGGCAGTTTGTAGTTCTCTGCAATCTTCCGCACAAGGGAAGCTGCTGCTTTCCAGTCCGGCAGTTTTTCGCCAAGGAACGCATGGAATACAGTTCCCGAGGTGTACAGCGTCTGCAGATCATCCTGAATATCAAGCGCAGAGAAAATATCCTCGGTATAGTCCACCGGCAGATGGGAGCTGTTGGTGTAGTACGGGGTATCTCCCTCATGGCCTGCGGTCTTGATATCCGGCCATTTTGCACGGTCGTGTTTTGCCAGACGGTATGCGGTCGACTCCGCCGGAGTTGCCTCAAGGTTGTACAGATCGCCGTACTCCTCCTGGTAATCAGAAAGACGCTCTCTCATATGGTTCAGAACTTCTTTCGTAAACTGCTGTGTCTTCGGATCCTCCAGACCCTTTCCGAGCCATGCGGCATTTAAGCCGGCCTCGTTCATACCGATCAGACCGATGGTTGAGAAGTGGTTCTCAAACGTTCCAAGGTACCGTTTCGTATATGGATACAGTCCCTCGTCCAGGAGGCGGGTAATGACCTCACGTTTCGTCTTTAACGAACGTGCGGCAATATCCATCATATGATCGAGACGGCGGTAGAACTCTTTCTCATCTTTGGACTGATATGCGATACGCGGCATATTGATGGTGACAACGCCGACCGATCCGGTGCTCTCGCCGGAACCGAAGAATCCGCCGGTTTTCTTTCGAAGCTCACGCAGATCCAGGCGGAGACGGCAGCACATGGAGCGCACGTCGCTTGGTTTCATATCGCTGTTGATGTAGTTGGAGAAGTACGGGGTACCGTATTTTGCAGTCATTTCGAACAGCAGACGGTTATTCTCCGTATCGGACCAGTCAAAATCGGATGTGATGGAGTAGGTCGGGATCGGGTACTGGAAGCCTCTTCCGTTGGCATCTCCCTCGATCATCGTCTCGATGAACGCTTTGTTGACCATATCCATCTCTTTTTTACAGTCTTTGTACTTGAAGTCCATCTCCTTACCGCCGACGATCGCCGGAAGCTCCGCGAGGTCATCCGGTACGGTCCAGTCGAGTGTGATGTTGGAGAACGGTGCCTGGCTTCCCCAGCGGCTCGGTGTGTTGACGCCGTAGATAAACGCCTCGATGCACTTCTTCACTTCGCCGTAGCTTAAGTTGTCCACTTTGACGAACGGCGCCAGATACGTATCAAATGAAGAAAATGCCTGCGCACCTGCCCACTCGTTCTGCATAATGCCGAGGAAGTTGACCATCTGGTTGCACAGAACCGAAAGATGTCTTGCCGGAGAAGAAGTAATCTTTCCGTTGATGCCGCCAAGTCCTTCTTTGATGAGCTGTTTTAACGACCATCCTGCACAGTAGCCGGTCAGCATCGACAGGTCGTGGATGTGAATATCCGCGTTGCGGTGTGCCTCGGCGATCTCGTCATCATAAATCTCTGATAACCAGTAGTTGGCTGTGATCGCGCCGGAATTGCTTAAGATCAGACCGCCGACAGAATACGTTACGGTCGAATTCTCTTTGACACGCCAGTCCTCTACTTTTACGTAGCTGTCCACGATCTCTTTGTAGTCTACGATCGTCGATTTCATGTTGCGGATTTTTTCCCTCTGCTTGCGGTACAGAATGTAAGCTTTTGCCACTTCTGCGTAGCCGCACTGGATCAGCACGTTCTCCACGCTGTCCTGAATTGCCTCCACTGAAATTTTTCCGTCTTTGATCTTGGACTGAAAGTCCGCTGTTACGCGCAGTGCCAGCATCTGAAGCATGTCATCGCTGAACTGCATATCTTTTGCGCCGAATGCTTTTCCAATCGCATCGGTAATCTTTTTCATCTGGAACTCTGCAATCGTTCCGTCTCTCTTTTCTACCTGAAACATGGAATCCCTCCTGTTAATTCAACCGTTTCTGCAAGGCCTTTTTAAGGTTCCACTCTTTGCAGTGTCTGAACCATATGATAGCAGAGCATGTTTCTCCCGTCAATAGTAAAAAGTACCATATCTAGTGTGAAATTTTCTAACATCACTAGATATGGTACTTTTACTTGTATTCTGTCCCTTCCATTTTTCGGCGCTGTACGGCGCTTAAAGGGATGTACTGCCGTTTTTAAGCCCGCTTGCCATACCTCTATACCCTCGGATAGATATCCTTCGGTACATAGGCTTTTACGCGGATGCCTTCCGGCAGATATTCTTCTTCGAGCAGAATTCCGTATCCGCGGATCAGTGAAATCGTTCCCGCCTTATCGTACGGATAGAGGCGCTCGATATAGATTTTTCCCTCCATCATCCACGAGGAGAGTAAATTTTTGAGGTCTTCGAGTCCCTGTCCTGTTTTGGCAGAGACCGCAAGGCTCGCGTCTGCCCGGAAATCTTTTACAACCATCGGGGCGAGAAGCTTATCCTGCTTGTTCAGCAGGGTGACGATCTTTTTGTCCTCAACTTTCAGTTCCCGCAGCGTATCGTACACGACCTGCATCTGCAGCTCCATCTGCGGATTTGACGTATCCACAACGTGGAGAATATAGTCGGCATACCGTGCTTCCTCCAGCGTACTGCGGAATGCATCGATCAGATGATGTGGCAGCTTATTGATAAATCCAACCGTATCGGTCAGCAGGATTTCCTGTCCATCCGGAAGGGTCAGTGACCGCGTCGTCGTATCCAGCGTGGAAAACAGCATTGCATCTGCCAGAATTTCCGATCCTGTCAGTGCATTTAAAAGACTGCTCTTTCCCGCTGACGTATAGCCTACGAGCGCCGCTACCGGGATTTTGGAACGTTTTCTGCCTTCACGAAGGAGCTCTCTGTGCTGGCGTACTTCCTCAAGCTCACGTTTTAACTGCGTAATACGCGTGCGGATCAGGCGCCGGTCGGTTTCCAGCTTTTTCTCTCCCGGTCCTCTCGTACCGATTCCGCCGCCGAGACGGGAAAGCGATGTGCCAAGGCCGGAAAGTCGGGACGCACGGTACTTTAACTGGGCCAGCTCAACCTGGATTTTACCCTCGCTGCTCACGGCGCGCGCCGCAAAGATATCCAGGATCAAAAGCGTACGGTCCATGATCTTGCATTCCAGTGCTTCCTCCAGCCCTTTTAACTGGATCGAGGAGAGCTCATCGTCGCAGATGATGCCCGTCGCATCGCAGGCGCGCACCAGAATTTTCAATTCCTCTAATTTTCCTTTTCCGATGTACGTTCCCGGATGAATGGCCTCCCGCACCTGCACCAGGCGGCCCTCCACCTTCGCACCGGCGGTGCTGGCCAGTTCCGCCAGCTCGTCGAGCGATTCTTCTGCGTTTGCGCCGCCGTTTTCCTGTACGCCGACCAGAATCACGCGCTCCTGTTCTTCTCTTAAATCAAACAATCCAACTTCCTCCGTCTGTTATCGGTTCTGGAGAAACGTATTTTCCCGCTGCGCCGCGGTGTTTTCCGGGTATGCTGCCAGAAAATCCGCCATCAGCGACTTCGCGGTATCAAAATCCGCCCGTTTTTCATAGGATACAATCTGGTTGAACAGCAGATTTTCCCGGTCGGAATCCTCTGCCGTTTTGAGTCCTTCCTCGATATACGAGAGTGCACTGTCCGTGTCGTTTTCCGCAAGTGCGCAGAGCGCCAGCCCGTTGTTTGCTGCCGCCGCAAAGCCATCTGTCGAAAGATACGAAGAAAACAGTGCTTTCGCCTCGTCGTTCTGACCATTGGAAAGGTAAACCTCGCCGAGCATTTCCATCGCCGCGCTGCTGCCGTCCTTCATTGCCTTCGAGAACGCTTTGACCGCCTCGTCCTGCTCCTCCAGATAGTAGTATGCGCAGCCGATGTTATAATAATCCTCGGTCGTTTTCGGCTCAATCTTCACTGCCGCTTCGAGGTAACGGTCTCCGTCCGCCTTCATGCTGCTCTCCTGATACAGCTCGTAAATGTCAAGGCAGAGCTGATAGCTCTCCTTCGTCTCCACTGCCGCATCAAAATCCACCTTCGCCTGCTCGTAATTCTTCTGCAGGAAGTACGCGCGTCCCCTAAGGAACAGCGCATCGGCATCGGCCTTTTCTTCCTGAATATTGGTGCAGATCTCAATGGCTCCATCCAGATCTCCGGCCTGTACGCAGGTTTCCGCCTCGTAATACATGACATCGCGCGAAAACTCCGCGTCTTTGTGCTTCATGCTCGAAAGACTGCTCTTGAAAGCCTCTTTTGCCTTGTCATACTCCTGGCTTTTCAGATAAGCGATGCCGAGCGACCGGTAGCTCTCCGCCAGTCGGTCGCCTGCCTTTACGGCTCCCTCCAGCATCGCAATCGACGTTACGTAGTCCTTCTGTTCGAGCGCCTCGATGCCCTTTTTATAAAGCTTTGAATTTTTATTTTCACAGCCGCCAAGCACCATTGCCGCCGCCAGAAAAAAGATTACCAGTCTTTTTTTCATTCTGTCACAAGTCCTTCTTTATGCATCACAGAAACAACCTGGTCTACGTATTTTGCACACGTTGCGTCGTCCGGTGCTTCCACCATGACACGGATCACCGGCTCGGTGCCGCTCTCTCTTACGAGGATGCGTCCGTCATCGCCCAGGGCCTCTGCTACGTCTTCTACTGCTTTCTGTACTGCCGGGTTGGCCTTTGCAGCTGCTTTGTTTGCCACGCGGACATTCTTTAAGAGCTGCGGGTAAATCACTACCTCGGCTGTCAGGGTGCTGAGCGGGAGTTTCTTATCTATCAGCACTTCCATCACCATCAGGGAGGTCAGGATTCCGTCACCGGTCGTCGCGTGCTTGCTGAAAATGATGTGGCCGGACTGCTCTCCGCCGAGAGAATAGCCGTTTGCCATCATGTTCTCGCACACGTATTTGTCGCCGACTGCCGTCTTCTCATACCGGATACCGGCGCGGTCACACGCTTTGTAAAGACCGAGGTTTGACATGATCGTGGTCACAATCGTATCTCCGTTTAACTGGCCTTTTTCTTTTAAGTATTTACCGCAGACATACATGATCAGGTCTCCGTCTACCACATTTCCCAGCTCATCGACAGCGATGCAGCGGTCTGCGTCTCCGTCGTAGGCAAATCCGACATCGAGGTGTTTCTCTCTTACATATTTCTGAAGCTCTTTGATGTGGGTGGAACCACAGCCGCAGTTGATGTTTGTTCCGTCCGGCTCGTTGTGGATCACATATGTCTTGGCGCCGATGGCATCAAACACGCTCTTGGCTACGGAAGAGGCACTTCCGTTGGAGCAGTCGAGTCCGACTCTCATGTTTTTAAAGGATTTTGTCGGAATCGAGATCAGGTGTCCAATGTAGCGGTTCCTTCCGGCTGCAAAATCCACGGTACGTCCGATGTCTTCTCTCGTTGCGAACGGGATCTTCGGTGTTCCGTCGTCGATGTAGGCTTCGATCTGCGCTTCGATGTCGGCTTCCAGTTTCTGTCCCAGGCCGTTGATGACTTTGATTCCGTTGTCATAGAACGGGTTGTGGCTGGCGGAGATCATAATTCCGCAGTCAAAGTTTTCGGTACGGACAACATAGGAAACGCTCGGGGTGGTCGTTACATGCAACAGATAAGCGTCTGCTCCCGATGCGGTCAGTCCTGCTACCAGCGAATATTCGAACATGTAGCTGGAGCGTCTGGTGTCTTTTCCAATGACGATCTGTGCTTTGTGGTCTTTTCCGAAATACCATCCGAGGAATCTTCCCACTTTATATGCATGCTCAACCGTCAGATCAATGTTTGCTTCCCCGCGAAATCCATCTGTTCCAAAATATTTACCCATGGTATGCTCCTTTCCCCTTTCGGGCAGAAAGCGTGTCTGAAATTTTTTGCAATCATTCAAACACGCTTTTTCTGGTTATTCACTCAAATAACAAAATATCGTAATTAGTCGTACAGCTTCTCGCTGTATACGCCGTCCGCAATCAGTTTGCGGAATGCTTCTGTTACGGAAGCTTTGTCTTCCTGATACGTTACGCCGAACCACTCTGCGTCGGTCGGAAGAACTTTTACTTCTGCTTTTCCTGCGTGCAGCAGCTCGTCGATGTAGATCGGAAGGAGGTACTCGCCTTTTACATCTCCCTCTTTCTGTGCAGAAAGGAATTCAACAAAGCCTTTCTCCAGAAGATCAATGAACTCCGGCTGCAGTCCCCACATGTTCATGGAAACAAGGGAGTTTTTGTCGATCGGATCAACCGTTCCGTCTTCTTTTTCAACGCCTGCGCCCTCTGCGGTCTTTACGATGTTTTTCGTCTCGTTGACACCGGTCAGATTTCCGTTTTCATCAACGACGCAGACACCTCTTGTAACACCGCCGTTGTCACTTAAGGTGTTTCCAAGCACGAATCCTGCCATGGAGATCGGCATAACCTCATCCACATCATGCTCCTGTACGAGGTAGTCGTGCAGTTTTACGAACGGATCTTTTCCGTAATAGTCATCAGCATTGATAACAGCAAACGGCTCTTTTACAAGACCTTTGCAGGCAAGAACGGCCTGGCCGGTTCCCCACGGTTTGGTACGGCCTTCCGGTTTTGCAAAGCCTGCCGGCAGATCATCGAGCTCCTGGAATGCATATTCCACCTCTGTGATTTTGCTGATGCGGTTGCCGATGACTTCCTTGAAATCTTTCTCCAGATCCTTGCGGATGATGAATACTACTTTGTTGAAGCCGGCTTCCAGTGCATCGTGGATGGAATAATCCATGATGATCTCCCCGTTTGGTCCTACTGGCTCAAGCTGCTTGATTCCCTTTCCAAATCTGCTGCCGATTCCGGCTGCCATGATCACAAGTGCTGTTTTCTTCATAGCGTTTTCCCTTTCTCTTTTCCCCTTTTTTTCTCCTGTTTATTCTATCAACAATCGATCCTGTAGACCAATCGTGATTCGCAGCGTTTATTATTATGCTTCTTCCTGCATGCTGCTCAGCTTTGCGGCCTGATCGGCTGCAATCAGACTGTCGATGATTTCATCCAGATCGCCGTTCATAATGGCGTCCAGTTTGTATAAGGTCAGTTTGATTCTGTGATCCGTCACACGTCCCTGCGGGAAGTTGTACGTACGGATCTTCTCGGAGCGGTCTCCCGTTCCGACCTGGCTCTTTCGAAGCTCGGCCATCTCATCGTGCTGTTTCTGCTGCTCTAAGTCGTACAGACGGGCACGCAGAATCTTCAGTGCCTTGTCCTTATTCTTTAACTGTGATTTCTCATCCTGGCAGGAAATGACGATGCCGCTCGGGAAGTGGGTCAGACGGACTGCTGAGTCGGTCGTATTGACACACTGGCCGCCGTTTCCGGAAGCACGGAATACATCGAATTTGTAATCTTTCGGGTCGATCTGTACTTCGACGTCGTCCACCTCCGGCATGATCGCTACGGTCATGGTTGAGGTATGGATTCTTCCGCCGGACTCGGTTTCCGGCACACGCTGTACGCGGTGCGTGCCGCTCTCGTACTTCATCCGGGAGTACGCGCCTGCTCCGTTGATCAGAAGTGTTGCGTCTTTAAAGCCGCCGATTCCGTTTTCATCGGCGCTGGTCAGCTCTGTTTTCCAGCCGCGGCTCTCTGCGTATTTGATGTACATACGGCAGATTTCTGCGGTAAAGAGTGCCGCCTCGTCTCCGCCGGCACCTGCGCGGAACTCTACGATAACGTTCTTGTCATCGTTCGGGTCTTTCGGCAGAAGCAGGACTTTGAGCTCCTGCTCCAGCTCCTCTACGCGTTTTTTCGCATCGGAGAGTTCTTCTTTCAGCATTTCGCGCATCTCTTCGTCGGATTCCTCCTCGAGAAGCATCAGGCTCTCTTCGATGGTCTGTTTCTGTGTTTTATAGTCCTTATATGCGTCTGCGATCGGCTGGAGTTCTGCCTGCTCCTTCATCAGCTTCTGGAACTTCGCCGCATCGGCAGCGACGTCCGGCTCGCTTAACTGATTCAGTACCTCCTCGAGACGCATGAGGATATCATCAAGTTTATCAAACATAAAATGACTGCTCCTTTTTGCTGTTTTCGTCTGTTTATGATGTCATTATGGTGTCAAAATTAAAATTCATTTCTGTCAGGGTTTTTTGTGCCAGATACCGGTCACCACGCGGTCCAGGCCTGCCAGATCTTTCAGAACCTGTACATCGGCAAAGCCGTGGGTTTCCATCAGCTCCCGCACTTCATCTCCCTGATCGTATCCAATTTCAAAACAGAGCTTTCCGCCCTCTTTTAAATAGCTTCCTGCCTGCTCTGTAATCTTCCGGTAAAAGACAAGACCGTCCGCACTGCCGTCGAGTGCCATCCGCGGCTCATGGTCGCGCACCTCCGGCATCAGGGTTTCAATCACATCCGTGCGGATATACGGCGGATTGCTTGCGATCACATCGAAGGTTCCCTCGATGTTTTCAAATAAGTTGCTCTTTACGAACGATGCCCGTCCGCCCGCCTGTGCGCCGTTCTTTTCCGCAACCTGTAAGGCTTTCTCGGAGAGATCCGCGCCGATTCCCGTGCAGTCCTCTCTCGTCACAAGAAGTGATATGAGGATGCATCCCGAACCGGTGCAGAGATCGAGAATCCGTGCATCTTTTGGAAGGCCGCGGAGCGCTTCCTCCACAAGAATCTCGGTGTCCTGCCGCGGAATCAGTACATGCTCATTCACAAAAAACGGGATTCCGTAGAACCACGCCTCTCCGGTCAGCTGCTGCAGCGGAATGTGTTCGCCGCGCTTTCTGACCAGCGCTTCGTACTGCTCCTGCTGTTCTTTTGGCATTTCATCTTCACTGTGTACAAAGTAGGTGCTGTGGCTGATCCCGCAGACATGCTCCAGTAAAAGCCATGCGTCCTGCCGGGCTTCCTCCACCCCCTGCTTTTGTAAGTACAGAATAGCGGATTCCAGTGCAGATTTCAAGTTTTTTCTATCGTGCACACTCATCGGTCACGGCTCCTCATGTTCTTTCTTTTCGGTTTTGGCCGGGTACGTATAACCAAAGTTTTCGTTCAGGTACGCTCTCCAGTCAAACACAGCCTCCACAGCGGCGATCGCAACCTCTGCCATCTCGGCATCCGGCTCACGCGTCGTCAGGTGCTGCAGCATCAGGCCAGGTTTACTGATCAGGTTGACCAGTTTATTGTCACTTTTTCCCGCCAGGCGGATAATTTCATACGAAACGCCCGCGATCACCGGAATGAGAAGCAGGCGGATCACAATTTTCAGCACCGGGGAATTGACCCGGATGAACATGAAAAAGATGATGCTGATGACGATGACGTACATAAGAAAGCTCGTTCCGCAGCGCTTGTGCTCCCGGGAACTCTTTAAGACGTTTTCCACGTTCAGTTCCAGACCGTGCTCAACACAGTTGATGCATTTATGCTCGGCGCCGTGGTACATGAACACGCGCTGAATGTCTTCCATACGGGAAATGGCTGCCAGATAGCCTAGGAACAGTGCCACACGCACAAAGGCCTCTGCCACCGCGGTCAGTGTCGTTCCGGCTCCCGCTTTGTGCAGCAGTTCGGACAGGAAGTACGGCACCATCAGAAAGAGAACGACGGCGATGACAACGGAAAATGTGACGGTTCCGTACATCATCAGCCTGTCTGTCTTTTCTTTTTTCGCTTTCTGCTGCTCCTCTTCCTCTTTCGTCGCCGGCTTTTTCTTTTCCTCCTCCTCGTCCTCATAGAACGAAGCGGAGTACATAAGGGAACTCATGCCAACGATCATCGAATCGGCAAAGCTGAAGACGCCGCGCAGAATCGGAACTTTTAAAAGCCCCTTGTGCTTTGTCAGCGGCCTGTGCTGCTCTACTTTAACCTCAATCTCCCCGTCCGGCCGGCGTACTGCGACGGAATAGTGATCCTTGTTCATCATCATGACGCCTTCCATCACGGCCTGGCCGCCAATATTGGATGATTTCATAATTTACGTTTACCTCCTCAAAGGGGATTTTCTGCATCCGTAACGCAAGAACGGACTGAGATCTTCCAACCTCAGCCCGTTTTTCATCTTGCTTGATTCAATTCTTATTTCATGCCGTATTTCTTGTTGAACTTCTCGATACGTCCACGAGCTGCAGCAGCTTTCTGCTGGCCAGTGTAGAACGGATGGCATTTAGAACAGATCTCAACGTGGATCTCTTTCTTGGTAGAACCTGTTACGAAAGTATTTCCGCAGTTGCAGGTAACAGTTGCCTGATGGTATTCTGGATGGATTCCTTCTCTCATTTTATTCACCTCTTCTTAATATTGTTATCTTCTCAGATTTACTCTGATGATTTCGTATTTCAGGCTGACAAAATCTCATCAACCTTGCACAGCTTTCTCATTGTATCACACAATTTTGAAAATTGCAAGCCTTATACTATTTTTTGTTTTTTTAAAATTTGAATCAGTTCGCCGTTGTTTCTGGTGCGGGCAAACATATTCAGAATATTTTCCACGGCTTCCTCGGATTTCATGCCGTTTAATGCCTTCCGCATATTGTAAACGGCCTCCTGCTCATCCGGTGTCAGAAGCAGATCTTCTCTTCTTGTTCCCGATTTGGCTATGTCGATGGCCGGGAATACGCGGCGTTCCTGCAGTTTCCGGTCGAGCACGAGTTCCATGTTTCCGGTGCCTTTGAATTCCTCGTAAACGACATCGTCCATCTTGCTTCCGGTGTCCACAAGCGCCGTTGCAAGAATCGTCAGGCTTCCGCCCTCGCGCATGTTTCTGGCCGCGCCGAAGAACCGTTTCGGCATGTAGAGTGCTGCCGGATCGAGACCGCCGGAAAGGGTACGGCCGCTCGGCGGAACGGTCAGGTTGTAAGCTCTGGCGAGACGTGTGATGCTGTCGATGAAGATCGTAACGTCTTTTTTACTCTCCACAAGACGTTTCGCGCGCTCAATGACCATCTCGGACACGCGTTTGTGGTGCTCCGGCTGCTCATCGAAGGTGGAATAGATGACTTCCACATTCGATCCCTGAATCGCTTCTTTAATGTCGGTGACCTCCTCCGGACGCTCGTCGATCAGAAGGATGATCAGATACATCTCCGGGTTGTTCCGCAGGATGGATTTTGCCGCATCCTTCAAAAGCGTCGTTTTTCCGGCTTTCGGCGGGGAGACGATCATGCCTCGCTGGCCTTTTCCGATCGGACTTACAAGATCCACGATCCGCATCGCCATGCTTCCGCCCGGGCGCTCAAGGCGCAGCCGCTCATCCGGGAAGACCGGTGTCATATCTTCGAAATTGCCGCGGCGCATGATCTGGTCGAGCGGCAGATTGTTGACGCTCTTTAAGTATAAAAGGGCGCTGAATTTTTCGGTTGCGGACTTTACTCTCGTGTTTCCGCGGATGATATCTCCCGTTTTCAGTCCGAAACGGCGGATTTGGGACGGAGAAACGTAGACATCGCTGTCGCCCGGCATATAGTTGTCGGAGCGGATAAATCCAAATCCGTCCGGCATGACCTCGAGGATGCCGCAGGCCTCCTGGCCGCTGTCGAGCGTGCTGGTTTCCTGACGCGGTTCCTGTCTCGTCTCTGGTCTTGCTTCCTGACGCAGCGGCTCCTGTCTCATTTCCTGCCCTGCTTCCTGACGCGGCTCCTGTCTTTGCTCTTCCTCACGGTTATTCTGATTATAATTCCGTGGTTCCTGAAATCTACGCTCATTGAAACGCGGCGCTCTTGGACGGTACTCCTGGCGCTCTCCGTTTTCACTGCGCTCTTCCCGGCGGACATACCGCGGTCTCTGGTACGGGCGCGCGGTGCCGTTTTCCGAGGTTTCCCAATTCTGGCGCTCCATACCGTCCTCCCGCTTTTCCTGCGGTTCCTGATTCTGTACAGTTTCCGTCTTTTTTTCCTCTTTTAGAACCGCCGGCTCTTCCATGTTTTTCTGGTTTTCTTTCTGATCTTCTTCCAGCATCCGCTCAATCAGCGCTTCTTTCCGCAGGGTGGAAATCCCCTTCATGTTTCTGGATTTTGCCAGCGCTTTCAGCATGCTCAAAGGCAATGACTCATACTTTTCTCTTGTCATACCATTTTTCCTCTATCTATTCTCTATTTGATTTTCGGTTCTGTTTGGAGTTTTTAAGATATTTGATGCGCGAATATTTTTGCTGCAATTATTTAGAATCTGATTTTTGTCATTTTACTGCTGTGGATTTTTCTGCGGTTAGTGGGACTCGAACCCACACGCCGAAAGGCACAGGAACCTAAATCCTGCACGTCTGCCAATTCCGTCATAACCGCATATTATTTTTTCAAAAAAGAAAAACCCCATAGAAAACCTCCATGGGCGTTTTCTATGGGTTATTTAGTGAAGCATCGGGGATTCGAACCCCGGACAACTTGATTAAAAGTCAAGTGCTCTACCGACTGAGCTAATGCTCCGTATACTTTTGCATCCAACTGGGCTAGCTGGATTCGAACCAGCGAATGCAGCAGTCAAAGTGCTGTGCCTTACCGCTTGGCGATAGCCCAATGTTTCGCCTTGCTGGCAGGGTGGATAAAGGGATTCGAACCCTTGGCCTCCAGAGCCACAATCTGGCGCGCTAACCAACTGCGCTATACCCACCATAATTACGACTTACAGTCTTTTTCACTATTTAATTTTAGTGAAGCGTGCTTGGAGGGATTCGAACCCCCGACCCACGGCTTAGAAGGCCGTTGCTCTATCCAACTGAGCTACAAGCACACAGCTTCTACAAAATTGTAGCAGCAAGCGGGTGATGGGAATCGAACCCACGTATCCAGCTTGGAAGGCTGGTGTTCTACCATTGAACTACACCCGCACGACATCGGGGTGACAGGATTCGAACCTGCGACCTCCTGGTCCCAAACCAGGCGCTCTAGCCAAGCTGAGCCACACCCCGTAAACAAGGTTTCCCGATTTGCGTTTAACCCTTTCGCGCTCGACGCAAGATTTATTATATTACATTGTTTTCGGTTTGTCAACACTTTTTTTCATTTTTTTCAAAATGTTTTTTGTGTTGTTTTGTTCTCACCGGACAACAAAAAGATCTTATCATATCTTTTCTCATCTGTCAACACCTAAATTGTATTTTTTTGACAAACTTTTTAAGGATTAGTCAGAACCTGCTCCGGTACTACCCTGTTTTCTTTGGAATAGTCATGTTAGTTGCGATAATTCATTCGATTTTGGGCTGTTTTCCGCCCTTTTTCGACCCGTTTTTTAATCCAGATACTTGATTTCCACCGAAAGCTCATGCTCTTCGTTGATCGCCAGCATGGCATAGCTTGGTTTTCTTCCCATCTGACGCGGATACGTGAGGCTGCCCGGATTGACAATCCAGAGATTTCCACGCTTTTCTGCGACCGGCCGGTGCGTATGGCCGAACAGTACGATATCCACACCCCTGGAAAGCGCCTCCGCATAGATTCCCTCCAGGCCGAGCGATACGCCGTAGTTATGACCGTGTGTGATAAAGGCACGGTAATCATCAATGTTCACCTGAATCTCCGCCGGGAGGTCTGAAAACCAGTCATTATTTCCCATGACCATATAGCACGGGCCGTTTACCTTGGATTTGATCAGGTCATCCATCCCTTCCACGTCACCGCAGTGGATCATGCCGTCGAACTCCTCACGTTCCATGGCCTCCTCAAGGTTATACATCCGTCCATGGGTATCGCTCACTATCAGAAATTTCATACTCATTCTCTTCCCTCTTCTTATTTCAAATATGATGCAATCTGTTCTTTCATCGCCGCCAGTGCTTTTCCTCTGTGGCTGACTGCGTTTTTCTCTTCCGGAGAAAGTTCTGCGGTCGTGCGGCTCATATCCGGCAGATAGAAAATCGGGTCATAGCCAAAACCGTTCTCCCCGCGTTCCTCGTAACCGATTTTTCCCTCGATCGTTCCTTTGGTGGTACAGACTGTTCCATCCGGGAAGGCAGCTGCAATCACACAGACGAATCGTGCCGTTCTTTTTTCCACCGGCACGCCCTCCAGGCGGTCAACGAGGCTCTGATTTTTGATGCGGTAGGACGTATCCTCTCCCATATATCTTGCCGAATAGACACCAGGCTCGCCGTTTAAGGCATCTACTTCCAGACCGGAGTCATCCGCCAGCACGATCATGTCGCCGTCTGTGCATCCGGCAACGGTCTGTGCTTTGATTTTTGCATTCTCCTCAAAGGTTTTGCCGTTCTCATCGATCTCAACCGAAATGCCGGCTTCTTTCATCGAATAAATTTCCACCGGCAGATCCGCAAGGATTTCACGGATTTCTTTCATTTTGCCGGCGTTTCCTGTTGCAAATACAATTTTTTTCATAACCGTTTTCCTTCTTTCACGCTGAAATAACTTGCGATCATTATACCGTATGTGTGACGCAAACACAAGAACCCTGTCACAAAAAAAGACCCCCGTTTTTATCCGGGAGCCTTTTTTGTAATCACACATTATTTTGCTTTTTTCTGATTTGCCAGAGTCTTGAATCCATCGACAGCCAGGATCAGCGCCAGGATGACAAGCAGGCCTGCCAGCACGATACGTGCTACGCACCAGCCGATGCCAACGCCTGCGCCAAGGCCCTTGAAGTTTGCGATCAGGGTCTGTACAAGGGATGTGATGGTTACGATCAGCATGAATACCATCGGGAACAGGAACATTTTGTTGTTTTTGCCGACTTTTCCAAGCCAGGTGGCAACAGCAAGAAGTCCGATGGCTGCCAGCAGCTGGTTGGATGCACCGAACAGCGGCCAGATTTTGGAATAACCGGTCAGGCCAAGGCCGATGCCGAGTACTACGGTGATAACGGTTGATACAACCGGATTGGTCAGAACGGCTTTGTAGCCGGTTGCCTCTTTGTAAGTCTGTCCCGGCTCAAGCCAGAACTCCTGGAACATGTATCTTGCCAGACGGGTTGCGGTATCCAGAGAAGTCAGGCAGAATACCGATACAGTCAGAACCAGCAGAGAGTACAGTACATGGGTCGATCCGCCAAGTCCCGGAATGGTTGCTACCATCTCGGAGATACCGGTTGCAAATACAGCGGTCGGAACAACGGTGGTTCCGTCTGCGTATCTGGACCAGATGTAGCCGACTGCACACAGAGATACGATTGCAAGTGCACACTCAATCAGCATACCGCCGTATGCGATCGGGCGGGCATTTTTCTCATTGTCAAGCTGTTTCGATGTAGTTCCTGAACCAACGAGTGAATGGAATCCGGAAATTGCTCCGCAGGCGATGGTTACGAACAGGGCCGGGAACATAAATCCAAGAGAACTTCCGGTCGGAGCCAGCGTATCTTTGAATCCGGTGAATGCCGGGATATCCAGGGATGCATGGCCCATCAGAGCACTTCCGATGACACCGGCAGCGGCTACGATCATCATGAAGTACAGAAGGAAGGAGCTTAAGTAGTCACGCGGCTGAAGCAGAATCCAGACCGGTGCAACAGAAGCTACGGTGATATAGATACCAACGATTACCATCCATGCTGTCTCGGAGAGATAGATCGGATGGAAGTTTAATCCAACAACAACGCAGACAACAATAGCTGCAACGCCTGCGATGGTGGAAACGCCAAGAGATACATTTCTTCTGTATACCATGAAACCGAAAACAACGGCGAGTACGATGAACAGAATGGAAATCATAGCGGTTGTTGCATTTGCAGAACTTGCTGCCACATCGACAGCGCCGCTCTCGGTATAGGCTGCCTTGAAGGTATTGGCAACGATGGAACCGAAGGCTGCAACAACAAGAATCAGGGTCAGGTAAGCGAAGACGATAAAGAGTTTTTTCGCTTTACTTCCCATGGTGTCTGCGATAACCTCGCCGATGGACTGTCCTTTGTGGCGCAGGGATGCAAACAGTGCGCCGTAATCATGAACGCCTCCAAAGAAGATACCGCCGATGAGTACCCATAAAAGAACCGGAACCCATCCAAAGACAGCGGCCTGAATCGGTCCGTTGATCGGGCCTGCGCCTGCGATGGATGAGAAGTGATGTCCCATTAAGACAGGAGCTTTGGCAGGAACGTAGTCCACACCGTCCTCCTCGGTGAATGCAGGGGTTTTCCGTTTCGGATCAACGCCCCACTGCCCGGCAAGCCATTTTCCGTAGAATACGTATCCGGCGATCAGAATGCCGATTCCGACAACCAGTACAAGAATACTATTCATTTGTTTTTTCCTCCCTCTTTTTGGTAGAATAAATTTATAGATAACTAAGACCGGAACATCTTAGCATATCCCTTTACCAATTCCCAAGCCGCCCGGTTTCCAAACACTTTCTGTTCTGCCGTATCAAAGACGAGCAGCCGCACCTGACAATAGCCTCTCAAAGAAAACCGGTAATTTTTATAATACTTATATTTTCGGATTTTCTTCTTTACGCTGTCCGCAACCGGTTTGTCCGCAAAAAAAATACCGGTGACCAGCGTGTACATGTGGTCGGTATCCGGTACTTCCTTCCCCTCGCGAACCACCTTTGGCTCTATCCATTCTGTCAGGTCCGTCAGAAATGTTTCGACGTCCTGATCGTTCAGTTCTTCCACCGCTTTAAAATACGCATGCTCATGACAGCTGATCCTCCACAACTCTGCTTTCTTTGAGAGCACGTATTTTGCGCCGCTCTCGTGGTAGCTTGCACAGGCATCGTATGTATGGCCGTTTACTTCGGACGGCTTTACGATATCGTAGCTCCTCTCGTAGGAATGCAGCAGCCTGTCTCTGATCTCCTGTCCGTTCATGGTTTCCTCCGCTTGATGAAAAAATTTCGCATGAGGACAGTTTAGCACAGTAGTGCAGTGATTTCAAGGAAATATTAACCTTTTCTAAAATTTTTCTTTTAATTTTTGTTACCAAAAAGGAGCAACACCAAAAATCATTCGGCATTGCTCCTCCATTTGTATTATTTCTGTTCTTTTTCCCGGCGCGGCGGCTTCGGTCCCGCGTACTGGTAAAAGTAGGTTTTCAGCATTCCATTGTAAATTTTACGGTTTTTATCCGCCTTTTTGCCGAGATACCGCTCGGCATCCTCGTAGCTCGTGATCAGATACATCGACCAGGAATCGAGAGCGCGGTACCGCTCTCCTAATGCCTGATACAGGGCCGGAAGATCTTTTTTGTCCTCCAGGCGCTCACCGTACGGCGGGTTGGTAATCAGAAAACCGTATTTTTTCGGGTGCGACAGCTCGGCAACCGGACGCTGCTGGAAATGGATCAGGTGATCCACACCGGCCAGCTTTGCGTTCTCTCTGGCACTCTTGATGACATCTCCGTCGATATCAAAGCCCTGAATATCTGTCTCAATATCGTTCCGGATCCGGTAGCGTGCATCCTCCGCCGCATCCATCCAGCATTTTTTCGGCACGAGGTGCGTCCACTGCTCCGCAAGGAAAGAACGGTTGAGACCCGGTGCAATATCGGCCGCCATCATGGCCGCCTCGATCGGGAACGTACCGCTTCCGCAGAACGGATCGACAAGAATCCGGTCACCCTTCCACGGAGTCAGCATGATAAGTGCTGCGGCAAGGGTCTCGGTGATCGGCGCTTTCGCGGTCAGCTTGCGGTAGCCTCTCTTATGAAGGGAAACGCCGGAGGTATCGAGTCCGATCGTAACCTCGTCTTTTAAAATCGAAACACGGATTGGGTACTGTGCACCGTCCTCCGGGAACCACTCCATGTGGTAGACCTGTTTCAATCGCTCGACAATCGCTTTTTTCATGATCGACTGGATATCGGACGGGCTGAAGAGCTTACTCTTGATGGAGTTTGCCTTCGTTACCCAGAACTTTCCGTTTTTCGGGATAAATTTCTCCCACGGGAGCGCTTTTGTCGCTTCAAAGAGTTCATCGTACGTTTCGGCGTGGACCTGTCCTACTTTGAGCAGGATACGCTCGGTCGTGCGAAGGAACAGGTTTGCGTAGGCGATTCCCTCTGCATCTGCAAGAAACGTTACTTTTCCATCCTCCACGCGCTCGATTTCGTAGCCGAGGTCGAGGATTTCACGTTTCATCACCGCCTCCAGGCCGAAGTGGCACGGGGCGATCAGTTCATATAATTCCATACTCTCCCGTCCCCTCTTATAATGTGAGCTGTTTTACGACGGTGCCGTCAAAGCCTTTGATCGTAAATACGCCGTCCTCGAGGATTGCATAGGTCGGGATATTGCCCTCTTTCGGCAGAGATACAGAACCCGGGTTCAGGAAGGTGTGTGCGCCTTTTTTCTCGGCACGCAGGACGTGGGTATGGCCGTACAGGAAGATATCTCCATCCATCAGCGGCGGCAGATTCTGCTCATTGTAGATGTGGCCATGGCTCATATAGAAGGTATGGCCTCCCTCGATCAGGATGCCGTAATCTGCCAGCACCGGGAACTCCAGTACCATCTGATCTACTTCTGCGTCGCAGTTTCCGCGCACGTTGGTGAGGTACTGTTTTTTCTCATTCAGCATGGCGATGACCTGTTTCGGTGCGTATTCTTTTGGAAGATCGTTTCTCGGGCCGTGATAGAGAAGGTCGCCTAACAGAAACAGGCGGCTTGCGC
Source organism: Blautia sp. OM06-15AC (assembly GCF_003481425.1). NCBI lineage: Bacteria > Bacillati > Bacillota > Clostridia > Lachnospirales > Lachnospiraceae > Blautia > Blautia sp. OM06-15AC. Next base: position 47,240 of record NZ_QULD01000001.1, on the reverse strand, counting down.
CCTCTGCCTCGAAGGCTTCCAGCATTTTTCTGCAGTAATAGGCAGAACCGTGAATATCAGATGCAAACATGTATTTCATATCGTGATCTCTCTTTCGTTTTGTGGTTTGGTTTTGTATTGTTTTCTGTTTCATCTTACCGTATCTTTTCCCGCTTGACAAGAAGAAATGTTGGATTGCCGCCCCATTACAGCTCTTCTCCCGCCACCAGATATCGTCCGCGGTATGCATGCATTCCGCCGATGACCGTTTTGACCTCGTATCCGTTCTCCGCCAGCCGCTTTCCCTCCGCCATGCTCGCGGCACCCCGCTCACAGCAGATCACAAGAATTTTGTCCCGCGGCAGACAGACCCGTTCGAGCAGATGGTCATAGGGAAGATTCACCGCTCCTTTCACATGCCCTTTTTCGTATTCCCGCCGGCTCCGCACATCGATGATCATCGCCCACGGTTTTCCCACGTACCAGTCCAGCTGGTCTGCCGCCAGCAGTGTCATGCCTGCCATATCCTGGTCCCCCTCTCCGGATCTGACTTTCTCTCCTGTTTTATATGTATGCAGAAACCGGCGGCAGAGTCCGTATGGGACCCTCCGCCGGCTTTTTCTGCCGGAATCCCAAGGTTTACTTAGTATTTTTCATACTCATCCTTCTCGTCCTGCTCCCGGTTCTGCTGACCGTAGGATGACATCTCACGGTCTTTCACATGATTGCAGTCTCTGCTGTTCTTCTGGTTTTTGCTGTATTCGCTTTTCTCGTATCCGTTTTTGCTGTACTCGTTTTTGCTGTATTCATTTTTGCTGTATTCATTTTTGCTGTTTCTGGTCATAATCTTGTTTCCTCCTGAATGTTTTTTTGTCCTGCGACATCCTTTAGTATCGCTTTTTCCGCGCAGATTATGCATCCAGAACCCTGTTTTTCCACGGTATCTGTTCCAAAGTGGGGAATGCAAGCCCAAAAATACAGTGTTTTTCCTGCTTTCGGACCACTGCTTTCCAAATTGTGGTAATTTTTTCCAACTTTTGAATTTCGATGTTGCTTTTTCCCGTTATCTGTATTATAATCAATTTTGTAAAAGAATTTACCCTTCATAAATTTTTTTACAATTAATAACCCCTTATTAATTATTTATACTCCCCTTGAAAGATCGGTAGCTCCCCTGCCGGTCTTTCTTTTTGCAATTATTCAGAGCCATGCAAAATTTCAAGAAGAACTGTGAGTCATGCTCGCATGAACGAACAGTTCTTCTTGAAATTTTATATGGCGAGAAGCCACATCGAGATGCAGCGCAGCGGAATCGAGATGTGGCTCTGAATAATTGCAAAAAGAAAGTCTGCATCAGCAGACTTTCCTCCTTTTTCCCGTTCTGTATATATGATTAGAATTCTACTTTTTCACCTTTTGCCGCTTTTGCTACGGTTCCTGCGAGGACGATCAACGCCATGAGGTTTGGAATTACCATCAGGCCGTTAAAGAGGTCTGACAGGTTCCATACGAGATCCACTTTCAGCAGAGAGCCGAGGAAAACGAACACAACGACGATCAGCGAGAACGGAACGACTGCTTTCTTTCCGAACAGATACTGTACGTTCTGTCTTGCGAAAAAGTACCATCCGACGATGGTCGAGAATGCAAAGAACAGAAGACAGATCGCTACGAACGCCGGTCCGAAGCCTTTGAGGCCGGTTCGGAATGCCGCCTGTGCGACCGGGGTTCCTTTAACACCGGTACTCATCATCTCTTCCAGAACGCCGGAAGAAAGAATAACGAGAGCGGTCATGGTCAGGACAACGAAGGTATCAATAAAGACACCGATCATCGCTACTTCACCCTGATCCTCCGGGTTCTCGACATCGGCAATCGCATGGGCATGCGGGGTGGAACCCATACCGGCTTCATTAGAGAAGAGGCCTCGGGCAACACCGTAACGCATGGCTTTCCGCACGGTAATACCGGCTGCTGCACCAAATACGGCGTCCGGACGGAATGCACAGATAAAGATCGAAGCAATCGCTGACGGCACATGCTGGATGTTGATCAGAATAACAACAAGGGCTCCGACGAGATACAGTGCTGCCATCACCGGAACAACTTTTTCGGTGAAGGATGCGATACGGGAGATACCTCCGATGAAAATGAATGCGGCGAGAACGGCTACAATCACACCCATCACCCATTTCGGTACGGAAAATGCGGTGTAGAACGCATCACTGATGGAGTTCGACTGTACCATATTTCCCATAAAGCCAAGCGCCAGAATAACGGCTACGGCAAAGAAGCCTGCCAGTGCTTTTCCAAACGTTCCCTTGAATGCGTGGGTAATGTAGTAAACCGGTCCTCCGATGATTTCCCCGCTCTCATCGCGGCGTTTGGAGATCTGCGCGAGATACGCCTCGCCGTAGATCGTTGCCATGCCGAAGAACGCAGCAAGCCACATCCAGAAGATGGCTCCCGGGCCGCCGGATACGAGTGCGGTCGCACATCCTGCGATGTTTCCGGTTCCGACCTGTGCGGCGATCGCTGTTGCAAGCGCCTGGAAGGAAGTCATGCCGTCTTTTCCGGCCTTCTTACCCTTTAACGAGAAACCGCCGAAGACGCGGTTCCACGCGGTCTTAAACTTTCTTACCTGTACAAAGCGGGTCCGAACAGAGAAATAAACTCCCGTACCTACCAGCAGAAACAGCAGTACGCTGTTCCAGAGCACATCACTGATCTGCGCAATTGCCTGATTCAATGCATCCATTTTCTTTTCTCCCTTTCCATTCGACGTATGGTCTGAACGATGTGGATCACACATCCGCACCGTTTTGAGAAAAAAAATACCATCTCCTGCGGAATTTTTCCTGCAGAACATGGCTCTGATTGAAAAATACAGCAAAAAACCGCGCTTCCGGAATTTTTTCGTTTCTGCGCACCGCTTTTTTTGTTCCGCGGCTGTTTTTCTTCTGTATCTTTTTTGACTCTGTCCTTTTGCCTGAGAGATTCTGCATCGCTGCATTGCACCTTCGGCACTCTTTTCAAGAGCTTCTCCAGAGACCACTCCGTTTTTAGTCCTCGCCGTCTCCCGTCCGTTCTTGTTTTAAGAAGAGAACCAGCACCTGAAAGTTTTACTTCTTCGGTCGTGCACCTTTCGAAAATTAAATTTCCAAAAGCTCTCCGCACATTTTCTAAAAACTTCTACGTCTTTTTTTATTTTTGTAAAACTATAGCACCTGTGATAGGATTCGTCAATACCCCATGCCGTATTTTTTTCAGAATATTGCAAAAACATATAAAAAATCAGCAGATCTGAGCGCGCACGCCTCAAAATCGCATGCGCGGCACAGATCTGCTGTTCTCTTTTCCAAATATCTTTTATGACGCCTGGAACTGGCTGTTGTACAGATTGTAGTAGAAGCCTTTCTTCTCAAGAAGCTCCTCATGGCGTCCCTGCTCGATGATCTTTCCATCTTTCATGACGAGGATCAGCGAAGCGTTGCGGATCGTGGACAGACGGTGGGCAACGACGAAACTCGTTCTGCCCTGCATCAGCTTGTCAAACGCCTCCTGAACCTGCAGTTCGGTACGGGTATCGATGCTGGAGGTCGCCTCGTCGAGGATCAGCATCGGCGGCAGGCAGAGCATGACACGGGTGATACAGAGAAGCTGTTTCTGCCCCTGGCTGATGCTGTCTTCGCTGAGAACCGTGTCAAGTCCCTTCGGCAGACGCTTGATAAACTCCCAGCTGTGTGCCTCTTTGGCCGCATTGATGATCTCCTCTTCCGTCGCATCCGGCTTTCCGAAGCTGATGTTGTCGCGCACGGTTCCCTGTTTGATCCAGGTATCCTGCAGCACCATACCAAAGCAGCTGCGGAGCGCATGGCGGGACAGTTCGTCGATCGGCTTTCCGTCGATGCAGATCTTTCCGGCATCGACATCATAGAAGCGCATCAGCAGGTTGATAAACGTCGTCTTTCCGCATCCGGTCGGGCCGACAATGGCAACACGCATGCCCGGCTGTACGTCAAGATTAAAGTTCTCGATCAGTTTTTTCTCTTTGTCATAACTGAATGCTACATCATCGATCGTCACATTTCCCGTCACGGTATCGATCGTTCCGGCCGGGTCTGCACTTTCCTCTTTCTCTTCCAGAAGAGCAAAGATACGGCCTGCGCAGGCAAGCGCGTTCTGCATCTCGGTGATAACGGAACTGATATCATTGAACGGTTTCATATACTGATTTGCGTACGACAGCAGAACGGAAAGTCCGCCGACGGTCAGCGCGCCGCCCGGGATCATGAAAGCTCCCACAAGGGCAACACCGGCATAGATCACGTTGTTGACAAAACGGGTGGACGGGTTCGTTAAGGAACTGTAGAACACGGCCTGCTGGCTGTATTTCTGCAGATCTTTGTTGATCTCTGCAAAACGCTCGGAAGCTTTTTCCTCATAGCCGAACGCTTTGACTACTTTCTGGTTTCCGATCATCTCATCGATGAGTGCGGTCTGTTTTCCTCTCGTCTCACTCTGTTTCTGGAACATTTTGAACGAGCGGCCGGAAATAAATTTTGCCACGAAGAAGCTCAGAGGTGTCAGGCAGATCACAAGAAGGGTGATCCATACGTTCTTCGAGAACATGAAAAACAGTGTCACAATAATGGTTACGATGCCGGAGAACAGCTGCGTAAAGCCAAGCAGAAGACCGTCCGATAAGATATCGGTATCTGCGATAACACGGCTTACGATGTCTCCGGAGCTGTGCTGATCCAGATAGGACAGCGGCAGCACCTGGATATGACGGATCGCCTGGGAACGAAGGTCGCGCACGATGCGGTACGTCATACGGTTGTTGATCAGGTTCATGATCCATGCGGAAAGTGCGGAAACGAGGGTAAAGAATACGATTCGTTTCAGATAGAACCACATCTCCGGGAAATTGACCTGGTGGGCTGCAACAACCTCATCGATCGCATCGCCGAACAGGATCGGAATATAAAGCTGTAAAATAACGGTAACCGCAGCTAGGACAATACTAAGGCCTAAGAAAATTTTATAATTTCCGATAAACGCCATCAGCTTTTTCATGACCTGCATGCCGCTTTTTCCGGACTTGTTTTCTGTCTTTTTCATGCGATCACCCCGCTTTCGTTGTTATAAGCTGCACGCTCTTCCGGGAACTGGGAGAAGTAAATCTCGCGGTAAACCTCGCAGGTTTTCATCAGCTCGTCGTGTGTGCCGTTTCCTTCGAGCGTACCATTTCCAAGAACGAGGATCTGGTCTGCCTGACGGATGCCGGCGATTCGCTGGGATACGAGGAAGGTTGTCGTGTTTCCTTCGAGATTGTGGACGGCTTTGCGGAGTTTTGCATCCGTTGCAAAGTCAAGCGCACTCGAGCTGTCGTCCAGAATCAGGATTTCCGGTTTTTTTACCAGCGCACGCGCAATAGAAAGACGCTGTTTCTGTCCGCCGGAGAGGTTCTTTCCATTCTGCTCCAGCATAAAATCGAGCTGATCCTGTTTGCCTTCTACGACTTCTTTCGCCTGGGCTGTGGTGAGCGCCTCCCAGATTTCTGCATCGGTGGCGTCCTCTTTGCCCCACCTCATATTGTCGCGGATACTGCCTTTAAAGAGCACTGCTCTCTGCTGAACAACACCGACTTTATTGCAGAGCTCTTCTTTCGTGTAATTCTTTACATTCTCGCCGTCTACCATGACGTCACCGCTGGTCGCATCGTAGAAACGGGAAATCAGGCTGACCAGCGTCGATTTTCCGCTTCCGGTACCGCCGATGATTCCGATGGTCTGTCCGCGTTTTGCGGTAAAGCTGATATCCGATAAGCTCTCTGCGCCGGCTCCTGCATAGGTGAAGCTGACATTTTTAAATGTAACAGCTGCATCGCCAGTTACTTTCTTTGCAGCGCCGCCTTTTGCCGGGTAGTTCATGGTTGTCGGAACCGCCAGTACGCCGGAGACACGCTCTGCACAGGCAACGGATTTGTTTAAGGTGATGATGAGCGATGCCAGTTTGATCAGCTCCACGATGATCTGCAGCATGTAGTTGTAAAGTGCGACAACCTGTCCCTGCTGCATACTGCCGATGTTAACCTGAAGGCCTGCCTGCCAGATCAGGACAACGGCTGCGATGTTGATGAGGACATAGGTCAGCGGATTTAACAGTGCGGAAATTTTTCCGACAAACTCGTTCAGACAAGTCAGCTCATCGTTGCTCTTTTCGAAATCGGCAACAGACTGCTCCTCACGGCAGAACGCACGGATGACACGGACACCGTTCAGATTTTCTCTTGTCATTCCGGTGACGCGGTCGAGTGCCGCCTGTACCTTTTTGAACAGCGGGATGCTGACCAGCATAATGCCGAATACGGCAACGAATAGGATCGGAATAGTAACCAGGAATACGATGGCACATTTTACGTTGACGGTAAATGCCATCACAACGGAACCGAATACGATAAACGGACTCCGCAGCAGCAGACGCAGACCCATGTTGATTCCGTTCTGCACCTGGTTGATATCGTTGATCAGACGGGTGATCAGCGTATCGGTTCCAATGGTATCCAGCTCCGTAAAGGACAGAGCCTGGATGTGATCAAAGACCGCCTGGCGAAGCTCGGTTGCACAGCCGACGCTCGCTTTTGCCGCGAAATACTGCGCGGTGAAGCTGCAGCAAAGTCCGACTGCCGCCATCAGAACGAGGATTCCAAAACGGCTGACGATGTACGGACGGTTATTGCCTGCGATACCCACATCGATGATCTGGGCAACAACCATCGGCACCAGAAGGTCGAATACGACTTCCAGAAGCTTGAACAAAGGAGCGATGATGCTCTCTTTTTTGTAGTGCTTCAAGTAGACTCCAAGACTTTTCATCTTCTTTTTCACTCTCCATTTCTTTGTTTCTTGACATTGACAGTATAATCTCATATGATTAATACGAATAGTATTGTTTTTATAGCTTAGTGATACAATTTTAATATCATAAATAATTTCACGAAAGGAAGTCTCTTATGGAACTGCGCCAGCTTGAATATTTCCGCGTCATCGCCGAAACCGAAAGCATTCACGAGGCCGCCCGCCGCCTCAATATGTCCCAGCCGCCGCTCAGTTATCAGTTAAAGCAGCTGGAAGCCGAACTGAACGTCACTTTATTTGAACGCACCCGCCAGGGCGTCCGCCTGACCGAAGCCGGAAAACTGCTGTACGACCGCTCCGCCAACCTGCTCGAGTACGTGAAATCGACGGAGCTTGAGGTCGCAAAGGTCGGCAAAAAGCGGGTTCTGCGCCTCGGCATCACACCGACCACCGTTGCGACGATCATGCCGTGCGTCTCGCTTTTTTCCCGCCGCAATCCCGATGTCAACTTCGAGGTGCACGACGGCATCACCTACACGCTGTACCGCTATCTGATGGACGGCATCATCGACATTTCCATCGCCCGCACGCCGCTGCGGCTCGACGATGTCGACTATAAAATTTTAAGCTCTGAACCTATGATTGCCGTTTCTTCAAAAGATATGCTTCCCGAGAAGAACGGATCGCTAAAGCTCTCGGATCTTTTGAATATTCCGCTCATCATCTACCGCCGGTATGAGGCGCTCATCATGGATGCGTTCCACTCGCGCGGCATGGAGCCCGATCTTTTCTGCGTCTGCGACGATCCCCGCGGCGCGATGCTCTGGGCAAAGGAAGGCCTTGCCACTGCCATTTTCCCGCAGTCCATGAGCTCTCTCTGCCAGGGACTCCGCATCCAGCCGCTCGCAGAAAGCGACCTGGAAACGCAGATCGCCGTGATCTGGAAAAAGGGGCGGAAACTCTCTCCGCTTCTGCAGGACTTTGTCGATGCCTGCATGAAGAGCATATTATAATAGAAGAAGTCCGCTGCGCCGGTCTCTTTTTCAGGGATCAGCGCAGCGGACTTCTTTTTTTTATTTCTCATTCTTTTTACTGCACAAACAGCAGCGCGATATTCAGCAGTGTCACAATCACCGCAATCGCAAACAGGGCAATTTTCAGCTGCAGACTGTTCGCGTATTTTCCCATGACTTTTTTCGAGGACGTCAGATAAATCTGTGTAAATACCGTAATCGGGAGCTGCATTCCAAGGAACATCTGTGAATAGAGAAGGCCCTGGAACGGGGAATCAATCAGAAGAATGACCGCTGCGGCCGGGATCATGGTAAGAAGGATTCCCCAGCGTGTCTCCTTACTCTTGATCTCATACGGCTTGTTAAAAATCCCCGAAAAAATCGTTCCGCCCGCCATTCCCGCGGTGATGCTCGATGAAATTCCGGCGAGCAGAAGCGCTGCTGCAAAAATCACCGATGTGGCATTTCCAAGGAGAGGTGTCAGCATCTTTCCCGCCGTTGCGAGATCATCCACCTGCTTTGCATTCTGCGGCTGGAAAAACGTTGCGGCCGCCATCAGGATCATTGCACTGTTGATGGCCCATCCGATGATCATGGAAAACAGGGTGTCTTTGAACTCATACTTTAACTGGCGCGCAATCACCTCATCATCCTCAAGATTCCACTGGCGGCTCTGAATAATTTCCGAGTGGAGAAACAGGTTGTGCGGCATGACGACCGCACCGAGGACGCTTAAGATGACCGGCATTGAGTGCTCTGGAAACGACGGTTTTACCCAGCCGACAGCCGCCTGCGCCCAGTCGATATCGGCGATCCAGACCTCGAAGAGGAACGAAAAGCCGATCAGCGAGACAAACACAATGATCAGTTTTTCAATCCGTTTGTAAGCACTTGTAAACTCACAGATCAGAACCAGCACGAGAATCATCATGCTGCCGAGCTTGATCGGAATGCCGAACAGCATCTGGAGCGCAACCGCACCGCCGAGGATCTCCGCCATTGCGGTCGCCACCGCTGCCATCATCGCCGTCGCAAGAATCGTGTTTTTCAGCCACGCAGGCAGATAGAGGCTCGCCGCCTCCGAGAGGCACTTTCCCGTGACAATGCCGAGATGCGCCGCATTGTGCTGCAGAAAAATCAGCATGATCGTGGACAGGGTGACCATCCACAGAAGCTCGTAGCCGTAACCCGATCCGGCGGCAATGTTGGATGCCCAGTTTCCCGGGTCGATAAAACCGACCGTGACAAGAAGTCCCGGGCCGAGATAGCGGAGAAAATTCATGCCCGCCGTCTCTTTTCGTTTTCGATTTTGTTTCATATTCTTTCCTTTCTGACAATTTGATGCGGAACCGGCCCATCCAGGACCGGCAGAAATCGTTTTGTTGTGGTTTTGGTTGCTTTGGTTAGTTACAACTAACTGCATTGTACATGGGATTTTTCAAAAAGTCAAATCATGTTTTCTCTTTCTTGTGCTTCACCGTCCGCTGTGCTACAATAAAACTGCTTATTTTGAACTAAAAGGAGAATTTTTATCATGATACGACTTGCCGTCCCGGAGGATTTTACTTCGCTCATGTCAATCTATGCGTACGCCCGCTCTTTTATGCAGGAAACCGGAAATCCGAATCAGTGGGGAAACCATTTTCCGCCGGAGGAGCTGATTCACAACAGAATCCGTGACAAACAGCTTTTTGTCCTGGAAGAAAACGGCACGCTGCACGGCGCGTTTGCCTTCATCATCGGTGAGGATCCGACGTATCTGCAGATCGACGACGGCTCCTGGCTCTCCGATGCGCCGTATGGCACGATCCACCAGGTTGCCTCAGACGGAACAATCCACGGATTTTTCTCCCAGATCGTCGATTACTGCTGGACACAGATCCCGCACCTGCGCGTCGATACGCATACGGACAATCAAATCATGCAGCATCTGATCCAGAAAAACGGATTTGAACGGCGCGGCATCATCTACGTACTGAACCACTCTCCGCGGATTGCATTTGAGCGCGTAAAATAAAACACCAAACGAAAACACCGGATCGTCACCGCTTCGCAGACTTTTCAGCCGCGGAATCACCGTTGGATCCAGGTAATATAAGGATCCGACGATCTGTCCCATCATCCCCTTTTTCGATCTTTCGTGTGTCATTTTTTTACCAACCTTATATCTTCTTACCCTCCAATACACACTTGCCCGTACCGAAATGCAAAGAAAATCCGCTTTTTCCCTTCTGTTTCTGCACATTCCTTTGTGCAGAATACAGATGCAGAAAAAACGGATTTTCTTTTGCATTTTTCTTTATGCGTGGATTCCTCTGTTCTCGTCCCCGGACTCGTTTACGCCGAATTCGTAATCATTGCCCGGCAGAATCATGTTCAGCAGGATTCCTGCGATGGCTGCAATGGCAAGTGCAGTCAGGGTGACGGTCGTTCCGCCGATCGTAAAGGAGAGACCGTTGCTGAAGCCCAGTCCGCAGACAAAGATGACGCCCGCGATGATCAGGTTTCTCGATTTGGTCAGGTCTACTTTATTCTCTACCACGTTGCGCACACCGATGGCAGAAATCATACCGTACAGCATGAAGCTGACGCCTCCGATGATAGAGGACGGCATGGTGCTGATGAGTGCCGACACCTTCGGAATGAAGCTGACGATAATCGCAAAGACTGCGGCAATACGGATGACTCTCGGGTCATGTACGCGGCTCAATTCCAGAACGCCGGTGTTCTCGCCGTACGTCGTGTTGGCCGGTCCGCCGATGAAACCTGCCATTGCGGTTGCAAGACCATCGCCGAGCAGGGTTCTGTGCAGGCCCGGATCAGAAAGGAAGTTCTCTCCTACGGTTGCAGAGATCGCCGACATATCGCCGACATGCTCCATCATGGTCGCGATCGCGATCGGTGCCATGATCATAATGCTGGTCAGATCGAATTTGCAGAGCTGCAGCGGCGGAAGTCCGACGATGCCTGCCTGTGCAACCGGCGCAAAGTTGATGATCACGGATCCGTCCGGATTTTTGATGCCGAGTGCATTCAGGACAACTGCCACAGCGTAGGCAATCACAACGCCCATCAGAATCGGAATGATTTTGAGCATTCCTTTTCCCCAGATGTTGAAAATGATGATGACTGCCAGCGCAACCAGTGCCAGGAACCAGTTCGTCGAAGCATTATTAATGGCGGAACCAGCAAGGCTGAGGCCAATGCAGATGATAACCGGACCTGTGACAACCGGCGGCAGGTAGCGCATCACGCGTTTGACGCCGACCATGCGGATGATCAAGGCAAAAATCAGGTACAGAAGACCTGCTACCACAATACCTCCGCAGGCATAGGCTGCCTTGTCGTTGACACTCATGCTGGCATATTTTCCGGTATTCAGGTTTGCAACAGCGGCGAAACCGCTTAAGAATGCAAACGAAGAACCAAGAAATGCCGGTACTTTAAATTTCGCGCACAGATGGAACAGCAGGGTTCCAAAGCCGGCGCAGAACAGTGTGACGGATACGGTAAGACCGCGGGACGGCCCCTCGCCGCATGCGTCTACAAAGTAGCTGTTTACCAGAATCGGCACCAGAATGGTTGCACCGAACATGGCAAACATGTGCTGCAATCCGAGAATCAGCATTTTAGGAATACCGAGCTTTCTCGCATCGCGGATGACTCCATTAGACTCGTTCATACGTCTCTCCCTCTCTTTTGTTTTTCTTTCCCATTATAGGCGTTATATTCTGGAAATACAAGCGAAAGATTCCGTTCCGCACACCTTAATTTTCAAACGGGCGGACACGAAGGGTAACACCTAATTCATCGCAGATTTCCCGGCATTTCTGAATCTTTTCTTCCGGCATAACTTTCTCGACAACGGTCATCACAACATTCGGCACATACTGTTTTGCAAGTACTGCAAACTCCTTGATCGCCTCGTACGACTGGATGCCGAATTTCGACCGTGTGAGCTCCAGAAATTCTTTTTCATCCGGCGCGTTTAAAGAGATCGAGACGGTATCAAATCTTCCCTTTAATTCCGGGGTGACATCTCTTCCATAGATCAGGTTGGCAAGACCGATCGTATTCAGACGCACTTTCAGGTTCGGATACGTTTCTTTTAAGGAATCGATCACCCGGCAGACATCCTCAAGCCGCTCAAGCGGTTCTCCGAAGCCGCAGAAGACCAGTTCATTGATCACGTTCAGATCGTACTGTGCGAACAGCTCCAGCATCGTCTCAACGGATGGCTCGCCCTCTTTTAACCACAGTGTATTTCCCTCCTGCTGCTGTTTCGTCTGGCGCAGACAGAACACACAGCTGCACGGGCATTTGTTTGTCATGTTGACATAGACATTTTTTCCGGTAAGATCGCCGCTCTTTGCAAGGTCGAGATACCCTTCCTCGCCGACGGCTCCGGTTACAGTATATAAATACATTACGCTTCCTCCGTTAAGTCCTTCATAAACATTTCAAAGCAGAGTCCCCAGTAGCTCGGCACTTCGTTTTCTTCGCAGTAGCGGATGCATTTCGATACGTAATCCGCCGCCTTTTTCACCGACTCGTACAGGCTGTGGCCGTTCAGATACATGCCTGCGATAATTGCCGCAATGACATCTCCCGTACCGCTCCGGTCGCCGCCGATGCGGTCTACCATGACAATCTGGAAGTCTTCGCCTTTATTATAGATAAAGTTGGCAATCTGCGTCTGGTTAAAGTGGATGCCCGTCACCACGATGTGTTTCGGTCCCCGCTCCGCCAGTTTTCCGCACATCTCTTTCAGCTCCTCAATCGAAGCCCCGTTCTCCGGATACGGCGCATCGATCAGTGTGCAGAGCTCTGTCAGATTCGGCGTGATGATATCCGCGTAGTGAACCAGTTCTTTTATCTTTTCGCACATCTCTTTCGTGTACGTCCGATACAGCTTCCCATAGTCTCCCATGACCGGATCGACGATGACAAAGTTGCGGTCCGTCTTAAAATGGCGGATAAAATCAAGCACGATATCCACCTGCTGTTCCGATCCTAAGAAGCCGGTCGAGATCGCATCGAAATCGAGCTTCAGATCCTTATAGGTCTGAATGTAATCCTTCATCCGGTCAGTATAATCATCAAAGTAATACGTCGGAAACTGCGTGTGTGCTGAGAGAATTGCGGTCGGAACTGCCACCGCCTGAATCCTCAGCGCCGACACGATCGGCGCCATCACAGCCGTCGAGCACCGTCCAAAGCCTGTCAGATCATTAATCAGTGCTATCTTTTTCTGTTTTTCCATGTTGTTCTCCTCTTTTTTTCAGGATGCCTCCGCATCTGTTTTATGTCTATTTTTGCACACTCGCGTCTTATTTACAAGTTTTTTTCGGACACTTGTCAACACAGAATTCCGCTTTTTGCATCTTTTTTGTCAGCACGCAAAAGGCACGGCCCGCCCGAAGCTGTTTTTTGCTCCGGGCGGCCGCGCCTTTTCTCTCGTTTACTCTTTTATATTATGCTTCTAAAATCTTGCATGCAAACGGTGCCAGTGTCATATCCCCATACGTCACTTCCTTTGCATTGTGGTTGATGTACATCGTCACCTTCTGCTTCTCGTTTCCTCTCGTCACGATCTCAAGGCCCTCTTCGGACGGCACCATCTGGAAATGGCAGTCCCGCATCACCTGCTCCATCAGAAGCTTCGTGATCTTCTCTTCCAGACCGCAGCCCACGTAATACAAAGTTCCCCTGCCGGTCTGTTTTCTCGTCACGGCTGCGAATTCCAGATAGAACGCATCCGCGTAATGGAACAGCACTTCCGCATCCTGCACCTGAATCATATCACGGAAAATTCCGCCTGTGCCTTCCACGCCCTCGAACACGCCGCTTCCCACAACCGGGAATGCATCATAGTCCTGCAGGCTCTCCATCTCTTCTACGGTCAGACCCGCAAGCGCATTGTAGTGCACCGGCAGTGTCTCGCCGAACGGAACGTTGTTGTCCGCATCTTTCACGGCGTGGCGGTACGTCACGATTACGGTTCCGCCGTTTTTCACAAACGCTTCCACCTTTTCTTCCATCTCCGGCTTCGTAATGATCATCTGCGGCAGGAAAATATTTTCGGAATGATTGATCACAATACCCATTTTCGCTTTCCCCATTTCTCTATCTTGTATCTTTCCTTTTTTCAACAGTACAAATTTATCATATGTTAAAAGTCAAAATATTTTACTTTTTATTTTAGTAAAATTTACTACCTGCTTTTGTGAAAAATGCACAAAAAGAGGCATCTCCATCTATGCAGACTGGAAATGCCTCTTTTTTGTTCTCTTGTTTCCTTTTTTTCTTCAGCTCAGGAAGTTTTCAATAATGACGTTTTCCGCCTCCGCTTCCGTCATGCCGAGCGTTCTGAGTTTCAATAGCTGCTCATCATTGATCCGTCCGATCGCCGCCTCGTGGATGATTGCCGCATCCACATGTTTTGCCTGGATCTCCGGAATAGATCCGACCTGTGCGTGATCCATGATGATAGAATCGCACTGGATATGGGCGTGGCATTTGTTTTTGCCGACTGCCTTGGGATGGAAGACCTGGGAGGAATTGCCCTTTCCGACAGAACGTGAAATAATCTGTGCGGAAGAACCGCTTCCGTTCATACATACTTCAATATCCGACTCTGCCTTCTGGTCACCGTCTGTCATCAGACGTTCGAGCACGAACAGTTTGGAGTTCGCATCCATCACAACATTCGTCGTACGAATTGTTGAGTCAACGCCCTTAATCTGTACGGTATCCAGCGTAAAAACGGAATTTTCTCCGATTTCAATATTTGTCACCGGGTTCAGAATCCGCTGTCCCGTTCCGTTTCCCTCTCCGTAATGCTTTTCCTCGTAGCGCACGTTGGCATTTTTTCCTACATGGAACGTATGGATACCGTCGTGCCGGCTGTCGTTGCAGCCGCCGTTGTGGATACCGCAGCCCGCTACAATCGTAACATCGGCGCCGTCCGCAACGTAGAAATCATTGTAAACAAGATCCGTCATACCGGAAACGCTGACGACAACCGGGATAAATACTTTTTCGCCTTTTGTCTCGCCGTCAATCAAAATATCAATGCCCGGCTTATCCTCTTTTTTGCGGATTTTGATATGTTCACTGTCACCGTGGCAGAGCGGAATGCCGTTCTGGCGGAGATTGTATGCCCCTTTCTGCTCAAATCCCTCGCTGATCTGATTTAATACGCCCTGGGTTGTCTCATCTACCTGTACCATCAGCATGTGCCTCCTTCCTGGCCGCACATCCGGCCTGTTTTCTGCTGGAACAGGGTCGGCAGTACGTCTTCCTTTGTACCGTATTCTTTCACCTGGCCGTCCTCGATCACCATGATCTTGTCTGCCATCTGGATAATGCGTTCCTGATGAGAAATGAGGATCAGACATTCTTTCTTCTCTTTGTGGATTTCTTCAAACCGTTTGATCAGCATGGAAAAGCTCCACAGGTCAATGCCGGCCTCCGGCTCATCGAAAATGCTGACCTTATGCGGTTTTGCAAGAACCGTTGCGATCTCCAGACGCTTCATCTCTCCTCCCGAGAGCGTACCGTCCATCTGGCGGTTCAGGTAATCGGCAGAGCAGAGTCCGACAGCGGAGAGGAGTTTACAGCTCTCGGCTTCCGTCAGTTCTTTTCCGGCTGCCAGCGACAGCATTTTTTTCACCGTCATTCCTTTAAAACGCGGCGGCTGCTGGAATGCATAGCCGATGCCGGCGTTTGCACGGTGGTCAATATCATAACCGGTAATATTTTCCTCATCCAGGAAGATTTCTCCGCCATTGGCGTCCTCAATTCCTGCAAGCACTTTGGCCAGCGTTGATTTTCCGCCACCGTTCGGTCCGGTAATCACCAGCATTTCCCCGTCCTTTACCTCAAAACTGATGTGGTTGACGAGGCAGCGTTTTCTTCCCTCTTCGTTTACTTCAAAGGTAAGATTGTCTACTTTCAGCATATTTGCACCTCTTTTGTTTTCACTCTTTGCAGGGATAATCCCCCTTTCAAAAACTCTACTCCTTCTCCTAAAATCTGTCAATTATTTGTTGTGGTTTTGAGAGACTCTTTTGTTTTATGCAGTGATTTTTCCCGTAACATTTTCTTTTCCTGCATTCTTTTTCGTTTCTTCTGGATCGCATGCTGTGTTTGCGGTATAATGAGGGTAATATTTCATCGGGAGGTTATCGTATGCGTGTACTTATTACAGGAACCAGCTCCGGAATCGGAAAGGCGATTGCGGAGAAATTTTTAAAAGAAGGCTTTGACGTTACCGGATTTGACCGGAAGGAGGCTTCGATCAGCCAGGATTCGTATACTCATTTCTGCCTTGATATCCGCGACAGGGAACAGTATCCGGCGCTTGCGCCTTTCGATATTGTCATCAACAACGCGGGTGTGCAGAACGAGGATGATATTGATATCAATTTGAAGGGAACCATCGCAATCACGGAGGCGTACGGAATTCATGACAACATCCGCGCCGTCCTTATGATCGGCTCGGCCAGCGGCCATACCGGAGCTGAATTTCCGGAATACACCGCAAGCAAGGGCGGCGTTCTCGCCTACACAAAAAATGTGGCACTCCGCATTGCACCGTACGGCGGAACGTGCAACAGCCTTGATTTCGGCGGCGTACTGACCGAGCTGAATCTGCCTGTCACGGAAGATAAAAAGCTCTGGGATCAGATCATGGATCTGACGCCGCTGAAACGGTGGATGACCGTTGAGGAAGCGGCGGACTGGGCGTATTTTATGACCGTGACCAACCGCTTCTGCACGGGGCAGAATATTCTGATTGACGGCCTTGAAGCGGGAAACGCACACTTTGTGTGGCCGGATGAATGATTTGTTAATTTCCTGTACAAGCAAAAAACAGGTTCCCTGCACGGAAGCTTTTGGGGCTTTTCCGCTGCCGGGCTGCCTGTTTCTTTTCATTTCTTTTCTTACGCTTTTTCAAACACCAGAATTTTCTCTGCGAATTTGTGGATGATCGGCATCCACATCACCAGCTTGTAGATGGGATTCAGCGTTTCCATACCGCGGGCGATGTTGTCGTCTTTTACTTTTCGGAAACCGGCGGCAATGTCGCCCAGGTCTGCAAAGCTGTTCGCACCCCAGGTAAACGTCGCGCCCGTCGCCTGAATAGATTTTTCGATGTTTTCTTTCTTTACAAAGTACGGGCACAGCGTTTCCATGCAGACGTAGGCATTGTCGAAATGATCGCGGATGATGGCGAGCATCATTCTGACCTCATCCGCTTTCATGTACATGGTCAGACCTTCGATAATGAAAAGCATTTTGCCCCGCACTTTTACCTGATCGGCCCATGCCGGATCGAGCACGGAACACGCAATCGTGGAAACGCGGCCGGATTCCTGATAGATCGAATCGCGTACCTCAATCGTCTCCGGCAGATCGAGATTATACCAGGTGATTTTTCCATTATCCATGCGGTAAAACCGTGTGTCCAGACCACAGGCGATGTTGACAACGGTACAATCCGGGTTCTTTCGGATAAAGTCGCTGACCAGCTCATCAAACACAACACTCCGCACTACGATTCCGCCGCTCATTGCTGTGTCCTTTTTCGCATTGCTGAAATCATAGTCGATGCGGTCAATCAGCTCTTCTGCTTTGGTGTCGCGGAACTTGTTTTTCGGATTTCTGCTGTGCATGGCGCGGGCGTAGAAGCACTGCCAGCATCGTCTCGGCGGTTCCGTTCAGTTTTGGTTTTATTTTTTCATTGCTCATTCTGGGTGATCTCCCTTCTGTGTTTTATATTCTTCGATCCATTTCACCGGTTCCGGTCCGGTCTTGTTTTATTTCGGATTTTCCACCTTGTCCCCCACGAACCAGTAATCACAGACCTCACCGCCGCCTGCCAGCGTATGGTCACGGTAGAGCTTCGCGTGCATCAGGGCTGCTGTCTTGTAATCAATGTCGCACATAATCGGCAGCACTTCCAGATAGCCCTCTTTTCGGGCGAAGGTGTTCAGGGGACATTGGGTGAAGTGGTAATAAAAACCGTTCTGATGCTTCGTCTCATCAAAATGAAAATCCCACGAATACGCCTTATACTGCGGATGTGCTTCCAGCCAGGCGGCATCCTTATGCATCATCTTCGCAATCCGCGCCATGCCGCTCTTCTTATTCGCATTAATCATCAGGCCCATGGCTTTCAGAAACGGGAAGGACATCATCTCCTCTGAGATTGTACGCAGTTCATCCACAGAAATCTGTCTGTCCGACGCATCCCAGAGCGCAAGAAAAATGAGGCCTTCATAGAGATTCGACGCCATCGGGTTGTCCTTTCCGATATCATCGGCGCGGCGAAGCATGTCGCGGTAGATCTGGTTGGTCTTGCGGAGAAGCTCTGCGGTCTCCTCTTTTCCGTAGCGTTTTAGCAGACTTTTCTTTATTAAAGGAGTCAGCATGTTCCAATATTTGCTGGTGTATTCCATCATGGGCGGGTACCTCCATCTTACTTTTATTAGGATTCACTAACTGGCAGGTGTAAAATTGCCGCCTACAATGTAGAAAAATAGGCGGAATTTTACTTTTCATTATGAGGTTATTATATCACACTTTTTATTACTTTGTTTTAAAATCGCAAAAATTTCTTGACTATAATTCAGCCTTCCTTTATTATAGAAATTAAGAAATGGCCATCCTGCTCTCTGGTAAGCATGGATGGCCACTTCTTATAGCTATTTAATATTTTCGCCAGATCGGGTGATTGCGCTCACCTTCCGGCTGTCTTGTTAAGTATATTATATTGCAATCGTGTAATTTTGTCAAATCAAAATAGCGCCCCTGCTCTGGTAAAGTTAGGCGCTATTTTTAGTTAGAAGCTTTATCCGGCGGTCAGGTGTACACTGACCAACGGCTCTCTTGTCGAATATATTATATGACAGCATTTTCTTTTGGTCAACAGCCATTTTTCTTATATTTTCACCATTATTTCGACCCAAATCTCTCAAAAAGAAATTGAAATCCCCTCTTCTCCACCTTATAATATTTTCTATAAGACACACATATGGGGAGATTTTTATGACGATCAGTATTCTTCTTGCGCAGCAGATCGCGCAGCTTTTTCTTATGATTTTGATGGGCTTTTTAATCGTAAAAGCCGGACTTTTAAAGGATGAGGACAGCAAAGTTCTGTCGAAAATTGTGCTGTACCTGATCATTCCCTGCGTGATTCTGAATGCGTTTTCAGGTCGATTACACGCCGGAAACGGTGCGGGGGCTGCTGGTTGCGTTTGCGGCTTCGCTTCTGATGCAGGTTGTGCTTCTTTTTGCGGTTTCAGCTCTTGGACGGGTGTTTCATTTGGATGCGGTTGAGATAACTTCTGTTTACTACTCCAATTCCGGCAATCTGATTGTGCCGCTTGTGACGGCCGTTTTAGGAGCGGAATGGGTGCTTTACAGCTGTGTTTATATGAGCGTACAGCTTGTCTTTTTCTGGACGCACTGCAAAAAGGTGATCAGCCGTGAGGCTTCCTATGACTGGAAGAAGATTGTTCTGAACCTCAATATTATTTCTATTTTCGTCGGAATTCTTCTTTTTTTCACGGGCATCCGGCTTCCTGCGCTGGTCAACAATACGCTTCATTCTGTCGGAAGCATGGTTGGCCCTGCCAGTATGATTGTTACGGGTATGCTTTTTGCCGGCATGGACTTCCGGCAGATTTTTGCGAATAAACGGATTTACTTCGTGACCTTTCTCCGCCTGATCGCCGTTCCGCTGATGGCGCTTGTTCTTCTGAAAATCAGCCATCTTGCCGATCTTTCTGCAGACGGACCGACGCTGATTCTGATTGTTTTTCTCGCCGTCATCACGCCATCTGTCTCTACAGTTACACAGATGTGTCAGGTATACGGAAACGATTCACGCTATGCCAGTGCCATCAATGTTGTTACTACGCTGGCTTCTATTGTGACGATGCCGCTTATGGTGATGCTGCTTCAAATGGTACTCTAATCACAATTAACAAAAAAAAACGCTGTCCCGCTTCCCCTTCCAGAGAAGCATTGACAGCGTTTTCTATTACCCAATTAGTACCTTTTTCCCTTCAAACGCAAATCCATAATGCCGGATTCTTTCTTTTGGGATTCCCCGTTCTTTCAGTTCCGCGTCGTATTTCTTTATTTCAATCTGCGCCAGTGCTTTTTGTACCGTTTCCTGCAGCGTTTTTTCTTCCGTTTCTTTTACTTTAAATTCCAGAATCATAGCATCTCGATCCAAATTTCTGGGAATTAGAATCACATCGTATCTTCCATACCCACTTTCCCGATTGGAACGCACCTCATAAAGATCTCGCACTTCCACCAGCAGCCCAAGTACAAATCCATGATAAAACCGCTCTGGCTGGCTCCGCTCGGACGCATGTTTTCCAGCATCAAAATTACTAAATGTAGCAAGTGCAATATCATTCATATAGAGGTTCATCGCTTTTACATCACCATTCAGCAATGCTTTGATAAATTCATTATAATTGGCAGATGCCGCTGCAAACCAGCTTTTGAACATATTCGAAAACATGCTCACAGTCTCCAGATTTGTGATGGAAAGAGAATACCACGGCTCCAGCGTCAGTCCTCTGTATTCAATCTCCTCCACTTTCAGATAACCGCTTGCCACCAACAGACTCCATACCGCACTTTCATCCTGTTCTAATTGTCCAAATATAATCTGCTCATCAAAATTAACTACAATTTGTTGTCTGTTGATCAGTTTTTCCAGTTCTTCCTTCATATTTACCGATGCCGACTGCAGGAGTTTGCTGATCAATCCATTGGAACTTGTAGCTGCCCAGTAGGGCCGCAGTTTTTTCTCTTTCAGATAATTTGTAATAGACCACGGATTGTAAATATCACGATGCGTGCCAAAGCAAAATCCGTCATACCATTGCTTTACCAGATCTTTCTTTTCCGGCATTCCAAATTGATCTAATGATTGAAATACCTCTTCTTCTGTAAAACCAAAACAGTCTGCATAGGCATCCGATGTTGTTGTAATAACCGTCAGATTATTAAGGTCCGAAAAAACAGATTCTTTGGAAATACGGGTAATTCCAGTCATCACAGCGCGTTCCAGATATGGATTTGTTTTGAATGTCGCATTGAAAAGGCTTCTCATAAATCCTACAAATTCATCCCAGTATCCATGAATATAGGCTT
The DNA here is from genome assembly GCF_003481425.1 of Blautia sp. OM06-15AC. Taxonomy (NCBI): domain Bacteria; kingdom Bacillati; phylum Bacillota; class Clostridia; order Lachnospirales; family Lachnospiraceae; genus Blautia; species Blautia sp. OM06-15AC. The sequence continues at coordinate 26,197 of NZ_QULD01000001.1, read as the reverse complement.
CCTGCATGGGCGTGTCATATTCATCCAGAAAGATCAAAACTTTTTTTCCATATAAAAGATTCAAATAACTGGAAAGATTTTTTAATGCATCCTGTGCTGTCACATCACTCATTTTTTCTGTAATTTCCAGCATCTGCTGTTTTTCATTTTGCGTAAAACATTCTTCCTGCTCCAAATACCGATGTCGGCGATAAGCATCTACAATAATATTTTTTATCTTCTGCACTGCATCTTGATAGTTATTCTGTTTTACGTCCGCAAAGCTCAGAAAAATCACCGGATAAGTTCCCTGCAGTCTGCGGTATTTTTCCTGTTTCCAGATGGAAAGCCCTTCAAAGATGGTACCTTTTTCTGCATACTGTCTGGAAAAGAAACAATTCAGCATGCTCATATTCAATGTTTTGCCAAATCTTCTCGGACGTGTGATCAGCGTAATGTCATCTCCACTTTCCCACCATTGTCTGATAAAATCGGTTTTATCAACATAAAAATAATGATTTTCTCGAAGGGAAGCAAAATCCTGTTTTCCTATACTAATCGCTGAAGTCATATTTCATCTTTCCTTTCTGAGCGCAGACACACCAGCATTTTCTGTCTGATAATGAAATGTTCCACTGTTTTCTAATCGATAATCTTATCTTATAGTTTATCAAATTCCGAAAGAAATTAATAGACTTTTTCTTCTGCACAGCAAAAAAATGGCCGTCCCATTCCTCAGTGCAAGGATCAGACGGCCATTTTTCACTATCAGTTTCCAGTTTTATTTCTCATACAAAAACTCTTCCGGAAGTGTTACGCCGAAGTCTTTTGCCAGATGGCGGAATTCATCCGGTGTGATCGTCTGGCGTTTCGTTGGCTGCATAGAAAGTGTTTTTACCAGGATTTCTGCAGATTTTTCTGCGGTATGCATCAGACCGAAGGTCAGGTCAAAATCAAAGCCGGCGGCGAACATGCCGTGGTGTGCCCAGATGGCAAGATCATATTTCTTCATCAGCTCGCTCGTGGCAACGGCGATCTCTCTGCCTCCCGGAACCATCCACGGAACGACACCGATTCCGGACGGGAATACAACAGGGCACTCGGTTGCCATCTCCCAGAGTTCGCGGGTAAATACTTTATCTTCCAGCGGCAGAACAAAGGTAAGCGCGATCACGTTGGTGGTATGTGCATGGTACACAACGCGGTATCTTTCGTCCTGCAGTTTTTTTACCTCCAGGTTCATCAGATGGCTCGGAAGCTCTGAGGTCGGACGTCCTCCGTTGACGAGACCCCAGACGATGCGGTAATTTTCACCTTTTTCATCCAGCTCAATCATACAGATGCTGTCTTCCGGTTTGATGGTGACATTTCGGAAATATTTTCCGCTTCCGGTTACCAGGAAATACTCTCCCGCAAGGTTTGGAACGGTGGTTCCGATCGGATTCCACTCTCTGGCCTCAAAATTTTCTTTTACCTCTTCAACCTCTTCCGGTTTCACACGGTAAGAAAGGTTTCCGCCGTTTCTCTCATGCCATCCCTGCTCCCAGCCATCATTTGCCATGCGGATAAAGCCCTTTACAAATTCTGCATCTAAAAATTTCATGTTTTTTCCCTCTTCTTTCTCTCTTTTCCTCTTCTTTTATCGATATTTACCGGCACACAACCTCTACCGGCACATCCAGGATTTTTGCCACTTTCAGAATCGTATCAATATGATGTCCGACAGCTGCTGCCATATGATGTGTTGGTCCAGCCTCACTCCATCTGTTGCAGAATTCTCTTGCCCCAATGGAGAAACGTGTTCTCATATTCGTATCGCCAAAGGTAAAGATCGGGCCATCCTCATTGACCCCCTCTGCAGCAACAAATTTAAAATGACCGTCTTTATCCTGCGTAATTCCAAGATATGTAACATCTCCGACTGGCGGATAAAACTGCGTCAGATATCCGCCGCCCGTTTTGCCATGAAAAACATCAACGATTTTCATGGACGGTTTTTTCGCCTGCGAAATATCAGCATCTCCCGATCCGGAGTGGCCGATAATACAGATATCCTCATTGAAATCGATCGAATACATCTCAGAAAGCTGACCGGTTCCGGCGATTGTTTTCAGAATGCTCATTGCCATTGCAACTTTCATATCACCCTCTACGGCACAGGCTGTACCCTGTTTGATCAGCATGGAAAATGCCGGGATCAGCATGCTGTCCAGTTTTCCGGCAACCCCTTTGGCAAAGCCGTCATAATGGGATGCCACCATGCCAAGCTCTTCTTTTTTCACCCACTCTTCAAATGCAACGACATATTTTGCCATATCCCATACGGTCTCTACCGTTGCACCGCCCTCGATGTCAAAGGTATCCAGAATCTCCTCTGCCTTGGCGCGGATTGCGGCCTCATCTGTAACAGGATCCGCGATTGCCCATATTTTCTCCCAGTCGAACTGTTTCGTATAAAGTCCCATCCGGTTGTAAAGATTGGTTTCATCGATATACAGGTCCATCATTCCCGGATATGGTCTTCCGATCTGGGCAATATTGGTGTAGCGGAATCTTCTGCGTACCTGGGCTGCCCGGCACCACTCATCGATTTCCTTTGCCACGTAAGCATCTCCGCCTTCTACAACACCGGTGATGACGGCATGACGTTTGCCCGCACGCTCCAGATCGGCTACCATCTCACCGACTGCTCCACAGGCATACAGCTCACCGAGCCATTTTGGCGTATCGGTATTGGCATAATCCGGTGCTTTCCGCTTCTGCACATTCACAAGCACAACCGGCACATTCAGGTCACGGACTGCCGGGAGCATATTGTAGCTGGTCGCGTAGGTCAGAAGCTGTAAAATAACAAGATCTACATCCGCTGCGCGGAACTTATCTCCTGCTTCCATGGATAATTCTTTCGTTGTAACGATTCCACCATCGATCATTTCAACGGTATCGGGAATCGTCTTTTTGAACGCATCATACTGTGCCTCAAATTCCGGAACCAGCGTCGGGAACTGCGGCAGATATGCACCCAGTGCGATTGCAAATACACCTACTTTTGCTTTTGTTTCAACTAACATGTTCTTCGCCCCTTTTAACCTTTCGTCTCATTTTTTATGACTCATATTGTTTGATTTCGAAGGAATGGAAAATGCAGTTTCTCGCATCCTTCAAATTGCTGCATTCTTTTCCGGTGATCATCTGCACCGCCAGATTGCCGATAGCAGTTGCCTCGGTCGGTCCCGCCAGTACGGTTCTTCCGGTCTTTTCTGCTGTCAGCCGGTTCAGATAATCGGCATTGGCGCCGCCGCCTACGACATGAATAGTTCGGTACCGGCAGCCTGTTTGTTCTTCCAGTTCTTTTAATGTCTTTGCATAGCATACTGCCAGGCTGTTGTAGATCACTGCTGCAACCTCTGCAATTCCCTGCGGTATCTGCTGGCCACTTTCTTCACATGCCTTCTGTACCTCGGCTGTCATATTTTCCGGTGCAAGGAAACGGTCGTCGTTTGCATCCACGATAGATGGGATGGTGCATTTCGATGCCATTTCGCAGATCGTTCCAAAGCTTAAATCTTCTGCGATTTCTTTTTTCACAGACTGGACCATCCACAGACCCATGATATTTTTCAGGAAACGGTATTTTCTGTTGTAGCCGCCCTCATTGGTAAAATTGTGCTGCATAGCTTCTGTTCCGCAATCGGCCTCTTTTAATTCTGTTCCCATCAGAGACCAGGTTCCGGAGCTGATATAGAGCACGTGCTCCTCATTGCTTGGCACAGCGACTACCGCAGAGCCAGTGTCGTGTGTTGCGGGAAGAACAATTTCACAGTCGAAACCGACCTGCTCCCGGATTTCTTTTTTCAGATGGCCGATCACAGTCCCCGGCTCACGGATCGGCAGGAAGATTTTCTCCGGGTATCCCAGTTTTTGAATCATCTCCCTGTTCCAGTCCCCGGTTTCCGGATTGACAAGCTGGGTCGTTGTTGCATTTGTGTATTCCTGCGCTTTCACGCCGGAAAGCAGGAAATTCAGGTAATCCGGAATCATCAGAAGAGTCTCTGCTTTTTCCAGCTGTTCCGGCTTTTTCTTCTTCCACGCCATGAGCTGATAAATACTGTTAAAAATTTGTTTCTGAATACCGGTCGATGCATAGAGTTCTTCCTCCGGCACCGTACGGTAAACCTCCTTGTCCATCCCTTTCGTGCGGTCATCGCGATAGGCAACGGCATTTCCGATCCGCTGATCATCTTTGTCCAAAAGGACAAAATCAACCGCCCATGTATCAATTCCGACACTCACCGGGATTTTTCCAAGTTCTCTGCATTTTTTCATTCCGGCCAACACGGCTTCAAAGAGTACCTCGATATCCCACACCTTCTCACCGTCCTGTTTCTGCATTCCATTCGGGAAACGGTAAATTTCCTCGAGAACCATTTTCCCATCTTCCATATGCCCGAGAATATGTCTTCCGCTGGATGCTCCTATATCAATTGCTAAATAATATCTTTTCATACCCTTCCTCCATTTTCTGTCTCTAATTATAGATAACTTTATGTGGTAAAAAAAGAACACGCTTTGTCTAAAAAAGTGTCCTTATTTGCACTATAGCAATGTCATTGATCGTATCCATCTGCATCCGTCCGCTCTTCTTCTCCTTCCGCCGCGCCGGAGTTTTTGCTCCATGGAATAATTCAAGAAACGTTTTCACAGAAAATTACGGTAAAAAAATTCCGCAGCACTTCTGTGATTGAGGTGCTGCGGAACTTTTTTACATTTTAGGCTGATATCTCATGTTGGATACATTATAAACTGTGATAAACGCTTTCGGATCAAGTTTGTTGATAAAATTCATCAGCTTCTGGTATTCGGTCTTGTCTACGATTGTGATGATTTCTTTGCGCTTCTGCATGTTGTAGGCACCATAGGCTTCATAGATCGTAGCACCGCTGTGCAGCTCATGAAGAATAAATTCCCGAAGTTCTTCTTCCTTTGGAGTGATGATACATACCCGGCGTTTGATATTATGATCAAAAATAAAATGATCCAGAACAATTCCGTTAAAATACGTTCCAAGAATACTCAGGACTACCGTTTTTTTGTCGTAAACGAGTGCTGCAGACAGGGCAACGCACATACCGGACAGCGACATAGCTTTTCCAAGCTCCATATGAAGATATTTATTCATGATCTTTGCTACAATATCAAGTCCGCCGGAAGAAGCATTTCTGTTAAAAAGAATACTGAGTCCCACACTGACTACAAGTGTATAGCACAGAACATCCAGCTCCTGACTGTTTGTCATCGAACCAAAATCCGGGAAGATTTTTTCAAAAAGTCCAAGAAAAACAGGAAGCATGATACTGGTGTAGACGGTTTTTACACCAAATTCTCTTCCGCAGGTAAAAAAGCCGATGATCAGAAGTACTACGTTCAGAATCATGGTGATGGCGGAAAGGGGCAACGGTACAAAGTTGGAAAGTACGATACCAAGACCCGAAATACTGCTGACAGAAGTATGGCTTGGTACCAGAAAAAAATAGACTGCCGCTGCAATAATAGCAACAGCTGCTGTCAGGATCAGGATTTCCAACAGAATCTGAGTATCCTTCAATTGTTTTTTCATGTTAATTCTCCGTATCTTATTTTTTATGGATGGGAAGATCCCTTCCTTATATTAATTGCATTTTGAAGATATGTAAACCCTTTCCGGGAATCATTCCAACATATTTGTGTATCGTTATTGCTTTTCCGTCAGCTTTCTGTAATACATATCCTTTTTATTGCTTTTTTTCGTTCTATGCTACAATAAACTTAACATTATCTTGCAACGTAATCAGGAGAACAACATGAGCGAAAAGGGATTGACCAACATTAGTCTCAAAAAAATAAATAAATCAAAGGTTTACCAATATATTTACAGAAAGAAAAAGACCTCCAAGCAGCAGATCGTTCAGGAACTGCAGATGGGTTTATCCACAGTCAGCCAGAACCTCAACCTTCTGGAGCAGGAAGGTCTGATAGAAAAAAAACGGCTTTTTGCATCCACCGGCGGAAGAAAAGCAAACGCCATTCAGATCGTATCCGATTTTAAAATTTCTATTGGTATCGGTATTTTAATTTCCTCCCATCCTGGCTGTGTCCTGCTTCCGTAAAATCAATCAGCAATTCTTCCAATGCCACGATGTCAACTTTTTCTTCCATTTTTCAGTTCTTCCACAATCTCGTTATAACGTTTTTTATTTAACCGGTAGAAAAATAATACAACCGCAGTCACAATCCACAGTGCACCTGGAATCGTCGTAAATGCATGTTTCATAATTGAAAGTACAATTGCATTTTGTGTCTGATTTGCAATATAACCATATTTTCCAAGTAATCCTGCTAAAAGTGCTGTTCCAACTGCCATTCCGATTTTATTTCCAAGTGAAATAAATGCATACTGAAAACCATCATTTCTAAGTCCGGTTTTCCACTCCCCATATTCCACACAGTCTGGAATAATTGCATAGATTGCGGTATTAAATCCAGAGAAAAAAAACTGTGTGAGACCAGATAATGCATAAAAAATAGCCGGTGATTCTTTGGCATTGAAGAAAAACATAGACAACATGGAAATTCCTGTAAATAAAGCAAAGAGAGATGCTGTTCTTCCTTTGTTATTCAACTTGCGGAATAATGGTTGAAAACAGGCTGCCCCGATGATAGAAGGAATAATGATGCTCATCGAATAAGTTGTGTAGTAGGAGGCATTCCCTTCCACATATGTAAAATAATACAGAATATCTGCGTTTCTACCATATAATGTAAATCCAAATAATATCTGTCCTACCAATGCAAGAAGATATGGTCTGTTCTGCATGACTGCTTTCAACTGTATCTTTACAGAAATTTTTTCTTTTTCCGGAGTAATCACTGCCTCTTTCGTCTTCGCAAAGCAGAAGAAATGACAGGCTGTAAAAATACATCCATATATGACCGCAACCGTCAGATATCCTGTCTTTGCACTATGACTGCCGAATTTGCTGAGCAGTGGAACTGTGATAATATTTAACACACCAATTGCAATCATCGCTGCAACCGAACGGGATGTATTTATTTTTGCACGTTCATCAATATCCTGTGTCATAGCACCACACAAGGTTCCATATGGAATATTCACACAGGTATATCCCAAAACCAGCAGACAATATGTAATTACCATATAAATGATCTTTCCATTCTGCGGCCAGTCAGGTCTTGCCCAGAATGTCATCACAAGAAGAATTGCTGTAATTGGTGCCGCTACTAACAGCCATGGACGGTACCGTCCCCATCTCGATTTTGTTTTATCCGTAAGTCCCCCGACGATTGGATCATTGATTGCATCCCAGAATCTTGAAAAAAGCATAAGTGCTGAAACAGCCGCCATACTGATTCCGAACACGTCTGTATAAAATATCATCAGAAAATTACTGACGAACATCCAGCTGAAATTACATCCAACATCACCAAACCCATATGCAATCTTACTGATCAGCGGTACTTTTCCATTTTTGCTTTCGCCTCCCATATGTCCCTCCTATTTTTATCAGATTTTCTGACAGAACTCTATTCTTTCCTCATTTGGTCCCTTAATCATAAAAAACTTCACACCATTTTCCCAAAATGGCAGTTCTTCGATTCCGTCTGTAATAACTGTGTATTTTTCATTGCAGATTTTCTGATACATACTTTCAATGTCTTCCACATCAAGTGCAACATGTTGGTATGCACCGTCTGACATTTCCGCCTTTCCATTTTCAAAAGTCTCTATGCAGTAATTTTTTATCTGTAAAAATGCCACTTTTTCCCCTGCTTTTTCATTATAAGACTGCATAATTACTTCAAATCCAAGACTCTTATAAAACTCAACTGTTTTCTGTAAATCGTTTGTCGGAAGCCCGACATGGGCAATTCCGACAATTCCATATTTATTTTCCATACGAACTCCTTACTTTTCACTGACGTTGATAATTACTTTCATCGTTGTCTCGCGGTTATCATCAATATACTGGTATGCCTTCAGATAATCTTTAAAAGCAAATGTCTTTGAAATGAGCGGTTTCAAATGAACTTTGCCCTCATTTACCAGTCTGATTCCATCTATGTAATCATCATGGCGGTACATCATCGTGCTCTTAATGTCAAGTTCGTGGTCATTTGCCACTGCAAGATCTACTTCTGCCATTCCTGCAAAAACAGCCACCAGTACGATCGTGCTTCCTTTTCTTGCATATTTAATTGCCTGTCCCATTGTGATATTGTTTCCGGCACAGTCGTAGATCACATCTGCCTTATCCGGTCCAAATGCTTCGATCATCGCCTCACCGAAGTCTTTATTTTTGGTATTCACACACACATCAATTCCACATTCTTTTGCCTTCGCCAGTCTAAGATCACTGATATCTGTGATCATCACTTTCGCTGCTCCCATTCCTTTTGCTGTCTGTGCCACGAGATTTCCGATCGGTCCTGCGCCAAGGACTGCAATATTCATGCCAGCCACATCGCCCATCTGTTTTACACCATGAACTGCCACAGCAAGAGGTTCGATCATAGCTCCTTCTTCATAGGACATATCTTCCGGAATAGGTGTTACTTTAGATGCATCCACTGCAAAATACTCAGATGCTGTTCCTGTCGTCTGAAATCCCATTACTTTTAATTCCTCACAGAGATTATACTTTCCATGACGACATGGATAGCAATGTCCACAATATACCTGCGGCTCTATCGTCACCTTCTGTCCCACATGAAACTCGGTGATATTTTTTCCAAGTTCTGTAATCTCACCGGAAACCTCATGTCCCTGTGTTACCGGATATTTTGTAAACGGATGTTTTCCATGATAAACATGAATATCTGATCCACAAACACCAATATTCATAATCTTTACCAACACCTGATTTTCCTTTACCTCTGGAACCGGAATCTCTCTGAAAATAATTTCTCCTGGATTTGTCATTACCTGCTGTAACATAGTTGTTTCCTCCTTTTTTATATTGTTATGCGTTTTATAAAATGTTTTATTAAAGTAATTATATTATTGTCCTATAAACACAATTTGTCAATATGTTTTTTCATATTTTTATATATTTCATAATTTCAAAATATATTTTTTGTATATTTTTCACAATTAATATGCAAAAAAACGGAAAGGAAACAGTAGTTACTGTTTTCTTTCCGTTTTTTTACTATAATATCTTTTTCTAATTTTACACAACTTCTCGTTTTTCACACATATAAATCGGACATCGCATTCGCTTTGCAACTTGTCAGTGGGAGTTTTTAACTCCAACAGACTAAACATCCCCTTACCCAACGCTTAATTCCCTACGCACCAGATGCGGTGGACTGCTTATCTGCGTTTAGAAAAATTACAATTCTACCATATGTTTTGTAAAAAAGTATTTCGCGGCTCCAACAGCCGACGCTTCTTTCTTATACGAACAATTTTTCAAGTATGAAACATCATGCTCAAAGCCATTATATGCCATCACTTTTTCTCCCAATGGTATCATATAATCTGACAATACGCCTCCCACATCACCTCCTAGTATGATGTCCATATCATATGCCATCCGCAGATTTGATATCAAAACAGCAAGATGATCCAAATACTCATTCCATGTCTGCAAATTTTTTTCATCACCGCTTTCAATTTTTTCCATAAATGCATCCAGTGACTGCCTGTTATCTTGTGTCAGTACACTTGCTGCACAATATGCATCTGCACATCCTGATTTACCACAATAACATTTTCTTCCACCGGGAACGAGTATCATGTGACCAAACTCCCCTGCTTTCTGGTTCTGCCCGCGAAACAGCTTTCCATCTATGCAGAATGCACCTCCTAAGGTGTGGTTCAAAGACAGATATATCGCATTTGGATATTTTTGCTTTTTTTCTGCAAGCATTGCAGCATTAGCATCGTTTTCAAAATATACTGGAATTTCCAAAGCCTGCTCTAAAAAGCGCAGACTATAATTCTCTATACCTAAAGCATGGGATTTTAAAACGATCCGTTCTTTCTGATCAATAATTCCTGGAATCGCCACTCCAATCCCAAGTAGCGTGTCCTTCGCTAATTCGCCTTCAAGAAAAGTTTTGACCTTTTGTGCCACCTCTGTACAATAGAATAATTCTGCCGTAAATTTTAAACGGATGCGATCTTTTTTTATAATCTCATCTCCAAGATTTACTAATACCATTTCTATATGATTCGCTGTAATCAAAATTCCCATTGCATGACAGTATGACTTATTAATCCCTATACTTTTTGCCTTTCGTCCACCGGTCGAAGCATATTCCCCAGTTTCTTCCAACACCATTTTTTCTAATAAGTCATTCACATTTGCTAACACAGTCGGCATACTCAAGTTTAACTCTTTTGCGATTTCCGCCTTGGATGTAACATGCTTGTTTAGCACATAATTAATTATTTTTTTTCTTGTTGTATTTTTTTTATCTTTATTTTCCGTTTTCTTACCCTCTTTTATTAAATATATTATAAAAGAATTATATGCTTTTTTATTCTTCTTGTAAAGTAATGTTTTATAATAAATCTCCGACAGAATTTATCTTATAAACAGCCAAAAGCTCCCGAAGGAGTTTTCCACGCTTTAGATCTACACCAATTCTTTTAGCACAAGTTCTTCTGCCATATTACGAATACCATTTACCAATCTGACCCATTCCATCTGATCACGAGCTTTCAACTCAGCACTGGTTGCATCCAACTTCTAAATCTAAGTCGATCTCTATCGTGTCATCTGGCTTTTGTTGGGACAAAAGAACTACCGTCTCACAGAACATATTTTATCGCAAGGCTTTTAAAAATGGAATAGATTTTACCAAACGACAGTTTTCAAAAAACTTATAAGGGATTTTTCCCTTGAACCCATCATTTATGATATATGGTGGCGCTTTTCGCCCCCAAATCGTGAAAGTGGGGGCACTTTCTGTCCCCACTCAGGAAATGTTGCTAAAATACTGTTTAGATTTATCATACATACAAAATGGAAGTTATCTATTTCTCCTCTTCGTTAAGACCTAGTTCATTACATATTACTTGCTATCCCTGATACCTTATTCTTTCTACCAGCGTTTCCTTTTTCAGATTACTGCTTAAAATACAGGAAAGCACAATTTGTAGAATACCAACCAGAAGAATCATAACAAGAATCGGGATAAGAGGAACGTGATAAACGTTCATTCCAAAAATCCCATTATGCTTCGCATAGGAAAACAGTGCATAGCCAAGGGGCAGACCGGCAGCAAGTGCGACGCAGATGGTGCCAACCGTAAAAATCAAGCCCTGTATTTGTAAGCTCAGATTCAACTGCTTATTGGTCATGCCTACCGCTTGCAGCACACCGTATTCCTGCTTCTTCGTGATGATATTGATGATCATGGTGTTTGCCAGATTCATAAACCCAATGAGACCGACAATTGCCATGAACAGATAGCAGCCAAGCTTCATCATACGGCTTGCGTATTCTGCAGATTGTAACTGTGCATGATAGGTATCCATTTTTATATGCGAAGTATTAGAAATCAAAGTATTCAGACTCTGTTCCACAGATGCAACATCTTTTTTATCACAGTCCACCCACAGATAGCCATAGGCTGTTCCCCTCGGATTCATGGAACGGTATACACCTTCCGGAATGACAAGATAAGTGTCCGCACTTACAAAGGATCCTGCAATCTTTCCCTGATAGGTATAGGTTTCACTTCCATTCTCAAAGTCAAATACAATAGATTCACCCGGAGCATATCCATCTTGTTCCATCCACGCCGACCAGCCAAAGAAAATTTCACCATTCTTTACCGCCTGATCATAGTCCATAGAGCCAATATCTCCGTCTTGGCGCATAAAATCAAAATCATTTTTACTCACAATATCAGCCGGAAATCTTGTTCCGTTCAGATTTACAGAGACAATCTCTCTCGTCATGACATCTGTCACTCCTGGAATGCTTTTGATTTCTTCAATCATTGAATCATTCAGTGGGTTGTTCTGTAGGATTGTGTCCAGATTATTCTCCGAATAGGCTTCATCATAATTCTGGGAATAATCCAGCTGCAACTCAAATTGTCCATGGTTGATTGCAATCCGCGCCTCGTGCTCCGTGTCAATATTTCCAACATAATTAGAGATAATTACAAACAATACACAGGAAAGCCCCATGGTAAGAATCGTAGCAATGGTTCTTTTCGGATTGCCTGTCACATTTGCCATTGCCATGGAGAAAACGGTGACATCTTTTCTGCCTTTTCGTCTGCCCTGTTTTTGCGTTTTGGAGCCGTCAAGATACCGTGTCGCTTCGATGGATGAAATCCGGGAAACAATTTTCATGGGTTTGCGCAGAGCCAAAACGACCGTAAGAAACGATACAAAAATGCAGATGAGCATAATTGTCAGTGAAAACAGAGGCACCTGATGGTTCTTGATTCCGGACGATACCAGATTTCCCTGCTCCACCAGCCAGTTGAAGCTGACTTTTGCAATCAGGAAACCAAACAGCAGCCCCAGCGGTATCGAAGGAACCGCCAGAAGAATGCCCTCACGAAAAATCAACTGCTTCATCTGCTTTCTGGTTGCACCCAACGCCTTGATTTTTCCGTACTCCTGAACCTTCTGGGCGATCCCGACCTGGAAGATATTATAAATGACCACAACGGAAAACAGCACGATTCCGAGGATCAGGGTTCCACAAACCACAATCATTTCATAGCTCGGCTGCAATACCCACTGCAGGTAGAGGTCATTGATGATCACGTTTTTCTGGTCAATGCCGCAGGAATCCGCGATTTCTTTTATAACAGACGCAACATTATTCATAGATACATTTGCAGAATCGCTCAAGGTAAAATAGATATTATATTGCCTGTCACCCTCCGCAACACGCTCATTATAAAAATCCTGCGAACCGAATACAACATAGGAAGCCTCGATGGTATATTCATCCCGGTCATATAAAATCCCGCTGACAGTAAATTCCACCGGTGCGTATTCCGACTGCATGCCGGAACGGTACTCCAATGTTACGGTGTCTCCGACCTTTACATCATGGTATCCCACTGCATCAAAGAAAGCGCGTCCTGCGGCAATTTCCTGCGCCTTTTCCGGATAGGTACCTTCCTTCAACACATATTCCTGATTATAGGGAAGCATTTTCCTGACCGTTTCATCCGCACTGACAAAGCCGCCATTTTCATTTCCTTTCAGGATGCCCTCCGTACACATGATGCCGATATCAGATATCTCAGCTCTGCGTTCCACTTCTTTTAATTGCGTACCATCTGCTGCGACAAACAGACCATAATTGCTTCCATATGAGCCTGCCGCCTGACTTTTCTGCAAACGTATCATTCCATTTCCCACAGTACTGATAATCACAAGCAGCATCGTAGTCAGACATATGGACATCATAATCAGTATACTTCTTGTCTTGTTCTTTTTGTCATTGCTATATGCAATCCTGCTTATTGTCTTCATCTGAAATCCACCACCTGTCCGTCCTCAATCACCAGAATACGGTCAGCGACCTGTGCAATTTCGTCATCATGGGTAATCATTACAATTGTCTGCCCATATTTTTTTGCTGTCATCTTAAGCAGGGCGATCACCTCATCACTGGTCTTGGAATCAAGATTTCCTGTCGGCTCATCTGCAAATATAATTTCCGGACGATTCACCAGTGCTCTTGCAATTGCTACTCTCTGCTGCTGTCCTCCGGATAACTGATTTGGCAAATTGTAAATCCTCTTTTCAATCCCCAGAGTTGCAATAATATCATTTACATACGCTTCATCCACTTTTCTTCCATCCAGCCCCAGTGGCAGTACAATATTTTCCCAGACATTAACAGATGAAACCAGATTAAATGCCTGAAAAACAAATCCGATTTTTCTTCTGCGGAAAACAGCAAGGGCATCTTCCTTCATCCTGTATAAATCTTTCCCTGCTAAAGTAACACTGCCTTTTGTCGGGGTGTCCAGCCCTCCAAGCATATGAAGTAATGTACTTTTACCGGAACCTGACTTTCCAACAATTGCGACAAATTCTCCCTGCTCAATCTGAATGTCCACCTGATTGACCGCTTTGACCTGATTCTCACCTGCGCCATAAAACTTACAAAGCTGCTTGGTTTCTAATATCACACTCAATGTGCTACCTCCTTTTCAATTCTGTAAAACGTACCTTTTCAACACGCTTTCTTTGCCTGTTTATGTATTTGGTCATTTTTCAACCTACATCCAAATTGTATCAGGATAATCTTTCATTTCACTTTCAAAAACGAGCAGAAGTCTTACAGAATTGTAAGATTTCTGCTCATTTAAAATTTAACTAACATATGGTAATTGAATCACAAACGTGCTTCCTTTTTTCTTTTTACCGGAGGTTACCGTAATCATACCTGCGTGCTTTTCGATAATTTCTCTCGATAGAAAAAGTCCGATTCCTGTACCACTCTTTTCCATGACCTCCCTGGAACTTCCTCTGTAAAATCGTTGAAAAATTTTGTGATACTCATTCTGCGGAATACCAATTCCCTGATCCTCAATTTCCATTCTTACAAGATCGTTTCTTTTTTGTAACCGGATAAATATTTTTGAACCACCCGGACTGTACTTGACCGCATTATCCAGAACGTTGATCACAGCTTCGCCAAGCCACCTTTTATCCTGCATAATCGTGCATGTTTCCAGCTCTTTTTCATAGTCAAAAACGAATTCAATTTCTTTCTCATCCGCTTTTGGATATGTACGATTCACAGCAGATATGACAGTATCTATAAGTGGAAGTTTTTTCTTATTCATCTGAATCAGTCCAGTTTCCATCTTGGATATTTCAAGAAGCGACTGCAATAATGTCTCCAGTCCATCCAGAGCACTCCGACAACGGATACGAAACTCCTCCTGTTCTGTGGCACTTAAGTCATTCTGCATCAGCACACTAAAACATATATCCAAAGCTGCAACCGGTGTCTTTAACTGGTGTGAGATGTCAGAAACCATTTCTTTCGTGCTCTCTTTTTCTGTCCGTGCTTCTTCCTTTAGCAACTGAATATGATGTCCGATTGCTTCAAGCTGGTCATTCAATTTTTCCAGTTCTGCGTAATTTTCCGTTTTCAGTAAATCATCAAATTTATTTTCACGGAATCTGATCAGAATTTCTTCCAACTGGTCTAATATTTTCTGATGACACGCATCTTCTTTTTTCTTCCAATAAAGTAAAAAAGTCAAAAAAAACACGCATATCACAGTGCTTACAGCACCGATCACCATAACCTGATGCTGGAATTGCGAATAAAATGCATTCCCTTTATTTCCCCAGTATCCATATTGCTCCAATAATCGCCTTCCCTGTTCGTTGGTTTCAATATCCTTATCCTTAAGCAATTCCGAAACAGCATCCAGCCCGGAAAATTCTTCCTTTGCAGCAATCTCTGTCATAAGATTCATTTTATATTTGTAATCTTCATAAAACACATACGTGGTAAAGCAATTTAATATTGCAAACAATAATATGACAGGTAATACCAAGGAGAGCACTACTGTAATCTTCTTGCGATATCTCTTTGTCACTGCCTTACCTCCTGATTCCATATATACCCAAGACCTCTGATATTCTTTATATAGACCGGTGCAGCCGGATTGTCTTCGATTTTCTCACGGAGTCTTCTGATATTGACAGCGATTGTATTTTCATCCACAAAATCCCCTTCCAGATCAAACACATTTTCCAATATTTGTGTTTTTGAAAGAATCTGTTTCGGATTCTGAAGAAAAAAAGTCAGCATTTTCAACTCCGTTTTTGTCAGACTGATTTCACGACTCTTTATCAGGACTTTCATTTCTCCTGCGATAAATACGATATCTCCCGAAATCATCTTTCCGGCTTCCGTTTTCTCCTGTCTGCGGCGGAAATGTGCTTCTATTTTCAAAAGAAGTACCGAAAGACTAAACGGCTTTGTAATATAATCATCTGCCCCTGCTTCATATCCCATGACCTGATCCATCTCCTGATCTAGTGCTGTAAGACAAATAATGTATGTATTATAATTGCATCTCATCCACCTTACAAATTCCAGTCCATTCCCATCCGGAAGATTCACATCACAAATGGTAACATCCACATTATGATCACTTGCAATTCTTTTCGCTTTTTTCACTGATTCTGCTGAAAAAACCTCATATCCGGATTTTTTCAGTGAAAATGTAATTCCACGATTTAAATTTTCATCATCTTCAACCACGAGTATACCTGGCATAGCATCTGCACCTCTCTTTATTAACTATTCATCTTAAAATGCTTCAATGCCTCCACAATTGCACTCTCTTTATCTTCTGGACACTGCGGTTGCCTGCTATCTTCATTTTTAGGTAAATTAGGACTTGGAACAAGTTCCAAGTCTGTCGCGGCAGTCGTCGAATTGCCCTGCAAGCAGTCCATTCTCCTCGTTGCAACGCGCAAATTCTTTCCAACCTCAATTCCGCATTTTCTCTTTACCTGTGAGATACATCCGGCTTTTGTTTCAGTTGGGACAAAAGAACAACCGTCTCCACGTGTGTCGTCACTATGATAGGAACACATTGACTTTGCCTCGTCGGTTGTATGGGAACACAAACCGGCGTTTTGTTTTGCTGCCTTGCTATTCTTTCTCGGCGGCTTAAAATTGGTGCCGTCCAAACTGTTTTTGAATCCAGTCTTATAGATGAATGTCAGCATGGCCGGGTCTTTGTTACCATCTTCATCATACCCGCCGACGATCACTTTTTCAACTATGCTTTCAAAAACATAACGGTCAAAAGTGTCTAGCACTTCGTTTTCTTCCAGCGTCCTACGAAACTCTGCAATCCGCTTTTTCATAGTGCTTTCTGTTTCAGCAGATTCTTGCAAGCTCTCGCGCTGTTTTTGGAGCTGTTCGATCTGACTGCTTAAATCAAAATACTTTTGCTCGTATGTTTCTTTGTCAATGATTTCTTCCAGCCGCATATCAACCAGCTTGGCCCGCTTTGCGTCCAATGCAGCAATATCTTTCTCTACTTTCGCCAACTGTTTGCTTGCATTACTGTCCGAAAGGGTTTCTTCTGTTCGGGCAATAAATTCATCTAACACGTCTTTATTATTTTGGCACAGAAGCCGGTAGGATTCAATAAATGCCTGCTCAATGGTTTCCTCGGCAATTCCTTTACTGTCAGGACAAAACTTCTTGCCCTTTTTGGTGGCAGTCACACATTGCCAGATAACCTTGTTATACTGTGAACCGCTGTGCCAGCTTCGCCTTGTAAGTGTACCACCGCAGAAGCCACATTCCAGCATACAGCTAAAGGCATATTTCCGGCTGAATTTTTCACGTTTGCCATCCGTACCTAAACGGCGCGGCTTTGCGCGGCGCTTCAAAATCTCCTGTGCCTTTTCAAACATTTCCTCTGATATTATGGCCTCATGGTGATCCCGGATGTAGAACTGATCTTCTTCACCGAAATTATCCAAACGGCGCTTAGAGATAGGGTCAAGCGTAAAAGTTTTCCCCATCAAAATGTCGCCTTTGTATTTTTCATTTTTGATTATGCCGATAACTGTTGTTTCGGCCCATCGGGTGCTGCCGCGTTTGGTCTTGTACCCTAAGTTTTCAAGCTCCTGTGCAATTACGGAACCACCAGCCCCCTCGATATAGCGCCGGAAGATATACCGTACTATTTCAGCTTCTTCCTCATTGATCGAAATGCTCTTATCCTCTGGATGGTAGTCATACCCTAAGCAACCTTGGAACCCAACCAATTCACCGCGCTGCATTTTCATTTTCAAGCCCTTTTTGACATTTGCAGAGATGTTCTCAACTTCCTGCTGCGCCACAGAGCTTAAAATGACGAGAAGCAGCTCACCGTCCATTGTCAAAGTATTTATGTTTTCTTCCTCAAAGAAAACGGCAATTCCTTTTTCTTTCAGCATACGAACATACTTCAACGTGTCCAGTGTATTTCTCGCAAAACGGGAAATAGATTTAGTGATTATCATATCAACATCACCATTCATGCAGTCGTTAATTAACCGCTGAAAATCTTCCCGCTTCGTTACCTGTGTACCTGTAATTGCTTCATCGGCATAGATACCGGCTAAGTCCCATTCAGATTTGCTTTTAATCAAATCGGTATAATGCTGAACTTGTGATTTGTAACTGTTTAGCTGATCTTCACTATCGGTACTCACTCGACAATAAGCAGCAACACGCAGGCGCTTTGCCAAATTTGTCCTTGCTCTGGACGAAAGTACATTACGCGCCTTAATGATTTCCACGTCTTTCATGGCGGCCCTCCTTTTTGTGTTCCTATTATAGTGTTATTATAACACATAGAGGACAGCAATTCAAGACAATAGATCGGAAACAATTTTGTAGTCTTTCATCAGACGACTTTTGATAAGGGAATATTCTCTATCAGAAATCAGCTTCTTTTCCAAAAGCTGTTTGAGAAAAGCAAGCTGCATACTATATCGAAGCAGATTGTCCTTTTTCAAAGATAATTCCCCCTTTCCATATCTAAAAAAAGTGGACAGAACGGACGGCTGATGGCATCAGCTCCACAGGAATTTCACCTCGGCCCATGCTTGTGGGTGCGCCGCGCAATGCTTTGAGGGCGTTCAACGCGGGAGTATCGTTAGCGTATGCGCCGCTGCTTGTGAGCTGCCAACTCTCGGTGTAGATGGTTCTCGCTCACTCAAAGGATATGAGGTCATGGCGCATCCACCGACGCGGAACATACAGAATGTGTCCGTTGCCCTATACTGCGCCGGTGGCCTCCCATCGGGCTTTCTTTTTCAAGGTACTGCCAGCGGCCCGCAACAGAGGGAAGAAACAGGGAAAGGGTTAAGCTGTTTCAGCCTCCGAGGGCCGGTTCGTCACGGTATCGTGACGATGGAAGAAATGAGCTTGATTTCCAGACGGCGCTTCATGTACTCGTCCACGCACACATGAGGCTGGCCGTATTCGTCGTAAAGCGTCCGGGTACACAACTTGTTGATGTAACCCTCGTAGTACCGCAATACTCGTTCCACGGCTTCGGCATCACCGGCGCGGGCGGCCTTGATCACCGAAAGGGGTAAAAGCTCAATGCCTTTGTAGTTGGGATTTTTCATCCGCGTCTAACCTCCCTCCGGCATCAACGCCATCAATTTTGTTCGCAGCTCTTTCAGCGTTTTAGTCCTGTGCCGCTGGACGGCACTTCTGGACATTCCCATGAGTGCGCCGATCTCGCCGTCTGCCAGTTCCAGAACACAGTGCAAAATCAAAATGCTCTGCGCCTGCTGGGTCAGCTCGGCAAATGCGGCGGCCACAAGCTCGTTGTCGATATGTAAATCATAGCCGTGCGACGAAAATACAAAGTCGTCGCTGGGGTAATGATCTACGGTGTAGAGCTTGTCCAATTCTGCCTGCGGGAGAACGCTGAACGACGTTTCATGGTCGCGCTGGCGTTTCATATCCCGGTGGTAGTTTCGGGCCTCATTTCGCAGTACGGTTTTGCAGAAAGCATCAAACCGGCACTGTTCGCCATAGTCGCGGGGGATAGCTTCCATCTTCTCACCCCCTTTCTGTGGGGGATGTGGTGGTTCTGTCCCTTTCCGCCAACATGACACCAGACAGGCCCTTTGCTACCCGCTAAACGTCTCCTTTTTGATAATTCTTGAAAATATTTTTTCGGGTATGGCCGGGCCGCAAAAAGCGACAAAAAACGCCCGGCAGGTCGCAAACCTACCGGGCGAAGAAATGATGTATTCAGATAGTTATTTACACAGTATAGTTCATACCTACCGCCGTATTTATCCTGCGGAGGGGTAATGCTTTTTTTAGCTGATAAAGGTTACGAGGACTGGGAAAAAGCAAAATGAACACGGCAATACCTCCAAGGCACCGCCGTGTCCTTAAAAAAGGGCGACTTTAATACACCCTCCGTATTCTCATTTTTGAAAAAAGAAAACGGCGGCTTGAAATTTTTCATTTCAAAACCGCCGTTCTGCGCCGCAACACTCTGGCCGATAACAACGGTCTTGTTGTGTGGTGTCAAAGAACATCAGCGCAAAAGCTATCAAAAAAAGAGCCGATAATCCGTGCGCCTGCTGGCTACGGGTTATCGGCTCTGCGTCTTTGCGTCTGGCTCTTTGATAACTGACATATTCAGTTGTTTCACATTGATTAGAGTTTCTTGCTTACATTTGGGGCAAAAAAGTGGGAAATTATGAAGTATTGTGTCTCTACGAACTTTGATCCGAGTTTTATTTTTGCATATAGGACATAATATCCATTTTACGCTTTCCATAGCATCACCAGTTTCTTTGCGCTTTAAGTATGTTTACGCTTAAAGAAAGAAACAGATAAAGCGTAGGATAGCACAAAAAGTATAGCAACGCCCACAAATGTAATAACCATGCTAAGTTCAAAATGCTCCACAACAAACCACATGATTGCATTGTTAGTCAGTTTTGACCAAATACCAAGGATAATCAATAGTATTACCATAATAATCATTGCCGCAAATCCAGCGTTTACTCCCAGTGAATAATTTGAAGGAAGAATAAAGGAAAGAAACAGCAATGTAACGCCGAGGGAAGCAATGGAAAGAAATACATAAAATCCAAATCGGTATGCTGGGAAGCAAATAAATGAAATAGTGTTTACACCCAATGCAACAGCAAATCCAACCAGCGACAAAATAAGAGCAAACGCATAACGGCTTTTCACAATCTGCGTTTTGGAAACAGGTAAAGAAATAGCATATTTACCCCATTTCCATTGTTCGTCGCAAGTTGTCAATGACATAACCATAGAGGCGACTTCCATAGGAATGAGCAGAAAACTAATATATATTGCCCCAGTCCCTCCCAAAATAATCATCAGTGCGATAATGATGGCTACATCCATAATGAGCCGAGGGACACCATACTTCTTCTTAATGGTAAGAAAGTCCTTTATCAATAAACCTTTCACTGCAATTCCCCCTTTACATAGAACAACATAATTTCTTCTATCGTTGCTGGACTGACAATCGCTTTGGGATAATTTTTTGCAGCCTTATTGCGATTTCGTACTAACACTTTGTATTGATAATCTTCTTTGCGATAAGCTATGGTATCTGTTTTGTCAAGTGTGTCAAATATAACCGAACCACAACTTACAATGCCGTAATTATCAACCAGATCATCTTTATCATGGCTAAAAACTAATTTACCTTTATGGATAAAGGTAATGTAGTCGGCAACTTTTTCCAAATCGCTTGTGATATGAGAAGATACCAGTACGGAATGATTTTCGTCCTGCACAAAATCAATCAGCATATCCAGAACATCGTCTCGTATAATTGGGTCAAGTCCACTCGTTGCTTCGTCCAAAATCAATAACTCGGCCTTGTGAGAGAGGGCGACAGCAAAAGCAAGTTTGACTTTCATTCCTTTTGAAAAATCTTTGATTTTCTTGTCTTTTGGCAACTCGAACTTCTCAAGGAACTGGCGGTAAGTAGCCCATTCCCAACCGGAGTAAATCCCGGCCATATATTTCCCAATTTCCATGGGAGTAAAAATGTCGGGGAAATGGTTTTCATCGAACACAACGCCCAGCTTGCTCTTGATCTCTATTTCATTAGAGATATGGTCTTTCCCAAAAATCAAGATTTCTCCATCGTCCTTCTGTATTTCATTTAAAATACAATTAATTGTTGTAGACTTTCCGGCACCATTTTCACCAATCAGCCCCATAATTACACCACGGGGAAGTGTAAAGTTCAATTTGTCAAGTACAAAATCTCCGTAGTCTTTTGTGAGGTTTTTGACCTCCAAAGCACTATTTGTCATTTAATCATCCTCCTGATATAAAAGTGTAAGTAAACTTATTAGTTTATCAAGATTGATACCACTTGTGCGGGCAATTCCGACTGCTTCTGAAAATTTTTCTTCTATCTTTTTCTGCTGTTCCTCCAAATAGAAATCTTGATTTTGAGCTGAAACATAACAACCTTTTCCAGCAGTCGTTTCAATGAAACCATCCTCTTGCAAAGTCGCATATGCTTTTTGAACAGTCAAAATGCTAATATGCAATGATTTTGCAAGCGCACGAACCGAGGGTATTGCTTCACCCGCTTTCAACTCTCCACTCATAATCGCAGCTTTTATTTGTGTTGCAATCTGTTCATATAGAGGACTGCTTGCTTTGTTGCTAACGACTATTTCCACATCATCACCACCCATCTGTATCATACTGTATTGCTACAACAAGTACAGTATATCACGGTAAGTGACACCTGTCAACTCACCTATCTTCTTATTTGAAAAAAAGAGACTTGATACGAAATTGGGTTACAAATTATCACTGGATATATGAATTATAAAGTTTAAGCTATCCGCATATAGCAACATTCCATGTGCAGACTATGAAATATAGAATGTAAGTGGGTGATGCAATATGGCGAAAATCGAAGATTGCCCCGGTTTTGAAACTTTCGGCGCAGACGTAAAGGAAGCGCGGAAAGCAAAGCATCTCACACGAAAAGACTTGGCGGAAAAGGTAAACATCGAATCCCGGTATCTTGCCAATATCGAGAATGAGGGAACGATCCCCAGCCTGCCCGTCGTGATACAGCTTATCAAGATTTGCGGCCTGCCCGTGGAGCACTACTTCAATCCAGAAGTCATGCGGGAGGAAAGCGAAGATCGGAAACGTGTCAGCCACAAGCTGAAACTTTGCCCGGAGCAGTATCTACCAATCGTGGAGGGTGCCATTGACGGGGCCTTGAAAATCAAACAGCCAAACGAAGAAACGGAGGGTGAGTAAAAACATCCTCTGTTTTCTTTTTATGGGGACGCGCAAGCGCCCTCTTTTTTTGCACTTTTTTCTGTCCAGCGGTCTATTTTGCGGGTAGTTTTGGCGTTTGGGAACGTCTTGTTAGCGGAGAAACAGTAACGTAGCAAGCATAGGGAGTGTAGCCACACTCCCGAAAAAACGGCCCATCCCGCCCCTGCCGGGCCTCGTCCGTTTTGCTTGTTGGGGAAGTCCCCAAACCCCTTGAATGGAAAGGACGGTGAAACATGGTAAACAGAACCAGAAAAATTGTGCTGCGCGTTCCAGTGACACCGGAGGAACGAAAACTGATTGAACAGAAAATGGCGCTGCTGCACACGAAAAACTTTTCAGCCTACGCCCGGAAGATGCTCATTGACGGCTATATCGTCAACATGGACACTACCGACATCCGGGCGCAGACCGCCGAGATACAAAAAATCGGCGTCAACGTCAATCAGATTGCAAAGCGACTGAACAGCATGGGGCCGGTGTACGCACAGGACATCGAAGATATAAAGGGGGCGCTGGCGCAGATATGGCAGTTACAAAGATACATCCTATCAAGTCAACGCTGAAAAAAGCCCTGGACTACATCGAGAACTCGGACAAGACCGACGACAAGCTGCTGGTGTCCTCCTTTGCCTGCTCCTATGAAACAGCAGACATAGAATTTGAAATGCTGCTGACACAGGCATACCAAAAGGGCAACAATCTGGCCCACCACCTGATACAGTCCTTTGCCCCCCGCGAGGCCACGGCGGAACAGGCCCATGAGATCGGGAAGCAGCTTGCCGACGAAGTGCTGCAAGGGAAATATCCCTATGTGCTGACTACCCATATTGATAAGGGCCACGTCCATAATCACATCATTTTTTGTGCCGTGGATATGATCAATCAGCGCAAGTACGTTTCCAACAAACAGAGCTATGCCTACATCCGACGCACCAGTGATCGGCTGTGCAAGGAACACGGATTGTCCGTGGTAAAGCCCGGCCAGAGTAAGGGCAAAAGCTACGCCGAATGGGACGCCCAGCGGAAAGGGACGAGCTGGAAAGCGAAGCTCAAAGTTGCCATTGATGCTGCCATCCCACAGGCCAAAGACTTTGACGACTTTCTGCGGCTCATGCAGGCGCAGGGTTATGAGATCAAACCCGGCAAATTTATTTCGTTCCGCGCCCCCGGACAGGAACGCTTCACCCGCTGCAAGACGCTGGGCGAGAACTACACCGAGGAAGCCATCACCCGCCGGATCAAGGGGCTGGCCGTGGACAGAGGCCCGAACCGGCAGCGCAAGGGTATCACCCTGCGGATCGACTTGGAGAACAACATCAAGGCCCAGCAGAGCGCGGGCTATGCACGTTGGGCGAAGCTCGAAAATTTGAAGCAGGCTGCAAAGACAATGAACTTCCTTACCGAGCATGGCATTGAGCAATATGCCGAGCTGGAAAGCAAGGTCGCGGAGATCAGCGCGGCCAACGACGAGGCGGCTGCGGCCCTCAAAGATGTGGAACGGCGTCTTGGGAACATGGCGGTGCTGATAAAGAACCTCACCACCTACAAGCAGCTCCGGCCCGTGGTGCTGGAATACCGCAAAGCCAAAGACAAGGCTGCGTTCCGGCGCGAACATGAAAGCCAGCTTATTTTGTACGAGGCGGCGGCAAAGGCCATCAAGGACGCCGGGATCACAAGGCTGCCCGATCTGGCCGCCCTGAAAGCCGAGTACCGGGAGCTGGACAAGCAGAAAGCGCGGCTGTACGAACAGTACGGCGAAGTCAAGCGAGAGCTGAAAGAATACGGCATTATCAAGCAGAATGTGGACAGCATTTTGCGGGTGACGCCGGGAAAGGAACAGGCACAAGAGCTATGAGCATACCGAGAATGAGTTACCCTCAATACCGCAAGGCCCGGAAGCTGACGCATGAGTGCTGCAACTACTGTGACGGGAACTGCCTCTTGCTGGACGACGGCGAGGAATGTGTGTGCGTCCAGAGCATTTCCTATTCATTGCTGTGCCGGTGGTTTCGTGCCGCTGTTCTCCCGCTGGATGGGGCGCTGTATGCCGAGATCATCCAGAGCCGGGACAGCGTGAAGCGGTGCGCCGTGTGCGGGGCTGCATTTACACCGAAATCCAACCGGGCGAAATATTGCCCGGATTGCGCGGTTCGGATGCGCCGGAAGCAAGAGGCCGAAAGGCAGCGGAAAAGATACCTGCAAGCTACGCAGTTAAGCCGCTGAATAGGCCGCCATAGCGGGCTTCTGACAAGCGATTGACGGGGCGGCAATAGGATTGCTCCAATCCCCGCCGAAACAGGCTTTGAAATGCGTAGAGTATCCCCATAAGAAAACGCCGGGCGCAGGGCCAGTAGGCCGCCGCGTCCGGCGCTTTCTTATGGGCTGTTCAGGATGGCCCGGATCAGTCTGCTTTGTAATCGGCGCTTCATGTACTCGTCCACCCGCACACGGGGCGAACCGTCCAGATCGTAGAGCGTCCGGGTACAGAGCTTGTCCATGTAGCCCTCATAGTACCACAAGACGCGCTCCACGGCCAGAGGATCACCGGCACGGGCCGCCTCGATCACAGATAGTGGCAACAGCTCCCGCCCACAGAAAGTCGGCTGCTTCATTTCGGTTTCCTCCTTTCGTCCTCCAATCGTTTCCGCAATTCGTTCAGGGCCTTGGTGCGGTGCCGCTGGACGGCGCTGCGGGACATTCCCACAAGACCGCCGATCTCACCGTCTGCCAGCTCCAACACACAATGCAGGATTAAAATGCCTTGCTCCTGTTCCGGCAGGCTGGCAAAGGCGTCGGCCACCAGCTCGTCCCGGATATGTAAGGCATAGCCATAGGCTGTGAATAGGAAGCTGTCACTTGGGTATTCGTCTACTGTGCAGAGCTTGTCCATTTCTTGCTGCGATAAGGCGCTGAACTCGATTTCCCGGTTCCGCTGGCGGCCCAAATCCCGCAGGTGGGTTCTGGCCTCGTTGCGGAGAACGGTTTTGCAGAAAGCGTCAAACCGGCAGCGTTCTCCATAACCATCAGGAGTGTACTTCATCTTCTCACCCCCGATCTGCGGGAGAGTGAGAAGCCAGGGCCGATTGCGTCGCCCCCTGTGTCTATGTTGCTGCGGCAGCTCCGGCCCGCACCGAAATACCGCAGGAAACGACAAAATTCGCCCGGCAGGTCGTAGACCCCACCGGGCGAAAATTAAATTGATATGAAGTTTCCTTACATGGTATAGTTCATACCATTGGCCGGAGCTGCCCCCTGTTGGATACAGGCTTTTTTTAACAAGCTATGCTTTGGAAAAACAGGGTATATCAGCATGGCGGCTCCCTCCGTGGGCCGCCGATCCTGCGCTGGGCAAA